>QHWR01000077.1:0-3775 GCA_003223835.1 Acidobacteriota bacterium | reverse complement strand
CGGCCAGGCGCACCGGCTCGACGTCGAGCAGCGCGTCACGCCCCTCGATGCGCTGCGCAACCGCCTGAACATCACGGGGGTGAAGCGCGTGTGCGATCGCGGGTCGTGCGGGGCCTGCACCATGATCGTCGACGGGCGCACGATCTACGCGTGCTCGACGCTCGCGATCGAAATGCAGGGCAAGAAAATCCGCACCGTCGACGGGCTCACCCAGGGCACCGTGCTGCACCCGGTGCAGCAGGCGTTCTACGATCACGACGGCCTGATGTGCGGCTTCTGCACGCCGGGGTTCGTGACCGCCGCCGCCGCGCTCCTCGAGAAGCACCCCAACCCGACGCCGGAGCAGGCGCGCCGCGCGCTCGACGGCAACATCTGCCGCTGCGGCACCTACGTCCGCGTGCTCGAAGCCACGCTCAACACCGGGAAGAAGGGGGTGACTCGTGGCTAGCTGGCCCGCTCCTGGCGACCGCGCCCTGCTCGGCAAATCGATCAAGCGCATCGACGGTCCCGACAAAGTGGCCGGCCGGGCGAAGTACACCTACGACATCATCCGTCCCGGCATGTTGTACGGGCGGATCCTCGGATCGCCGCACCCGCACGCGCGCATCAAGAGCATCGATCTCTCGGACGCGCAGAAGATGCCGGGGGTGAAGGCCGCGATCCCCTGCGTCGAACCGGGCGGACAAGCCCATTACCAGGGAGAAGAAATCGCCGCCGTCTCGGCGACGACCGAGGAGGCCGCGGAGGACGCGATCCGCCGGATCAAGGTGGACTACGACGTGCTGCCTCACCTCGCGACGGTGGAGCAGGCGATGTCGGCCGATGCGCCGCAGGTCTTCGAGGTCGACGCGCAGCCGCGCCCGCCGGGACCTCCCGCCGCCGGCGCGCCTCCGCCCGCGAAAGTCCCCGGCAACGTCACCAAGCCGTCGCTCCAGCAGGAGGGGGACGTCGAGGCGGCCCTGAAGACAGCGGAGCACGTGGTCGAGGGCCTGTATCAAACGCAGGTGCAGACCCACACCAGCCTCGAGACGCACGGCGGCCTCTGCGAGTGGGACGGCGACAAGCTGACGGCGTGGGTGTCGACCCAGGGGGTCAATGCGGCGCGTGAAGGCCTCGCGAACGCGCTGAAGATGCCGCAGGCCAACGTGCGCGTGATTACCGATTACATGGGCGGTGGATTCGGGAGCAAGCTCGGACAGGACGTGCAGGTCCTCATCGCCGCGAAGCTCGCGAAAGCGGCGAACGCGCCGGTCAAGATCATGCTCGACCGCAAGACCGAGCACCTGGTCACCGGGAACCGTCCGTCGGCGTACGCGAAGGTGCGCGCGGGCGCGGATGCGCAGGGCAAATTCGTTGCGTGGGACGCGGAGACGTGGGGAACTGGCGGCGCCGGCGCCGGCGCGGGGTTCCCGCTGCCGTATCAGGTCTACGTCTGGCCGAACCGGCGTCGAACCCATCGCGACGTCTACATCAACGCGGGACCGCAGCGCGCCTTCCGGGCGCCCGGCCATCCGCAAAGCTGTTTCATCACGGAAGTCGTCGTCGACGAACTGGCGGATCGCCTGAAGATGGATCCGCTGGAGCTGCGGCTCCGCAATCTTCCCGAGGACCAGCCGAATCAGCAGTGGCGGAAGTACTTCCCGATCGGCGCGGAGAAGATCGGATGGAACAAGCGTCACCCGACCGGCGATGCGACGGCGGGTCCGATCAAGCGCGGCCTCGGCTGCGCGGCGAACCGCTGGGCCGGCGCCGGCAACGCGGGGACGCGCGCGTCGTGCGAGATCATGCCCGACGGCAGCGTCGTCACGCGCATCGCGACGCAGGACATCGGGACCGGTACGCGCACGCTCGTGGCGATGATCACGGCCGAGACGATGGGGCTGCCGCTCGAGGCGGTGCAGACGAAGATCGGCGACACGAACTATCCGTTCGCGCCCGGCAGCGGCGGCAGCATTACGGTCGCGTCGGTGTCGGCGACGGTGCGCCCCGCGTGCGAGGCGGCGCGCGACGCGCTGGTCGCCAAAGTCGCGCCGGGCCTCGGCGTCGAGCCGGCGTCGCTCATCGCGAAGGGGGGACGCATTCAGTCGAAGAGCGATGCGTCGAAGAGCCTGTCGTGGAAGGACGCGTGCCGTCAGCTCGGGACCGCCTCGGTCACCGGCGACGGCGCGTTCGATCGAACGCTGGCGACGGTCGGCACGAGCGGCGTCCAGTTCGCCGACGTCGAGGTCGACATCGAAACGGGCGTCACGCGCGTCAAGAGGATCGTCTGCCTGCAGGACTGCGGAATGATCCTCGACAAGCTGACCGCCGAGAGCCAGTGCATCGGCGGCATCATCATGGGCACCGGCTTCGCGCTGTACGAGAACCGCATCCTCGATCGCAACACGGCGCTGATGGTGAACCCCAACATGGAGTTCTATCTGCTGCCGGGGATGTCCGACATTCCCGACATCGACGTGACGCTCGTGGATCAGCCGGAGCGCGGCGTCGTCGGACTCGGCGAGCCGCCCGTGATTTCGACGGCGGCGGCGATCGCGAACGCGGTCGCGAACGCGGTCGGCGCACGCATCCGGAAGCTGCCGATCGCGCCCGACACCGTGCTCGCGGCGCTCGAGCAGGAACGCGCGGGAGGGACGCTGTGAAGGCCTTTGCTTACGTCAACGCGGCGAACGAGAAGGAAGCGGTGGGTGCGCTTTCGGCGGAACGCGGCAAGTTCCTGCCGATCGCGGGCGGCCAGGACCTGCTCGCGCTGATGAAAGACTACGTCGCGCAGCCGGACCGGCTCGTCAACGTCAAGAACCTCGATCGCACGATCGCGAAAGCGGCCGACGGCGGGCTCCGGATCGGCTCGGCGGTGAGCGTTGCGGACCTCGCGGATCACGCCGACGTCGGGCGGATGTATCCGGCGCTCGCGCAGGCGGCGGCGGAGGTCGGCACGCCGCAGTGAATCAGCGTCCGCGATGCTGGTACTACCGCAACGAGGAATTCGACTGCCTGAAAAAGGGGGGCTCGCGCTGCTTTGCCGTTGACGGCGAGAACCAGTATCACGCCATCTTCGGCGACGGCCCGTGCCACATCGTGCACCCCTCGAGCCTGGCCGTGCCGGCCGTCGCCCTCGGGGCGAGATTCCGGATCGTCGGTCCCGCCGGCGAGCGCGAGGTGAAGGCGGAGGAGTACTACCAGATGCCGGACAAGAATCTGTTCGGCGAAACAGTGCTCGCGCCCAACGAGCTGCTGACGCACATGATCCTGCCGGCGCCGGGCAGCGTGAAGAGCGCGACCTACGACGTCCGCTACAAGCAGTCGCACGACTGGCCGCTCGCGTCCGCGGCGGTCGCGCTCGACATGAACGGCGGCACCGTGCGCGGCGCGCGCATCGTTCTCGGATCGGTCGCGCCGATTCCGTGGCGATCGGAAGCGGCGGAGCGCGCGCTCCGATCGCCGGCGCCAAGCCGATGTCGCAGAACAAATACAAGGTTCAGATCGCGCGCACGGCCGTGAAGCGCGCGATCCTGAAAGCCGCCGGCCAGAAGGTGGTGTGAGGGCCTTATGGAACATCCGAGCTTGACGTCGCGTCACGTCACCGCCTCGCACTGCGCGCATCTGCGCCACAAGGGGATGTACGTCGGTCCCCCCGAGGTCCGCGACGAGGACAAGGCGCTGTTGCCGCTCTATCGTGACTGGCTGGAAGCGACCGCGTACTGGTGCGTCTGCACCCAGAAGGCGTTCGGACCAGACGGGCATCCGGTTTCGGCGGAAGCCTGCCGTTCAGGTC
>QHWR01000076.1:4083-19333 GCA_003223835.1 Acidobacteriota bacterium | reverse complement strand
CGTCCGCGCAATCAGGATTACGTCCTCGACGGCACGACGATTACCGCGCCGGTGTTCGGCGGGCAGGCAATCAACCCCGCGATCGATTCGATCCAGGAGTTCCGCATCGAAGCGAACAGCATGTCGGCGGAGTACGGGAAGGCGGGCGGCGGCGTGCTCGTCGCGGTGACCAAGAGCGGCACCAACGAGTTCCACGGCTCCGGCTATGAATACAACCGCAACGAGAAGCTGAACGCGCGCAATTTCTTCGAGGACCGCTCGCAGCCGAAGAACCCGTTCGATCGGAATGAATTCGGTGGAACGATCGGCGGTCCGGTCGTCAAGAACACGGTCTTCTTCTTTGCCGATTACCAGGGTCTGCGCGGGAACGGCAGCGCTCCGGTCACCGGCGTCATCGTGCCGGACGCCGCGTTCCGGAATGGCGACCTGTCCGCACGCTGTACCGCCGGCTTCGACGGTGCGGGCATCTGCCGCAACGCGAGCCAGCAGGTCTCGTTTCCGGGCACCACGACGCCGGTTCCGTTCAATCGCATCCCGGCGGCGCAAATCAGTCCGGTCTCGCGTAATTTTCTCGCGATATGGCCCTCCTCCGACACGCCGGCGTCCAACCCCGGCGCCCGCGAACTGAGCTTCACGCGACGAACGGAGAATTCGCTGAATCGCGTGAACGCCCGGATGGACTACCAGCTCTCCAGCTCGAATCAGGTCTTCGGCGTCCTGCACACGCAGTGGGGACGGAACCTCTCGCATCCGAGCAACCTGCTGGCCGGCCCCGAGGGACAACAGATCCAGCGCTCCCGCGACTACGCGTTGACGACGGGGTGGACGCGGAGCTTCACGCCGGCGCTGCTGAACAACTTCCGTTTCGGTTACATGCACCGCATCGGCCACCGCACGAATCTCGGACAAGGGGTCACCTCGCCGGCGGACTTCGGCCTGCAGGGCATTCCGGATTGTCTCGGCAGCGTCCCCGACACCGGAGGCGGGAAGAAGTGCGGCACGCCGTCGGTCAGCATCAGCGGATTCGCGAGGCTCGGCACGCTCGGCATGCTCTACGAGCCGGCGAGCACGCTGCAGATCAGCGACAGCGTGATCAGGCTCGTCGGCCGCCACGATCTGAAGGTCGGCGGCGAGGCGCGGCGCTACGCGATCGACAATTATCAGCCCGGCGCGGTCGGCGAGTTCAGCTTCACCGGATCCCAGACGGGCAACGGGTTCGCCGATTTCCTGTTTGGCCGGCTGAACAACGGCGGCGTCGACGTGCAGAACGCGATGGTCGCGACGCGCGCGTGGAGCTACGCCGTGTTCGTTCAGGACGACATCAAGATGACGCCGCACCTCACGCTCAACCTCGGCGTGCGGTGGCAGTACGACCAGTCGTTCCGCGAGCAGCACAACGGGCTCGCGTTCTTCAATCCGTATACGGCGGAATGGGAGCAGTTCGGCGTGAACGCGCCGGAGACGGCGTTCGATCCGTCGCGGAAACAATTCGGCCCGCGCGTCGGCGTCGCGTGGAGCCCGACGACGACGGTCGTGGTGCGCGGCGGCTACGGGATGACGTATCCGTCCGCCGTCGGTCACGGCCGGGCGGGCGATGCGCAGCCCGGCCCCAATCTGCTGGCCAGGACGCCGATCCCCGCCGGCACGAACTGGTCGCAGGCGCTCGCCATCACGAGCCCGGATCCCTCGGCGATCACCGCGCCGATCCCGGTGAACCATCTCGTGTCGTTTTCGTCGTGGGCGCCGCGGCAGCAGACGCCGCCGCACTACCATCTGTGGAATCTGACTGTCGAGAAGCAGCTCGGGCGAAACAGCGTCGCGCAGATTGCGTATGTCGGCAGCGCGGGCCGGAACCTGCCGATCAACTACGCGTACAACATCTGTCAGCAAACGCCCGAGTCAACGGCCGCGCTCGGCTATGCCGCGACGACGAGTCCGCATTGTCCGCTCGCGGCCCAGCGCGTGCTCGCCTCCGGAGGCTCTCTCTACGATCTCGTCGTCACGCCGGGCTACTGGGGGCTCGCGAGCTCCGACTATCACTCGCTCCAGGCCAAGTTCGAGCGGCGGTTCTCGGGCGGTGTGTCGCTGCTCGCGAATTTCACGTGGAGCCGCTTGATGGACGATTCGTCGTCCGACTGGGGCGGCTTCTGGTCGCTCGACGTGCTCGGGCAGGATTTCTACAACCGGAAAGCGGAGCGGTCGGTCAGCGCGGGCGACATCCCGCGGCGGCTGACCCTTGCGCCGATCGTCGAGCTGCCCTTCGGAGCCGGCCGGCGATGGCTGAACGACGGCGTCGCGAGCCACGTCCTCGGCGGGTGGCGCGCGGCGGCCATTTACACGTTCAGCACCGGATCGCCGTTCGGCATCACCGACAACTCGTACGGATACTGCAACGCCGCGCACACGCTCTCGAACCGCCCGATGCTGACAGGCGATCCGCTGCCGTCCGGCTTCACGCAGACGCTGTCGCGATGGTTCGACACGAGCGCGTTCGATTTCTCGGGCACGTGCGCGGCGCCGGGCCTTCCGGCTCCCAGCGGTTCCGGCGATCCGAAGAAGGCCTTCGGCAACGCGCCGCGGTATTTCGCGAACGTCCGGAATCCCGGCGTGAACAACGTGGACTTCTCGCTCCAGAAGGACGTCCGCGTGCCTCGCGGCGATTCGTTCCGGTTGCGGGTCCGGGCGGATTTCCTCAACCTCCTCAATCACCCGCAGTTCGCGGAGCCGGTGGCCGATCCGACGAACCCGAGCTTCGGCCGGATCACGGGCACCGCGCTGAACAACAGGACCGTACAGCTCGGGCTTCACATGTTCTTCTGAGATGCGGTTGCCGTCGTAGCGCAGGTCTCTAGATCTGCTCGTGATCACGAGCAGATCTAGAGACCTGCGCTACGACCGATGGCGCGGCCCGGCGCGTCGGTTAGCTGCTACACTGCTCCGATGCGTCGCGTCATCCTCGCCGTCCTCGCCATCGTTGCCTTCACGCATCCGTTGCACGCCACGGTCATCGTGCCGCTGGAATTCCGCGAGCTGGTCGCGGCCGCGCCGATCATCGTCCACGGCCGGGTCGTCGACGTGAGAGCGGGATGGGTGGACGGGCGCCGTCGCGTCGAGACGGTCGTCACGCTGCGCGCCGAAGACTATCTGAAAGGGCGGCTCGACGACGAAGAACTGACCTTCAAGGTGCCGGGCGGCCAGATCGGCCGCTATCGCACGGTGATGATCGGCGCGCCGGACTTCGCGGCCGGAGACGAGGTCGTGTTGTTCCTGAATTCGGCCGGCGCGGATCGATACGTGTTCGGGCTGAGCCTCGGCGTCTTTCGCGTCGTCCTGGACGAGCCGAGCGGACGCCGTCTGGTGATCCCGCCGCCGGTGATGGCGAAGCTCGCGGGCGACGCCGAGGCAGTCGTCCGGGGCGACCCGGCGCGGCGCCCGCTGCCGCTCGACGCGTTCGAACAGACGGTCCGTCGGGTGATCGCAGAGCGCGGTGCACGATGAGACGCGGCGTCGCGGCCGCGCTCGCGGCGATTGCGGCGTGCGTCATGTTCGCGCCGGCGCTCGATGCGTACCTGAAGCTCGGCACCACGATCAACGGACGCGTGTTGTCCCTGCACTGGACGCAGCTGCCGATCCGCTACTTCGTGACGGACCGGAGCGTCGCGGAGGTCACGTCGCAGCAGCTGCAGCAGACGATCGCGACCGCGTTTTCGACGTGGGCCGCCGTGCCCGGCGTCTCGCTCTCGTCGCAGTTCGCCGGCTTTACCCAGGTCGGCCCGCTCGACAACAACAACCTGACCGTCCTCGGCTTCGAGAACCGGCCGCAGCTCGACCGGGTGCTCGGGTCGACAAGCTTCACCGTCGACGTCATCACGGGCGACATCGTCGAGTCCGACATCTTCTTCAATTCCGCGTTCGCCTGGTCCGCCGCCGCCGGCGGCGAGACCGGACGCTTCGACATCGGATCGATCGCGCTCCACGAGATCGGGCACCTGCACGGGATGGGGCACTCCGCGCTTGGCGAGACGCAGCTGATTGCCGGCGGGCGGCGCGTGATCGCGAAGGAAGCCGTGATGTTTCCGATCGCGTTTGCGGCGGGCACCGTCGCGGACCGCACGCTGCGCGCCGACGACATCGCCGGGATCGAGGACATCTACGGCACGTCCGCGTTCCGGCAGTCCTCGGGGAGCATCGGCGGGCACGTCACGAAGAACGGCAGCGGCGTGCAGGGGGCTCACGTCATCGCGTTCAACCCGAAGACGGGCAAGCTCGTCGCCGGCTTCACGCTGAGCGCCGACGGCGCGTTCACGATCGCGGCGCTCGATCCGGGATTCTACGTCGTGCGCGTCGAACCGCTGGACGACGCCGACGTCACGAGTTTTTTCCCGGGGTCGTTCAACGTGGACCTCTCGTTTCAGCCGGCGTTCTACGACAAGGTCGTCGTCGTGCCCCGGGGCGGAACGGCGAGCGGCGTCGAGCTGAAGGTCGTACCGAAGTGATCCGCGCGTGTGTGCTCGCGCTCCTCTGCCTCCTCTGGGCGGCCACACCGGCGTTCGCGCAGCGGCATTACATCCCGTCCGATCAGCCGACGTTCGGAACGCTCGAAGTGGACGTCGGGGGCGTGTGGACCGGCGGCGCCAGCGTCGGTACGGTACCGGCCGATCTGACGAACAACCCCGGCTCCGGCAGCGGCTCGTTCGTCCTGTTCGAGACGCAGACCCGCGTGGGCAGCGCGCCGGCCTTCGACGGCGCACTGGATCTCTTTCTGTCGCGGCACCTGTCGGTCGAAGGCGGCGTGCAGATCAGCCGTCCGGCGCTGACCGTTCGCAACGCGAAGGATGCCGAGAGCGCGCCGGATGTCACGGCGAGGAGTTCGCTGACGCAGTATCTGATAACGGGTTCGCTCGTGTATCACCTGGGCGGCGGCGCTGCCGGCCGGCTGCAGCCGTTCCTGAGCGGCGGGGCCGGATACCTTCGCCAGGTGCTCGAGGGAGGCGGTCTCATCGACACGGGCAACGAAGTTCACGTCGCCGGCGGCGTGCGCTACTGGTTCAACCGTTCGCAGCGGCTGGGATTACGCGCGGACGCCCGCGTCTCGCTTCAGAGCGGCGGCGTCGCGTTCGACAACAAACGCCACACGATCCCGGAGGGAGGTGCGGCGCTCGCCTGGAGGTTCTAAAACATTTGGCATTTGGCATTATTCGTCGTTGTCTCTTCTGGATTGCCCGCGGCTCGGCAGCGCCTCCTGTTTCTCGCGTTCCTCCTCGATCGGCCGGGTGGGGATGCCGCCCGCCTGTTCGTCGCGCCGCTCGACCGTGTTCGAGTCCGATCTCCACCGATCGCCTTCCGCCTTGTCCTTGTTCGATGCCTGATTCGGCGTGTTCTGGTCGGGCATGTGTTCTCCTTCAAGCAAGCATCAGCTTTCTTCAGCGGCCGATCACGAGCAGCCTTTAAAAGGGCTGCGCTACGACGGCTCCGCCATCCCTCATCCCCTCAGCCGCCATCCATGAAGTAGCAAACCCGTTGCCGCTGCGATACAGTCCGGTCATGTCCGGCTCAGCGGCGGCGATCGCGATGCGCGACGTGTCGTTCGCGCGTGGCGGCGCGCCGGTCCTCGATGGGCTGAGTCTCACGATTGACGCGGGCGCGACGGTCGCGCTGGTGGGACGCAGCGGCGCGGGCAAGACGACGATCCTGAAACTCATCAACGGCCTGCTGATGCCCGATCGCGGCGCCGTCACGATCGACGGCCGCGACACGCGTGAGTGGGAGCCGTACGCGCTGCGGCGGCGGATCGGCTACGTCCTGCAGGAAGTCGCGCTCTTTCCGCACATGACGGTGGCCGACAACGTCGCCGTCGTGCCGCGGTTGTGCGGGTGGGACGACACACGCGTGCAGCAGCGGATCGCGTCGCTGCTCGATCTCGTGGGGCTGCCGCCCGCCACTTTCGCCGCGCGCTGGCCGCACGAGCTGTCGGGAGGACAGCGGCAGCGCGTCGGCGTCGCGCGCGCGCTCGCCGCCGACCCGCCGCTGCTCCTCATGGACGAGCCGTTCGGCGCGCTCGATCCCGTCACGCGCGCCGAGCTGCACCGCGAGTTCCGCCGCATCCAGCAGGAACTGCGGAAGACCGTCGTCATCGTCACGCACGACATGGCGGAAGCGTTCGCGCTCGCGACGCGCGTCGGCGTGCTCGCGGGCGGCGCGCTGGCCGCGTACGAAACGCCGCGCGCCATCGCCGCGTCCGCCGACCCGCGCGTGCGGCCGCTGCTCGAGCCGCTGCTCGAAGCGCGCACGATCCTCGGCGACGCGGCGGACCGGCCGTGAACTTCGTCCGCTTTCTCGCGGGCCACCGCGCCGAATTCGGCGCGTTGCTCTTGCAACACGTCGTGCTGGTGCTCGTCTCGACGGGCGTCGCCGTGGCGATTGGGATTCCCATCGGGATCATCGCCGCGCGGCGGCCGCGGCTCGGCGCCCCGATCGTCTGGTTCGCCAACATCGTGCAGACGATTCCGAGCCTCGCGATGTTCGGGTTTCTGCTGCCGCTGCCCTTCGTCGGCGGGCTTGGCGCGCGCGTCGCGATCGTCGTCTTGATCCTGTACGCGCTGCTGCCGATCGTGCGGACGACGATTGCGGGGATCCGGAGCGTGGATCCGGCGCTCGTCGAGGCGGGGACCGCGCTCGGCATGACGCCCGGGCAGTTGCTCCGTCAGGTCGAGCTGCCGCTCGCGGTCCCCTCGATCGTCGCGGGCATCCGCGTCGCGGCGGTGATCGGCGTCGGAACCGCAACGATCGCGGCCGCGGTCGGGGCCGGCGGTCTCGGCGAGTACATCTTCCGCGGCTTGTCGATGGTGGATCCCTCCGTCATTCTGGCGGGCGCGGTGCCGGCCGCCGCGCTCGCGCTGACGGTCGACGGCGCGCTGTTGTGGATGGAATCCGGACTACGGCGGGCCAGACGTCATCGCGTGCGCGTTCCGGTGACGGCCGCGGCGCTGATGCTGGTCGTGGCGGTCGCCGCGCTCGCGGCGACGCGGCGTCACGGCGACGTCATTCGCGTCGGCTCGAAGAACTTCACCGAGCAGATCGTGCTCGGCGAGCTGATCGCGCAGACGATCGAGCGGCACGCCGGCGTCGCCGTCGAGCGGCGTTTGAATCTCGGGGGCACCTTCATCTGCGATCGCGCGGTCCGCTCCGGCGACATCGACGTCTACGTCGAGTACACGGGGACGGCGGCGACGGCGATCTTCAAGGACCCGGTCGAACGCGATCCGTCGCGCGTGTTCGAACACGTGCGGCAACGCTACGCCGGCGCCGGGCTCACGCTGCTGCCGGCGCTCGGCTACGACAACACGTTCGCCATTCTCGTGCGCGGCGCGGACGCCAGGCGCTTCGGTCTCGCGACCATCGGGGACGTCGCGCCGCTCGCGCCGAACTGGACGCCGGGGTTCGGCTACGAGTTCCTGCAGCGGGCGGACGGCTATCCCGGCCTCGTGCAGATCTACGGGCTTCGCTTCGGCCGGGCGCCGCGCGCGATGGATTTGTCGCTCATCTACCGCGCCCTCGCGACGCATCAGGTGGATCTGATCGCCGGCGACGCGACGAGCGGCCTGATTGCCGCGTACGACCTCGTCATGCTCCGCGACGATCGGCGCTACTTTCCGCCGTACGACGCGGCGCCCGTGGCGCGCACGGCGACGCTCCTTCGCTATCCGCGCGTCCGCGCCGCGCTCGAGTCGCTCGCCGGACGCATCCGCGTGGAGGACATCCGGCAGATGAATCACGCGGTGGACGCCGAGCGCCAGGATCCCGCCGACGTGGCGCGCGCGGCGCTGGCGCGGCTTGAACGGGAACCGCGGAGTGGAGGATGATCCAGGGATGGCTTCGCAGAATTCGTTCGGCGCGCGCTCGCCGCTCAGCGTGGGCGGCCAGACCTTCCAGATCTTCAGCCTGCCGACGCTCGAGCGGGCGGGATACGGCGGGATTTCGACGCTCCCCTACTCGCTCAAAATCCTGCTCGAAAACCTGCTGCGTCGCGAGGACGATCGATTCGTCGACGGCGCCGACATCGAGGCCCTCGCGCGGTGGGACGTGACCTCCAAGCTGCAAAAGGAAATCGCGTTCACGCCGGCGCGCGTGCTGCTCCAGGATTTCACGGGCGTTCCCGCCGTCGTCGACCTCGCCGCGATGCGCGACGGCATCGTGCGCCTCGGCGGCGATCCGCGGAAGGTCAACCCGCTTCAACCGGTCGAGCTCGTCATCGACCATTCCGTGCAGGTCGATCATTTCGCCGAGCGCAACGCCCTGGAGCTGAACGCACAGCTCGAGTTCGCGCGCAATCGCGAGCGGTACACGTTTCTGCGATGGGGCCAGACGGCGTTCCAGAACTTCCGCGTCGTGCCTCCCGACACCGGCATCGTCCATCAGGTCAACCTCGAGTACCTGGCGCGTGTGATCTTCAGCGAGGAGACGTCGAACGGATGGCTCGCGTATCCGGACACGCTCGTCGGCACCGACTCGCATACGACGATGATCAACGGCCTCGGCGTCGTCGGCTGGGGCGTCGGCGGCATCGAAGCGGAAGCGGCGATGCTGGGGCAGCCGATCTCGATGTTGATCCCCGAGGTGCTCGGCTTCCGTCTGACGAACCGGCTGCCGGAAGGAGCCACGGCGACAGACCTCGTGCTGACGATCACCGAGCGGCTGCGCAAGCAGGGGGTCGTCGGCAAGTTCGTCGAGTTCTACGGACCGGGTCTGGAGTTCCTGACGATTGCCGACCGCGCGACGCTCGGAAACATGTCGCCCGAGTACGGCGCGACGATCGCGATCTGTCCGATCGACGAGATGACGCTCGATTACCTGCGGCTGACCGGCCGCGACCCGGCGCGCGTCGCTCTCGTCGAGGCGTACGCGAAGGCGCATGGTTTCTTCCGCACCGCCGCGGCGCCCGAGCCCGCCTACACGCAGAGCATCGAGCTGGATCTTTCGACGGTGGAGCCCAGCCTCGCGGGACCCAAGCGTCCGCAGGACCGCGTGTCGCTGAAACAGGCGAAGCTGAAGTTCCAGCAGGCGCTCGAGCTGATGCTCGCGGAGCGCAAGTCGAAACCGCCGGAGCACAAGCCGGGCGAAGCGACGCACCCGTCCGAAATCAAGCCGCATCCCGAGGCGACCGCGGCCGCCGCCGCCGCGACGGCGGTCGCCGCCCCCTCGTCCACGTCCGCCGTCCCCGGCATGGAAGGCCTCGATCACGGCGCCGTCGTCGTCGCCGCGATCACGAGCTGCACGAATACCTCGAACCCGAGCGTGATGATCGGCGCGGGCCTGCTCGCGCGCAACGCCGTCACGCGCGGTCTCAAGGTGAAGCCGTGGGTCAAGACGAGCCTCGCGCCGGGATCGATGGTCGTCACGGAATACCTGCGCGCGGCCGGGCTCCTCGAGTATCTGGCGGAGCTGGGGTTCAATCTTGTCGGCTACGGCTGCACGACGTGCATCGGCAACAGCGGTCCGCTGCCCGAGCCGGTGTCGTCGATCGTCAAGGAGAACAACCTCGTCGTCGCGTCCGTCCTCTCCGGCAACCGCAACTTCGAGGGACGCATCCAATCGCAGGTCCGCGCGAACTATCTCGCGTCGCCCCCGCTCGTCGTGGCGTACGCGCTCGCGGGCCGGATGCAGATCGATCTGACGTGCGAGCCGATCGGCACCGACGCGAACGGCGATCCCGTGCAGCTCCGCGACATCTGGCCCGCCGAGCGCGAGATCCAGGAGACCATGCTCAAGGCGGTGCGCCAGGAGATGTTCCGCGACAAGTACGCGCACGTGTTCGAGGGAGACGAGCGGTGGCGCACGCTGCCGGTCCCCGAAGGGGAGCGCTTCAACTGGGATTCCGATTCGACCTACATCCGCAACCCGCCGTTCTTCGAAGGGCTGACGCGGCAGCCGACGCCGCCCTCGGATATCCGGGGCGCACGTGTGCTCGCGCTGCTCGGCGACAGCGTCACGACGGATCACATCTCGCCCGCGGGGTCGATCCCGGCGGACAGCCCCGCCGGCAAATACCTGATCGCCCACGGCGTCGCGCCCCGCGACTTCAACTCGTACGGCGCGCGCCGCGGCAACCACGAAGTGATGATGCGCGGCACGTTCGCGAACATCCGCTTGCGCAACCAGCTCGCGCCCGGCACGGAGGGAGGCTGGACGACGCGGGTGCCGTCCGAAGAGGTGATGACGATCTACGATGCGTCGGTGGAGTACCGCCGGGCCGGGGTCCCGCTGCTCGTGATCGCGGGGAAGGAGTACGGCTCCGGATCGTCGCGCGATTGGGCCGCCAAGGGCACGCTGCTGCTCGGCGTGCGGGCGGTGCTGGCCGAGAGCTTCGAGCGGATCCATCGCAGCAACCTCGTCAACATGGGCGTTCTGCCGCTGCAGTTCGCCGACGGCGAGAACGCCGCCAACCTGAAGCTCACCGGGAAAGAAACCTACGACGTGATCGGCATCGGGAGCGGCCTCGCGCCGCGCGGCGCGATCACCGTCCGCGCGACCGCCGCCGACGGCGCCGTCCGCGAAGTCCACGCCATCGTGCGCATCGATACGCCGGAGGAACTCGTCGCGTTCCGCAACGGCGGCATCCTGCCGTACGTGCTGAGACAGCTGTCTTCGTAACGGGTTCGGGGTTCGAACCCCGAACATCGAACCCCCGAAGCGGAAAACGTATGCTATCATACGTCATATGAAGCGGACGACCATCTTCCTCGACGAGGGGCTCGAGCGGGAGCTGCAGGGGTTCGCGCGCCGCGACTCCCGGCCGGTGGCCTCGCTCGTCCGCGAGGCGCTCGTCGCGTACGTCGCCGGCCGTCGCCGCGGGGGCGGGCACCGGCTGTCGTTCGTCGCGGCCGGCGCGAGCGGACGCGCGGACGGCGCCGAGCGCCATGAGGAGCGGCTCTGGCGCGGCCGCGATCCGCACGGTCCGCTCGCCGCTCCGAAGACTCGCCGACCGCGGAAGCGCGCCGCGCGCTGACGCGATGCCGCTGCTCCTCGACACCGGCGTCATCTACGCGCTCGCGGATCGCGACGATGCCTGGCACGAGCGGTGTGTCGCGTATCTGAAACACACGCGCGAGCTGCTGCTCGTGCCGATCACGGTCATCCCGGAAGCCGCGTATTTCATCCACGAGCGGCTCGGCGCGGCCGCCGAACGCCGGTTCGTGCGATCGATCGCCGACCGCGAGCTGACCGTTGAGTCTCTGCGCGATGCGGACTGGCAGCGGATTGGCGAACTGCTGGACGACTACGAACGCATCGACGTCGTGGACGCCTCCGTCGTCGCGATGGCGGAACGATTGAAGCTGGATACGATTGCGACCACGGACCGGCGCGATTTCGGGACCATCCGTCCGAAACACCGTCCCGCGTTCCGTCTCGTCCCGTGATCTCCGGTCAGCGCTGATATCCCCGCCGCGCCTTCACCTTTAGACTCCGGCCCTTCACCCTCACGTCAATCGCGTGCCAGCCGGTTGCGGCGACGTTCTGTGGCGAGCAGGACAACAGATAGACGACCAGCGCCTCGTACTCGGCGAGGCCGCGGGACGCGCTCGCCGCCGCGGCCACGCGGGCGGGCAGACCGATCGCCACGACGACGCCGAGGACGAACGCGACGTGAAGGCGCACGGGTTGGTGGGCTTCATATAATCATCCTGATGACCTCCGAGGAGATCAAGGCGTGTGCGGTCGAGCTTGGGTTCGACGTCTGCGGCATCGCCCCGGCCGCCGCGTTCGCGCAGCTGCGCTTCTTCCGCGAGTGGCTTGCACGCGGCTACGCGGGCGAGATGCAGTACCTCGCGCGCTCCGCGGAGCGTCGCGAGGACGCGCGGTCGATCCTGCCGTCGGCACGGTCCGTGATCGCGCTGGGCACCGTGTACAACGTCGAGCGCCCGTATTCGACGGAGCGGGACGCGGACATCGCGCGCCTGGCGCGGTACGCGTGGGGGGACGATTATCACGACGTGATCGGCCGCCGCATGGACGCCCTGCTCGAGTGGATGCGCGGCGCGGCCGGCGAGCCGTTCGACGCGCGGGCGTACGTCGATACGGGTCCGGTCCAGGAACGCGTCTACGCCCAGCACGCGGGCATCGGCTGGATCGGCAAGAACACCTGCCTGATCAATCCCGATCGCGGATCGTGGATTTTTCTGTCGGAGATTCTCTGCACCCTGCCGCTCGAGCCGGACGCGCCGTCGCTGGATCAGTGCGGCACGTGCACGCTGTGCCTCGACGCCTGCCCCACCGGCGCGCTCGCCGAGCCGTACGTGCTCGACTCGCGGACATGCCTGTCGTACCTCACGATCGAGGTGAAGGGATCGATACCAATCGAGCTGCGTCCTCAGTTGGGCGCGCACGCGTACGGCTGCGACATCTGCCAGGACGTCTGTCCGTGGAATCACCGGCCGGCGCAGTCGCGAGACGAGGCGTGGCAGCCGCGCGCGGCGTTCGACGGCCCGTCGCTCGGCGCGTTGTGGCGGCGGTCGGACGAGGCGTGGCGGCGCGCGCTGAGGGGCAGCGCGATGACGCGCGCGGGCGTCCGGCGGATGCGCCGCAACGTCGCCGTCTGCGCGGGCAGCACGCGCGACGCCGACGCGCTCGACGCCTTGACGTCCGTCTCCGAACCGTCCTGCGCGGATCCGCTCGTCGCCGAACACGTGGCATGGGCGCTGGAGCAGCGGCGTGACTAAGACGAGATCCCGGAAACCCGCGGGCCCGGCGAAACCCGGCGAGCCGGTTCCTGCATTGATCCCCGTCCACCCGACGCTCGAGAGCGTTCGCGCCGCGGCGGCGAACTGCCGAGCGTGCGATCTGTACAAGCGCGGCACCCAGACCGTGTTCGGCGAAGGCCCGCAGCGCGCGCAGATCATGATGGTCGGCGAGCAGCCGGGCGACGCCGAAGACATCGCCGGCCATCCCTTCGTCGGACCCGCGGGGCGGCTGCTCGACAGGGCGCTCGAGGAAGCCGGCATCGATCGCGCAGTGGTGTACGTGACCAACGTCGTGAAACACTTCAAGTGGGAGCCGCGCGGCAAGCGGCGCATCCACGCGAAGCCGAACGGCGCCGAGATCGCGGCGTGCCGCCCGTGGCTTGAGACCGAGATTGCGCTCGTGAAACCCCGCATCCTGGTCTGTCTCGGGGCCACGGCCGCGCAGGCGCTCCTCGGCCGCGCGTTCAAGGTATCGAAGCAGCGCGGCGAGTTCGTCTCGTCGTCGCTCGCGCCGCGCGTGACAGCGACCGTCCACCCGTCGTCGATCCTGAGGGCGCCCGATGACGAGTCGCGGCGGACCGAGATGCAGCGGTTCGTCGAGGATCTGAAGCGGGTGGGCGCCGAACTGGAACGGGTGCCGCGATCGCCGAAAGGCCGGGGGACCATGCGCGAGGGAAATGATGACTGAACCGTTCCGGCCGTCGTTGCTGCTGTCGATGCCGCAGATGCAGGATCCGAACTTCGCGCGGACCGTTGTGCTGTTATGCGATTACAGTCCGGACGGCGCCTTCGGGCTCGTGCTCAACCGGCCGACCGAAATGGCCGCGACGTCCATGGTCACGCTCGAGCCCCCGGTGGAAGACGGCAATTCGATGCCGCTCTGGCTCGGCGGTCCCGTCGAGCCGCAACGCGGGTGGATTCTCGTCAACCGCGCTCCCGACGTCGAGTTCAAGCCCATCAGTGACGGGTTGTATCTCTCGACGTCGCCGTCGCTGCTGCGGCGGGTGCTCGAAACCAAACCGGCGCCGCGCGCCCGCGTGCTCGCCGGCTACGCCGGATGGGGCCCGGGACAGCTCGACGAAGAGCTCGCCCAATCGGCGTGGCTCATGAGCGACATCGATCTGGATCTGATTTTCGACGTCGAGCCCGCGACCATGTGGGAGACGGCGATTCGCCGTCTCGGCGCCGATCCCGCCACGTTGACGACCGGTCACGGCGTCCACTGAGCGACGCGCCCCACTGGCGCGCCCGTTGCACTCAGTTATGTCAATGAGCTGAATGCATGTGAAGCGGTGGGCCAATTCACCAATTCACCAATTCACCAATTCACGAATTCTGACTGGGGGCACCATGGCCGAGGAGACGAATCCTCTCGAAGCATTGCTCGTCGAAGAACTGAAAGATCTGTACAGCGCGGAGAACCAGATCATCAAGGCGCTGCCGAAGATGGCGAAGGCGGCGACCCACGCCGAATTGCGCGCCGCGTTCGAGGAACACCTCGCGCAGACGCGCGGCCACGTCGCGCGGCTCGACGAAATTGCCGCGGAGCTCGAAGTATCGTCCCTGAAAGGGAAGAAGTGTCGCGGGATGGAAGGGATCATCGAAGAAGGCAAGGAAAGGATTGATGAGCTGGAAGATGAGATGCTCGACGCCGGCTTGATCGAGGCCGCGCAGAAGGTCGAGCACTACGAGATCGCCGGTTACGGCACGGCGCGCGCACACGCGCGCCTGCTCGGTTTGTCGAAGGTTGCCAAGCTCCTGCAGCAGACGCTCGACGAGGAAGGGAAGACCGACAAGAAGCTCACCGAGCTCGCCGAGAACGTCGTCAACCGGGACGCTCTGCAGGGCGCGTAGCGACGCCGGGTTATTTCGCGAGGACTTCCGCGAAGAAGTCGAGCGCCCGGCGATCGTGCGATTGGCCGAGCCAGAACATCGCCTGCTTGCGGACGGCGGCGTTCTTGTTCGTCTTCGCCACCTGGATCAAGAGCGGGACGCCTTCGTCCCTGGGCAGCTGGCTCAAGGCGAAGACGGCCCGCCGCTTCACGTCCGTGTCCGGATCCTGTTCCAGCCGTTCCGTAATCGCGCCGGCCGCCTTGTCGCCCGCTTTCTGCGCCAGCCAGAACAACGCATCGCCACGCACCTTGGGATCGGCGTGCCCGCGGGCGGCGTCGAGCAGGACCGGCACCGCGACGCTGTCCTCGTGCATCGCGATCGCGACGATCGCGCCGTTCGTCGAGGACGAAGGCCGGTCGCCGCGGGAGAGGAACGAGGCCAGCAGCTTCACGCTGTCGGCCGGCTTGACCCCCTCGACCCAGTGAATCGTGCGGCCGCCCGCGTCCAGCTCGCACTCCTCGGAAAAGATCCTGATGCGTTGAATGGCGCGGTCCTCGACGCGGTAGAGGATGACGAGCGTCTGCGGCCCCTCGAGGCGGACGGGGCGTCCGGTTTCGAGCGCGATCGCGCGGTCGTCGAACGTGCACCCGGTACAGCAGACCCGCCGTTCGCCTCTCGTG
>QHWR01000076.1:3417-3984 GCA_003223835.1 Acidobacteriota bacterium | reverse complement strand
GGACGAGACCGATCGAGGAATTGACCAGGCGTCTCATGGGCGTGCTCCTACTTGTTCAGAATCTCAAGCAGAAAATCGGTGATGGCCTTCGACTTCGGCATGATCGACAGCTTCTGCACGATCTCCTTCTTCATCGACGGGTCTTCCTCCTTGCGGGCGATGGCGACGAGCTGCTCGCCGTTGTTCTGGAGGAACAGCGCTTCGATCACCGCGCGGCGCACTTGCGGGTCCTTGTCCTGCGCGTAGATCTCGACGAGCGCGTCGCCCGTCCGCTTGTTGCCCATGAGGCCGAGGTTGCGGACCGCAACGCGGCGCAGATCCGGATGCTTCTCGCTCTTGGCGAGGTCGATCATGTGCGCCGAATCGCCGCCGACGAACATGCTCTGGAGAATCTGCTTCTTGACGTCGTTCGACGACTCCTTCTGATAGAGCGTCCACAGCTCCTCGCGTGCCCCCATCACGCCGAGCTGCCGGACGGCCTCGGCCCGCAGATCCGGGTTCTGCTCGCTTTGCGCCGCGGTGAGCAGCCGGTCCTTCTCGCCGGCGACCATGAACGCCCGCAGGATT
>QHWR01000076.1:2880-3380 GCA_003223835.1 Acidobacteriota bacterium | reverse complement strand
TGCAGATCCGGCGTCGAGCCTCCCTTCGCGATGTTGACGAGCACCTCGCGCGCCTTCGCGGAGTTGCTCTGCGCGAGCACGAACAGCGCGCGCTCCTTGATCTTCGGCGAGTTGTTCCCTTCGAGCGTCTTCTGCACCATCGGAACCGCCGTCTCCGGGTCGCTGTTCATCAGCGCGTTGAGCGCCAACAGCTTCAGCTCGTCGTCGCTCTCGCTCTGAGGGCTGACGGGACGTCCCGAGTTCTGCCGCACCTCGACTTCGAGCGCCCTGGCCTGCCGGAGGTAGCGGCTGTTCGGGTACGTCTTGCTCATGTCGGCGATGGTCGCCAGCGCCTCGGTGCGCTGGCCGAGCTTGTTCTGCGCGTACGCCTTCCAATACATCGCGGCGTCCGCCTTGGATCCCTTGAGCTCGATCACGCGATCGAAATCGGAGAGCGCGCGGTCCCAGCGGCTCTGGTCGAGCGCGTCCATCCCGCGGTCGTAGAGGCCGTTCTCGCGGTC
>QHWR01000076.1:0-2872 GCA_003223835.1 Acidobacteriota bacterium | reverse complement strand
TGATCCGGCATCGCAAACGCGAAGTCGAGCAGGTCGAGCCGCATCGCGCGCATCGAGTCCGCGAGCAGGTCGAGCCGCATCGCCCGCACGGAATCCGTCAACGACCGCGCGGATTCCGCCATCGCGCGCGCCGACTCCGTCATGCCCGCCGGGGCCTGCTGCGCGTTCGCGGACCCCGCCGCGCCGAGCGCGGCTGTAATCGTGATGATGACGAGTGGTTTCATATGATTTGCCTTCTGCCTTTGTCTAGATGCCTTTCTGCTGCTGGACTGCCGCACGCTGCCGCTCCCGTACCTCCGACGAGACGATGCGCACCTTGAAGAGCAGGCCCTTCGACTCGATGCGGCGCCGCACCGCGTCGAAATCCGCCTGCGACACCGGGGACGGGCTCGCCGCCACGTCCACGAGCACGCGCTCCAGGTCGTCGAGCACCGACGCCATCGCCGTATCGCCGGTGCTGACCGCCGTCTGCCGATAAAGCCGGTTGGCCGCGAGCAACTGCTGCGCGCGCGCCTGCTCCGTCGAAATGTCGACCGGTCCCGTCCCTTCGTCGGCGCTCACCAGCTCCACGAGCACCATCTGCGTTCGATCCAGGTGATCGCCGAGGTCCACGAGCAGAATCCGTTCGCGCACCTTCTCGGCGGCGGTCGACGCGGTCGTGACCGGCGCCGCCGGCCGCGGGAGGAGCCGGCCGGCGAAGAACGCCGCCGCGACGAGTACCACGAGGGCGGCGGCCCAGGCCAGCCGTGCGGGTGACAACACGAACCAGGACAGCCAGCCGCGGCGCCGGGCCGGCAGCGCCGCCTCGAGCCGCGCCCACGCGATGCGCTCGAATCCGGTCGGCGCATCGACGGCCGGCGCCGTATCGACGATGGCGAGCACGCGCTGCAGCTGCGTGTAGGACGCCTGGCACGACGCGCACGCCGTCAGGTGCCCGGTGGCGCGCGCCTCGTCGGCGCCCGTCATCTCGCCGTAGTAGTGCAGGACGAGATCGTCTTCAGTCAGATGCATAATGGTCAGCTTTCCACGAACGGTTCGAGCGCGACGCGCATCTTCCGCACCGCGCGGAAGATGCTGTGTTTCGCGGCGTTGGCCTTCATGCCGAGCGCCTGACAGATCTCGTCGATCGACAGCCCCTCGAAGTGCCGCAGCACGAACGCGGCGCGCTCCATCCGGCTCAGCGAGGCCATCGCGGTATTCACGCGGTCCTGGACTTCGGTGCTCAACATCAGCCGCTCCGGGGAGTGCTCCGTCCGTTCGTCGTTCGCGGCGTCCGCGAATTCGAGATCCGCCGCGTCGTGCGACGTCTCGCGATGGTGCCGCGAGCGAATCAAGTCGATCGAGCAGTTCACGGCGATCCGGTGAAGCCACGTGCTGAAGTTCGCGCGGGACTCGAACCGGCCCAGTTGCCGGTACGCCCGGAGGAACGTCTCCTGGACGACGTCCTCCGCGTCCTGCGGGCTGCCGGTCATCCGGTGCGCGAGCCGATAGACGGCGCGGCTGTGGCGCTCCACGAGCGCCCGGAAGGCTTCGCTATCCCCGTCGCGGGCGAGTGCGACGGCGGCGGCGTCCGTGTGCGGCATCCGAATGATTAGACGGGGGTTGCGCCCGGCGGTTAGCCCTGGGCTCGTCGAAGCGTCAGCCCTGGAGCGTTACGCGCCGGCCCCCTGAGCCGGTTACGGCCGGGCTATTCATGGTTCGTCCGGGAGGGTGTATCACGAGGTGACGGGCTGGGGAAAACCGACTCGTCGTTCCCGACCGCAGGAGGCCCTTTTTCGAGGGGCCGCGAATGGTCGAGGAGCGAGCGCACGCGCACGATCTCCGCCTGCAGGGCCTGGATGCACGCCTGCTGCGTATCGTGCGGGACTTCCGTCTCGACGCCGCAAAACGGGCAGTTCATGGCAGACCTTCCACCCTTCGCAGGGGCCGTTGAGTCAGGCTGCAAGATGGCCACCACCGCTACCTCAGCGCAGCGATCGTCCTCATCATGCCGTCCTCGAGCGATGTCAGGCGCAAGCCGAGCCCGGCCGTCGCGGCTGTGCTGTCCAGCGACCAGTCGTGGCGAAAAATGCTGACGGCGCCGCGCGTCAGCAGCGGCGGACGTTTGAACAGGGCCGTCCTGACTTCTTCGACCGACGCGGCGATCATCGCGAGCGGATACGGAATGCGCCGCGGGAGCGCCGTGCCGCGCGCGCGCCGCAGGAATTCGAACGGCGCGATCTGCGGCGCGTTGACGCCGCCAATCACGTACTCGCCGGCCGGGGCCGGGTGCGTCAGCGCCCGCACGTGCGCCTCCGCCACGTCGTCGACGAAGCAGAACGACCATCGGCGATCCGCGCCGATGAGTCCCGGCAGGCGGCCGGCCAGATGATCGCGAAGCAGCCGTCCCACGAGGTTGCCTTCGGTCTGCGCGCCCGGCCCGTAGATGACGCCGGGGTAGAGCGTGACGACAGGGAGACCATCCGCGGCCGCCCGTCGCGCGACGTCGCGCGCGACGACTTTCGTGCGCTGATAGTGATTCGCCGTCAGCGGCTGCGGACTGTCGTGCGGCGGCAGCGCGAGGAACGACGACGTGTAGACGACGCGCGCGATGCGCAGCGCGCGCGCCGCGGCGAGCGTCGACTGCAGGCCGCCGACGTTGACGGCGTCGAACTCCGACGGATCGCGCCGCCACAGCGAGACGAGCGCCGCCGTGTGGCAAATGGCATCGGCGCCCTCCGCCGCGCGCGTCACCGTCGGCGTGTCGCGCACGTCGCCGTCGATCAGCCGGCCCGCGACGCCGCTCGCCGTCGCGCGGCGCGCGAAGACGATCGCCTCGTGTCCGCCGCGCGCGAGCGCCGCCACAATCGCGCGGCCAAGATAGCCGGTGCCG
>QHWR01000075.1 GCA_003223835.1 Acidobacteriota bacterium | reverse complement strand
ATCACTGGGATATGGAGTAGGACGGAAAGCGGAAAGCGGAAAGCAAAAACTGGAAGCTGGAAGCTGGAAACTGATTTGCAAATTGCCCGGGTCGTCGGAACCGTTGTGTCCACGCAGAAGAACCGGAAGCTCGAAGGAGCCAAGCTGCTGCTCGTGCAGCCGCTGACGCTCGACGGCCAGCCGCGCGGGACGGCGGTGCTCGCGATCGATTCGGTTGGCGCCGGCGTGGGCGAGACGGTGCTCGTGGTCATCGAAGGGAGGGCCGCCGGGGACGCGCTCGGGCGCAAGGCGGCCGCCGTGGACGCCGCCATCATCGGGATCGTGGACTCGCTCGACTACGACGAAGGGGCGCCGGCCGTGCAGAGCAGGAGAAGCGCATCGAAGGCGGAGGGACGCGCATGAACGAGGACGCGCTCCGCGCGCTCGTCCGCGAGACGATCGCGCGGCACCTTGGACGTGACGATCGCGTCGCGGCCGTGCCGCACCCGCTCACCTTCGCGTCGCACGCGAGCCACTATCGCTACGCGATGGTGCCCCAGGGCGACGGTCCGTGCCTGATCGAACCGGGCGTGCAGTGCACGCACTGCGGCTACTGTCAGTCGCACGGCCATTAGTCGTCTGCCCGTGCCTCGGGTTCTTCTCACACGCAGGATTCCTTCGTCCGTCATCTCCCTGCTCCACCCTGACGCGCACGTCGATCTGTACGAAGGAGGCGGCGCAATCCCGCGCGACGAGCTGAAACGCCGCCTCGCCGACAAAGACGCGCTCATCTGCGTGCTCACCGACCGCATCGACGGCGACGTGCTCGATGCGGCGCCGGCGCTGAAGATCGTCGCCAACATCGCGGTCGGCTACGACAACGTCGACGTGCCGGCGGCGCGCGCGCGCGGGGTCGCCGTCACGAACACGCCCGACGTCCTGACGGAAGCCGTCGCCGAGTTCACGTGGGCGTTGATTCTGGGGATCGTCCGCCGGGTGGCCGAAGGGGATCGGTTGATCCGCGCCGACGGCTGGAAGGGATGGGCGCTCGATTTCATGCTCGGCGCGGAGCTTCGCGGCAAACAACTGGGCATCATCGGGCCCGGCCGGATCGGCCGCGCGGTGGCGGCGAGAGCGCCCGCGTTCGGCATGAGCACCGTGTTCGCGACCCGCGACAAGGGGCTCGACCGGTTGCTCGTGACGTCGGACGTCGTGTCGATCCACGTGCCGCTGGCGCCCGAGACGCGGCACCTGATCGATCGCCGCGCGCTGGCGCGCATGAAGCGCTCGGCGTTTCTGGTGAACACGGCGCGCGGACCGATCGTGGACGAGGAGGCGCTCGCGTGGGCGCTCGGGGAACGGCTGATCGCGGGCGCGGCGCTCGACGTCTTCAACCGCGAGCCGGACGTCCCTTCCGCGCTGCGCGAATTCGAAAACGTCCTCCTCACGCCGCACCTGGGCAGCGCGACGCGGGAAACGAGGACCGCGATGGCGGAGCTCGCGGTGCGGAACGTCCTCGCGGTGCTCCGCGGAGACGAACCGCTGACGCCCGTGCGGGCGTAATCCGTCAATGCCAAATGTCAAATGCCAGGTGCCAAAAGCAATTGGACCGATCGATCGTGCACCCTTTTGGCATTGAGCATTTTGCATTTAGCATTGACACATGTCACCGAAGGCTCCCGTTGCAACCGTGATGCGCCGTCTGGCGAAGGCGATCGACGGGCTCGACGAGCCGGCCGTCGAGAAGATCGCGAAGGATCAGCAGGAAGACCCCTTTCAGGTGCTGATCGCGACGATGCTGTCGGCGCAGACGCGCGATCCCGTGACGCACGCGGCCTCGACGCGGCTGTTTCGCGTCGCGCGGACGCCGCGGTCGATGGCGAAGCTGCCGGTGAAGACCATCGAGCGGCTGATTTATCCCGTCAGCTTCTACCGTCACAAGGCGGTCCACGTGAAGCGTGCCTGCGAACTCATCATGTCGCGCTATGGCGGACGCGTGCCCGACACGATGGACGCGTTGCTGACGCTGCCGGGCGTGGGAAGGAAGACGGCGAACCTCGTCCTGATCCTCGCCCACAGCAGCCAGGAGAACATCTGCGTCGACACGCACGTGCACCGCATCGCCAACCGGCTCGGGTGGGTGACGACGCGGACGCCGGAGCAGACGGAGCAGGCGCTCTATCGAGCGGCCCGGCGTCGCTGGTGGCCGATCATCAATCTGTATCTCGTCACGTGGGGACAGAACGTATGCCGGCCGGTGTATCCTCTCTGCCCGCAGTGCGTCCTCGTCGATGTCTGCCCGAAGGTGGGCGTCACGAGAGTCGGAAAGCTCGTGAAGGTAGAAGGCTGAAGGTAGAAGGCTGAAGGCAGAAGGCAGAGCGCCTGCGGCCCGAGCGCGGCGCGAAGTCGCCGCGCGAGAGCGAGCGGGGGTGGCCGCCTTCGCCAAGGCTACGGCGAGCGTGGCCGTAGCCATGCGGAGGCCCGGGCCCCGCGAGCACTGAACAAAGATGCGTAGACTTCTGATATTGCTTGCGTCCGCGGCGCTGATCGCCGGCGCGCAGGATAAATCTCCAGGCGCCGGCGCGACGATCGTCCTCGACACCGCGAAGGGCAGCATCGAGATCGAGACGTACCCGGAGGAAGCGCCGAGGACGGTCGCGCGGATCGTGGAACTGGTGAAGGCCGGCTTCTACGACGGCCAGCGCTTCCATCGCGCCGATCCGAACTTCCTGATCCAGATCGGCGACCCCGCGTCGCGCGATGTGACGCGTCAGGATTGGTGGGGGCGCGGCGGGAGCGGCAAATCCATCGGCATCGCGGAGATCACGAAGAAGCGGACCCACGTGCGCGGCGCCGTCGGAATGGGCCACTCGGGCGATCCGAAGGGCGCCGACAGCCAGTTCTACATCACGCTGCGTCCGGCGCCGGAGCTGGACGGCAAATACACGGTGTTCGGTCGCGTGATCGCCGGCATGGACGTCGTGTTGCGCATGCAGCGCGGCGACCTCCTCACGCGGGCGTACGTGAAGGCGGAAACGGCAGCACCTTGACGAGCCCCTTCAGCTCCGGGTACCGCGCGACGAACGGTTCCGGGTACTCGCCTTCGAGCGGCTGCCCGAGCTGCTTCTTCAGCATCGCGGCGTTCGCCACGGCCTTCGCCGAAAAGTGATTGTTCGCATAGAGGTACGCCTTGCGCACCTCGCGCGACGCCGTTTCGGCCGCCTCTGCGAAGGGCTGCAGCTCGTCCGCGGTGTAGAGGTAATCGTAGCGGTCCTCCGACTTCTCGTGCTTCCACCACTGCGCGGCGTTGCGGCCGTGCAGCCGCATGTAATAGAAGGTACGAACGTTCGGCAGCAGGGTCTGCCGCACGGAGAAGCGGAACTTGGGCTCGTCGATCTGCACCCACGCGGCGCCGAACGCGCCGAGCAGCGCGAGCGTGCTCTCGGGGTTGTCGCTCCAGCTTCGATGCCGCAGCTCAACGGCGACCGGGTATTCCCGAAAGGCTCCGAGCAGCCATTCCAGATATGGGCGCGTGTTCGGTTCGTTCTTGAAGCTCGGGGGGAACTGAGCGAGCAGCGCGCCCAGCTTGCCGGCCTGCACGATCGCGTCGATGCCGAGCCGAAACTCGTCGACGTCCTTCGGCCCCACGTCCGCCGGATTCTGCCCCGTCGACTTGTGGAACATCTCCGGGTGCGTGAACTTCTGATAGAGCTTGAGCGAGAACTCGAATCCCGGAGGCGTCCGCTCCGCCCAGCGCTTCGCCAGCTCCGGCGCCGGCGTCCGGTAGAACGACGAATTCACTTCGACCGTGTCGAAGTGCTCGGCGTAGAACGCCAGCTCGTCGAAGCCCCCTTTCTTCTTCGACGCGCCTGGCGGCACGGGGTAGAAGATCCCGTTCCACGTGCCGCGCCCCGCCGGATAACTCCATCCCGACGTGCCGATCCGGACGACGCTCATTTCAGCTTGCCGTAGACGTCTTTGTCGAACCCGAAGGTCACCCGCGATCGGTGAATGAGGATCGGCCGCCTGATCAGGTTCGGGTTCCCCACCATCAGGTCGATCGCTTCCTTTTTCGTCCTGGGCAGCGGGCGCTCCTTGAACACCGGGCTGCGCGTGCTCACGAAGTCGAGGAAGCGCGTCTCGTCGACGTGTTTTTCGAGGAACGCCCGCGACGGCGGCGTCTTGTTGATGTCGATCTGCTCGACGTCGATTCGTTCCTCGTCCAGGAAACTCCTGGCGTTCTTGCAGGTCGTTCAGGTCGGCTTGGTGTAGAAGGTCGGCTTCGCCATGCCGCCATTCTACTGGGGTACAATCTGAGTTTGCCCGCATGCTCACCGTCAACGAGATCTTTCATTCGATTCAGGGGGAATCGACGCACGCCGGCCGGCCGTGCGTGTTCGTCCGCCTCACCGCCTGCGACCTCCGCTGTTCGTGGTGCGACACGCCCTACGCCTTTCATGAAGGCCGCAGCATGTCGCTCGACGAGGTCGTGGCGGAAGTCGGCGCGCACGGGACGCGGCTCGTGGAGATCACGGGCGGCGAGCCGCTGCTGCAGAAGGACGTGTACCCGTTGATGGAGCGCCTGCTTTCCGAACAATATGCGGTGATGCTGGAGACGGGGGGACATCTTCCCATCGATCGCGTCCCCGCCGGCGTCGTCAAGGTGATCGACGTGAAGTGTCCCGCGAGCGGCGAGTCGGACAAGAACTGCTGGTCGAACCTCGACCGGCTGTCGCCGCACGACGAGGTCAAGTTCGTGATTCAGGATCGCGCCGACTACGAGTACGCACGCGACGTCGTGTCGCGCTACGATCTCGGCGCGCGCGCCGCCGCGGTGCTGTTTTCGCCGGTGCACGGCGTGCTCGAGCCGAAGACGCTCGCCGAGTGGATCCTTGCGGATCGGCTGCCGGTTCGGCTGCAGTTACAGATACACAAATACGTATGGGGGGCGGACGTTCGCGGCGTGTGACCTCGACGTTCGTCGAAGCGACCAGACGCCTGCTGTCCACGTCCTTCGACCGCGTCGATCCCCGCGGGCACATCATGCGCGCCGTGTTGCTGCTGAGCGGCGGCCTGGACTCGTACACGGCGGGCGCAATCGCGCGCGCCGAGGGCTACGAGCTGTACGCGCTCACGATTCGGTACGGCCAGGTGCACGCGCGCGAAACCGACGCCGCGCGCGACGTGGCGAAGGCGCTCGGCGTTGCGCGTCAGCTGACGCTCGACGTCGATCTCTCCGCGATCGGCGGCTCGTCGCTGGTCGGCGACGGCAGCATCCCCAAGGATCGGGCGATCGACGGCGCGGGAATTCCCTCGACCTACGTTCCGGCGCGCAACACCGTGTTTCTCTCGCTCGCGCTCGCGTGGGCGGAAGTGCTGG
This sequence comes from Acidobacteriota bacterium, assembly GCA_003223835.1. GTDB lineage: Bacteria > Acidobacteriota > Vicinamibacteria > Vicinamibacterales > 2-12-FULL-66-21 > Gp6-AA38. The sequence goes on along the minus strand of QHWR01000075.1, from coordinate 11,527 downwards.
GCGCGGAGGCCATCGTCATCGGCGTGAACGCCCTCGACTACTCCGGCTATCCTGACTGCCGTCCCGAGTACCTGCGGGCGTTCGAGCGGGTCGCGTCGCTCGCGACGCGCGCCGGCGTCGAAGGACGACCGCTCCGCATCCTCGCTCCGTTGCTGGAGCTGTCGAAGGCGGCGATCATCACGCGCGGCGTCGCGCTCGGCCTCGATTACGGTCTGACCCACAGTTGCTACGACCCGTCGCCGGACGGCGCGCCGTGCGGCCGCTGCGACAGCTGCGTGCTGCGCGCGCGCGGATTTCGCGAGGCGGGTCTCGGGGATCCCGCGCTCGGGCGGAGCCGCGCGTGACCGAGCGTCTCTACTACCGCGACCCATACCTGCGCGAGTTCGACGCCGAAGTCATCGAGACGGCGGAGCGCGACGGACGCTCGATCGTCGTGCTCGATCGGACGGCGTTCTATCCCTCGTCGGGCGGGCAGCCGTTCGATACCGGCACGCTGGGGTCGTCGCGCGTCCTCGACGTCCTCGATGAAGAGGACGGCCGCGTCGAGCACGTCGTCGATCGGCCGCCGGCCGGGCGGGCGGTGCACGGACGGATCGACTGGGAGCGCCGGTTCGATCACATGCAGCAGCACACGGGACAGCACGTGCTGTCGGCCGCCTTCGACCACCTGTTCGGCGTCCGGACGGAGAGCTTCCATCTCGGCGCCGATGCTTCGACGATCGACCTCGCCCGCGAGGTTTCCGCGAAAGAGCTGACCGCCGCCGAGGACGAAGCCAACCGCGTCGTGTGGGACGACCGGCCGGTGGAGATCCGCTTCGCGGGCCCGGAAGAAGCGGCGACGCTCCGGCTGCGCAAGGAGCCGAAGCGCGAGGGCACGCTGCGTCTGATCGACGTGACGGAGTTCGACCTGTCGGCGTGCGGCGGCACGCATGTCGCCCGCACGGGCGCGATCGGGATCATCGCCGCCGCGGCGACCGAACGGTTTCGCGGGGGGTCGCGGATCACCTTCATGTGCGGCGGCCGCGCGCTCCGGGCGTATCGCGAGCTGCGCGAGTCGGTCGCGAGCGCAACCCGCGCGCTCAGCGTGCTGCCGGCGGAACTCCCCGCGGCGATCGAGCGCGTGCAGGGGGATGCGAAAGAGCTGCGGCGCCAGGTCAAGGATCTGCAGGGGCGGCTGGCCGAGTACGACGCGGCGTCGCTCTCCGACGAGGCGCAGGACGTTGGGGGCGCCCGCGTGGTCTTCGCGGCCCGCGCGGGATGGGACATGAACGCGCTGAAGATTCTCGCGTCGCGGATCACGGAGCGCCCGGGCTACGCCGCGGTACTGGTCAGCGAGCCGCCGCCGTGCACGATCGTGATCGCGCGAGGCCCCGGCGTCGAGCTGGACGCGGCCGCCGTCCTCAAGGCGTTGACCGCGCGCCACGGCGGCAAGGGGGGCGGACGTCCCGAGCTGGCCCAGGGAGGCGGTCTGAGCGCGCCCGCCGCCGACGTGCTCGCGAGCGCCCGGTCGCTCGTCGCGCAGGGCAGCGGGGCTCAATCGTGATCGATAGCCCTCTCGTGATGGTCGTCGACGACGACCCGTCCATCCTGCTGCTCGTGGACGTGCTCGCCGAGCGCCTGGGGTTCCGTGTGAAAGCGGTGTCCAACGGCCTGCAGGCGCTCGAGCAACTCCGCGACGGCCTGCGTCCGGCGGTCATCCTCCTCGACATCATGATGGAACGGATCGACGGCCCGACGTTCATGGCGCACCTGCGGGAGATGCCGGGCGTCGAAGGCACGCCGGTGATCGCGATGAGCACCGCCGCCGTCATCGAACGCTACGGCGATGCGCTGCCGGTCGCCGGCACGCTGGTGAAACCGATCACGCAGCCGGCGCTCGCGGAGGCGCTCGGTCGGTACCGCTCGTAGCGGCGCCGGATCTCACCACAGAGCGCGTGATCTCTGTGGTGTAAGACAACGCTCTCCAAGGTCTCTGATCTACTTGGGCTCGCTCTTCTCCGTTATCTGGACGATCGCCCTCCCGGCCTCCCGTTGGACGTCTTCGTCGGGGTCTCGGGCGGCTTTGCGCAGCGCGGGAATCGCGGCTTCGGCGCGCGGCCCGTACTCGCCGAGCGCCATCGCGGCGCCGCGCCGCACCTGCGGCTCCTCGTCGTCCAGCGCCTTGATCAGTCCCGCGACCGCGCGATCCGGATCGTCGCGGACGATCCCGAGATACGTCACGGCAATTTCGCGCACCGACGGATCCAGATCCTCGAGCGCGCCGATGAGCAGCGGCAGCACGATCTGCGGGTCCGTGGAGGCGCGCGCCCGCAGCTTGCCGAGCGACCGCAGTGCCTCGCGCCGCACGGCCGCGTTGTCCGATCCCGCGGCCTCCTTCAGCGGCTCGACCGCGGCCGACCCCATGAAGCTGAGCGCGAGCGCCGCCTCGGCGGTGTAGGGCGGCTCGTTGAGCAGGACCGCGACGTCGGGGACGACCTCGGCGGCGGCCGGACCCAGGAGAGCCGAAGCCTTCAACGCCGCCTTGCGGCGCGGCTCGGGCGTGCCGGGCTCGATCAACGCGGCGCGAATGACCGGCAGCGCCGCGGTTCCGAGCTGCCGCACCTCGGCCTCGGCGCGCTCGACGTCGCGCGGATTCTGGCTGCCGAGGTCGTGGAGGAATCGATCGGTCGGACGCTCGACGCGGGCCGCCGGCGCGAACGCCGGCGATCGGTAGTACCAGATTGCCGCCGCGACCCCGGCCACGAGCGCGAGGAGCAGCGCGACGAAACGCCACACGATGGGGGATTGTATAGGCTTTAGGCTTCAGGAAGCCCAAAGCCCAGAGTCTATTTTCGCGTGAAATTCGCGAGCGTCTCGACCGCGAGGTCCGCCATCCAGTTGACCGTCGCGGAGGGAATGCTGAACGCGTTCGCGAGGATCGAGAAGACGAGCGTCTCGCCGTCGCGCGTGCGGACGTAACCCGAGAGCGAGCGCACGTTCGCGATCGATCCGGTCTTCGCGGTCGCGTTTGCCTCGGCGCGGGTGCCCTTCATGCGCGACGCGATCGTTCCGTCCTTGCCCGCAACGGGCAGCGTCGCGAGGAACGCGTCGTGATGCCGCGGGTCCTTCGCCATGCGCGACAGAATCGTGACGAGCATGTCCGCGGTTACATAGTCGTACCGCGACAGCCCGGAGCCGTCCGCCTGAACGTAGCCTCGCTCCGGAACGCCCCACGACGTCATCAACGCGCGCGCCGCGAGCCGTCCGCCTTCGGTCGTGCCCAGCCCGCTTTTCGCGGCGCCGACCGCCTTCAGCAGCGTCTCGGCATAGAGGTTCTGGCTCACCTTCATCAGGACGATGGCAATCTCGCTCAGCGGCGGCGACGTCGACGTGGCCAGCGTGCGGCGTGACGCCTGATCCGGACCGCCCGCGACGTCGTCGACATCGGCGGCGTCGCCGTTGACCGGAATCCCGCGCGCCGCCAGGCCGTCCTTCAGCGCCTGCGCGAAGTACACCGTCGGATTGACGACGGCCACTTCGCGCGCGACCGGCTGCGCGTCGGCGGCGATCGAGCCGGTGATCTCCAGCACCGCGCGATCGAGGCGCCGCGAGTACTCGATCGTGTCGGCCGACTGTGCCGCGCCGGTGAACGCACGATTGACGATCGCGAGCCCGCTGCCGGGCGTCAGCTCGACGACGGCGGCGTCCCCCTCCTTCGGGCCGGGACGAACGGACAGCGTTGCGTTGTCTTCGTCGAACTCGAGCGCGCCGACCGGAGCCGCGTAGCCGTACTGCAGGTAGTCCCACGACCATCCGGCGCCGAGGACCTGGTCGTCGAACGCGTTGTCGTCGCCGATGATGCGTCCGTCGATGCGGGCGATGCCGGCGTTCTTCAGCGCCGCGGCCCATTCGTCGAGCACGGCCGCCGACCGCGCATCACGGCGGTTGATCGTCGGGTCGCCCGTGCCGCGCACGATTAGATCGCCCTCGAGGACGCCGTTCTCGATCGGCGCCGCCGTCTCAATCGCCGTCGTGAAGCGGTAGTCCCATCCGAGCGTCTCGGCGGCCGCGGCCAGCGTGACGAGCTTCATGTTCGACGCCGGCATCATCAGCTTGTGAGGGTTCAGCGCGTACAGGACCTCGCCGGAGTCGAGCGATCGGATCTCGACGCCCCAGAGGCCCTGCGCCATGGGCGGCGCGTCGAAGATTGGCGAAAGGTCGGCGGCCAGTTGGCGCACGGCGCGCGGACCGCGGGTACGGGGAGCCGAATGAGCGGCGCAACCCGCTTCAAACGCCAGCGCCGCGATCAAGGCGACCGACGGCGCCTTACTTGAGCGCGTCCAGCGCCTTGACGATGCCATCGTACGTCGCCGAGTCGACCTTTGCAGCGCCCGGCTCGCCGCCGCGCTGCGCGAAGACGTCGCTTTCGTGACGCGCGAAGCTGACCTGCTCCTGCTTCCCCTCATCCGTCTTCAGCGTCACGGTCAGCTCCGGCTTGTCGAGGCCCGTGTCTTTGATCGAGTCCACGAACGAGGCCGCGCGCGCGTTGCTCACCGCGGAGATGAAGGAATCGATCTTGGCGCCGTCGGCGTCCTTCGCGGCGGGCGACACCTGTTTCCACTTGTCGCCGTTCTTCTCGAACGCGAGCGTCTGCCCGTTTCTGACGACCTGCACGCGCGTCGTGTTGAACGACCTCGCGTCGAACAGATCCTTGAGCCGATAGTCGTCGACTCCCTTCTTCAGCTCGTCGGCGAGCGCCGATTCGATCGTGAAAACCATCGGGCGGGACATGTCCTTTGCGTAGACGACGCCCTCGCCCGCGCTCTTGCCGATCGCGAGGGACGCCTGCGCGCTGCCCGCGCCGATCTTCACGACGACGTCCGGCTTGTCGAGCCCGTACTCCTTGAGATCCGTCGCGTTCTGCGCGGTCAGCGCTTTCATCTGCGCCGTGTTCAGCCGTCCCACGAGTCCTTCGACCGCGCTGAAGTCCGCCCGCGCCGCCGTCGGCGACGCGATCTTCCATTCGGGGCCGTTCTTGGCGAATTTCAATTCGTGATCCGGCGTCGTGATCTCGAGGCTGTCCACCTTGTCGCGTTCGACTCTGAGGATGCCCTTGTCGCGAAGATCGAAGGTCGATCGGTTGAAGGTGGAGTCGAGATACGAGGAGATCAGGAATACACGCGGGTTGTCGGGAACCTTGGCGTACAGGTCCGTGCCCGTAGGCGTCTTCTGCCCGATCTGCAGCGCGCGCGACTGCCCGCCCGCCTTGAACGACACCTCGATCCGCGGCGGCGCGAGCCCGTACTCCTTCAGGTCCGCCGGCTTCTCGTCCACGACGCGCTGCACTTCGAGCGACGACAGGCCGCTCGTGATCCCGGACACCTCCGCTTCATCGGCTTTTGCGGTTACCGGCTGCGTGAGCTGCCACGATCCGGACTGCTTCTGAACGGTCGTGCGGTCGCCGGATTCCGGCTTGATCGTCAGCTGGTCGATCTTGTCGGCCGCGACGCCGGTGAAGACCTTCTCCAGCTTCTTGTCGCTGCCCGGTTCTTTCTTCGCTTCGACGAAGTACAGATACGCGCCGAGGCCCGCGGCGACGACGACGAGCGCAATCAGGGAACGGACGCCGCGCATCTATCGCCTCCGCCACCAGGTCTGGACGCCCGCGAGCAGGATCAGCCCGGGCACGATGAAGACCGTGAGATAAAACAGCGACTGCTGTTGACCGGTCGTCAGCGTGATGCGGCGGTCGTCGGGCTCGCGCGCACGGATCGCGATCATGTTCTCCTGCTGCGCGAGCCAGTTGATCGTGTTGAGGAACAGGTCTTTGTTGCCCTGCACGCCGAGCGCCGCGTTGCTCGCGAAGTCCGAATCTCCGAACACCACGAGGCGCGTCTCCGGTTTCTTCTCGTCGGGTTTCTGGTCTGTTTTCTGATCGGGGCCCTGCGCCGGCGGCTTGGGTGCGGGCGCATCCGTCGCGGCCGCCGACACCGCCGCGGCGAGCGCGATCGGACCCGCTTTGTCCCCCTTGTCGAGATCGCGCGTGACCTTCCCCGTCGTCGTCAGCGCCTTGATGTCGGTTTCCGCCCAGCTCTTCGAGCTGGTCTCGACCAGCGGCTGGGCGGTGTGTCCGTTGACGCCTCCTTGCACCGGCGTGATGGAGCGCGCGAGCGGATAGGCCGTCATCACCTTGAAGTTCTCGGTGATGGGATGGCTTGGGTAGCTCGCCGCGACCGGCACCGACGCGTCCGCCCCGAACAACTGTCCCATGCCGCTGACGTCGACCACCACGTCGGTGCCGACGTCCATGCCCCACTCCTTTGCCAGCGCGACGAGGTTGGGCAGCGGGGATTTGTCCGCGGTGTCGGGCGGGTCGAGCAGCAGCAGGACCTTTCCCCCCTTCGCGAGGTACTTCTTGACCGCGTCGATCTCGCCGGGCAGGAAATCGGTTTTCGGTCCGGCCACGACGAGGACGTCGGCGTCCGCCGGCACCGATCCGGCCTGCGCGAGGACGACTTTGTCCACCGCGAAGTTGTCGGACTTCAGCGCCGTCGAGATGGAGCTGTAGCCAAACCGATCGGAACCGGCCGTATCCTTCTCCGCGTGTCCCTGCGTGAAGTACACCTTCGGCTGCCGTCCCTGGATGACCTTGACCAGCGCGTTCGTCAGCGCCTGCTCGTCGTCGGACGCCGCCTTTTCGGTGCGCCCGCCGTACTCGAACACGACCGTTCCGGGCTGCTGCACGCCGAATCGATTGGCGAGCGCCGGCTGTTTTTCCAGGTCCGTGTACTCGACGTTCACCTGCTTCGAGACGTACTGATACTCGTCGAGCCGGTCGTGGAATCGCGAAAAGTCCTCGCTGCGGGCGAAGACGTGGACGTTGACCGGCTTCTTGAGATCCTGCAGGACCTTCTTCGTCTGATCCGACAGCGAGTACTGCTTCGACGCGGTGAGGTCCCACCGTTTGTTGTGACGGTTGGCGATGTAGTTGATCGCCGCCAGGATGCCGAGGACGACGAGCACGCTGGCGATCGCAATCGTGCCGAAGCGGGTCTGGCGTCCCGCGAACGCCTGCGCGACCTCGCGCCACTGGCTGAGGATGTAGAGCAGCGTGCAGGCGAGCCCCGCGATCGCGAGGCCGTTGTAGTACTGCTGCCACTCGGGTTTGAGGAACCGGATGGCGACCGCCGCGAACACCAGCGCGACGCCGAGCCATCCGAGCAGACCAAGAACGCGTTTGACCATCCGCTATCCCCGCCACCGTTCCGAGTCGACCGACTTGGCCGTCAGGAACAGTCCGAATGTGATGAAACTCAGGTAATAGATGACGTGCTTCGTATCGATGACGCCCTTCGTGAAGTCGTCGAGGTGCTCCGTGATCGACAGGTAGGACGTGATCGCCTGGGTCGTCGGGCCCGATGAATCGCCGATCCAGTTGATCACCCACAGCATCAGGAAGAACGCGAACGTGAGAAACGCCGCGACGATCTGGTTTTTCGTCACGCTCGACAGGAAGAGGCCCCAGGCGACGAACGACGCGCCGATGAGGAGCAGACCGAGGTAGCCGGCCGCGATCGGCCGCCACTCCGGGTTGCCGTACCAGAAGAGCACCGCGACGTAGAGCACCGTCACCGCGAGCATCGCGACGTAGACGCCGAGCGCCCCCAGGAACTTGCCCATGATGATCTGGAAATCGGTGACGGGCGAGGTGAGGAGCAGCTCGATCGTGCCGGACCGCTTCTCCTCCGAGTAGGTGCGCATCGTGATCATCGGCATCACGAAGAGGATGATCACCGAGGCGTTCATCAGAACGTTCCTGATCACCGCCTGGTTCACGTTCATGTTCCCGCCGCCGCCGAACTGCATCTGCATGCTCTGGCGGAGAAAGTAGGACACGTAGACGTAGAAGAACCAGCCGAAGAGCAGCGAGAACAGGCCGATGATGATGTACGCGATCGGCGACGCGAAGTAGGAGCGCAGCTCCTTGTCGGCCAGGGCGATGATGTTACGCACGGGCCGCCTCCTCCGCGTGCTCCTCGGTCGTGACCTGCAGGAAGATCTCCTCGAGACTCATCCGCATCGGCCGCAGCTCGAGCAGGCCCCATCCGCGCGTCACGATCTCGCGCGCCAGCTCGCGCCGCACGTCGCGTCCGCGCTCGCTTTCGACTTCGTAGGCGCCCGGCGCGCCGCGCTGATCCGCGGGCGCGACGCGCGTCACGCCGGCCACGCGTCCGAGCGCCGCCGGCACGTCCGCGCCCGGCGCGTCGACCTGCACGTACATCGTCTCCGCTCCCTTCAGACGCGCCGTGAGGTTCGCCGGCGTATCCACCGCGACGACGCGTCCGTGGTTGATGATGACGACCCGCTGGCAGGTTTGCGCGACCTCGGGAAGGATGTGCGTGCTGAGGACGATCGTGTGATCGCCCGCGAGGCTTCTGATCAGCTCGCGCGTCTCGATGATCTGTTTCGGGTCGAGGCCGGCCGTCGGCTCGTCGAGCACGAGCACGTCCGGATTGTGCAGGACGGCCTGCGCGAGCCCGACGCGCTGGCGATAGCCTTTCGACAGCTTGCCGCAGTGGCGCGCGGCCACGTCGGCGCAGTGCGTGCGCGCCATCACCGCGTCCACGCGTCCCTTGCGATCGCTCGCGGGGACGCCTTTGATGCGCGCGACGAAATCCAGGTACTCGCGCACCGTCATGTCGGGATAGAGCGGCGGCGTTTCAGGCAGGTAGCCGGTGCGCCGCTTCGCTTCGATGGGCCGATCGAAAACGTCGTAGCCCGCGACGATCGCGCGTCCGTCCGAGGCGGGGATGTAGCCCGTGAGGATGCGCATCGTGGTCGTTTTTCCCGCGCCGTTGGGGCCCAGAAACCCCAGGATTTCTCCTTTTTCCACGCGGAAGCTGACGTCGTCGACGGCGGTGACCTTGCCGTAGCGTTTGGTGAGGTGTTGGACCTCTATCAATGAAGATTCTCCGTCGCCTCTCTTGCGGGCAGGACCGGGATCCACCCGTAATGTATAGAGAGAAAAGCTGATTAGGGGCCAATTTCCGATACTACTGGGTTGCGGAAAAACGTGTCAAGGGCCGGCGCGTGGTAATATATGAGCGATTGTTCATATGTTCAACTATGCCTGACGCGACATCGAAGTTGAAGGTGGCAGCCGAGGCGCCGTGCGAGGCGCCGCATCTCGACGGTGCGGCGAGCGCCGCGCGCCGCCAGCGCCTCATGACGTCACCGGCCGTCGAGGCGCTTGCCGAGACATTCCGCATCCTCGGCGATCCGACGCGCGTACGCATTATCGACGTGCTCGCGTCCGGTGAACTCTGCGTCTGCGACATCGCGGAGCTGGTCGGCATGAGCGAGTCCGCCGTCTCGCACCAGTTGCGCCTGCTGCGCGGCATGCGTCTCGTGCGTCCGCGGCGCTCCGGCCGTCAGGTCTATTACACGCTCGACGATCAGCACATCATTGCGCTCTTCCGGCAGGGACTGCGCCACGTCCTCGAGGAACGCGCGGGCACCAGGCGATGAGCGCCACCTGCACCGTCTGCCAGGTCCACGCCGAATCGGTGTTCAAGATCGAAGGCATGGACTGCCACGAAGAGGTCGCGATCCTCGAGCGGCGGCTCAAGACGCTGACCGGACTCGAGGCGCTCGACGCGGACGTCGTCGGACAGCGGCTCAAGATCAAGTACGACGCGGCGCGGCTGACGACCTCGGCGATCGCCGAGGCGGTGGCGCAGACGGGCATGCGCGCGTGGCTCGAGCACGACGAGCCCGCGGGGCCGTCCCCCTCCGCGACGACGCGGCGCCTGTTCGTCGTGTGCTCGGGCGTGTGCCTCGGCGTTGGCCTCGCGCTGCACGCGGTCGCCGTCCCTCGCGGGTGGCCCACCGTCGCGTTCGCGCTCGCGATTTTGAGCGGCGGGTTCTACACGGTGCGCCGCGCGCTGTTCGCCGCGCGGTCGTTCGCCCTCGACATCAACGTGTTGATGCTCGTCGCCGTCGCCGGCGCGATCGTGCTCGGCGAGTGGTCGGAGGCGGCGTCGGTCATCTTCCTGTTCGCGCTGGCGCAGCTGCTCGAGGCGCGCGCGATGGAACGCGCACGCGGCGCGATTCGCAACCTCATGGATCTGGCGCCGGCCGAAGCGATCGTCCGTCGCGGCGCCGCCGAGCTGCGCGTTCCCGTGGACGACGTCGCGGTCGGCGACGTGGTGCTCGTCAGGCCGGGCGAGAAGATCCCGCTGGATGGCGCCGTCGTCGGCGGGCGCAGCCACGTGAACCAGGCGCCCGTGACCGGGGAGTCGCTGCCGGTCGAGAAGGGACCGGGCGACGAGGTGTTCGCCGGCGCGATCAACGGGCGCGGCGCCCTCGACGTCCGCGTCGAGCGGCTGCGGCGCGATTCGACGCTGGCGCGGATCATCCATCTCGTCGAGCGCGCGCAGACGCAGCGCGCGGCAAGCCAGACGTTCGTCGAGCGCTTCGCGCGCGTGTACACACCCGCCGTGCTCGTGCTGGCTGTCGCGGTCGCGGTGGTGCCGCCGCTCGTCGCGACGGGCCCGTGGAGCACGTGGGTCTATCGCGCGCTGGTGCTGCTCGTCATCTCGTGCCCGTGCGCGCTCGTGATCTCGACGCCCGTGTCGATCGTCTCGGCGCTGGCGGCCGCCGCGCGCAAGGGGGTGTTGATCAAAGGAGGCGCGCGGCTCGAGCGGCTGGCCGGCGTCAAGTGCTTTGCGTTCGACAAGACCGGCACGCTGACGAAGGGCACGCTGAAAGTCGTCAGCGTGACGCCGCTGAACGGGGCGGCGCCCGATCGGATCCTCCAGCTCGCCGCGTCGATCGAGTCGCGGTCGGAACATCCGATCGGCCGTGCGATCGTGGAGCGCGCCGCGGCCGACGGGCTGACGCTCGAGCCGGTGCAGACGTTCGAGGCGCTGCCGGGGCTCGGCGCGCGCGCGCTGATCGCCGGCACCGAGGTCGTCGTCGGCAGCCATCGGTTGTTCGAGGAGTCGGGGCGCTGTTCCCCCGAGGTGGATGCGCGGCTCGAAGCCGACGGCACGGACGGCCGTTCGACCGTCATCGTCGGGCTGCGAGGCCGGCCGCTCGGGATCATCGGGGTCGCGGACCAGCCGCGCGAGTCCGCGCGCGACGCGGTGCAGTTGCTTCGAGCGCACGGCGTCGAGCACGTCGCGCTCCTGACCGGCGACCACGAGCCGTCGGCGCGCGCGCTCGCCGCGGCGCTCGGCGTCGATCAGGTGCGCGCGAACCTGCTGCCGGAAGACAAAGTGCGCGCGGTGGAGCAGTTGCGCGAGCAGTACGGCGTCCTCGCGATGGTGGGGGACGGCGTCAACGACGCGCCGGCGCTCGCGGCCGCCGACGTCGGCCTCGCGATGGGCGTGGCGGGGAGCGACGCGGCGCTCGAGACCGCCGACGTCGCGCTCATGGCGGACGAGCTGCTCAAGATCCCCTACGCGGTCCGCCTGAGCCGCGCGACCGTCGGCACCATCCGGGCGAACATCGGCTTTTCGCTCGTCCTCAAGGGCGCCTTCCTCGT
>QHWR01000074.1:82413-134413 GCA_003223835.1 Acidobacteriota bacterium | reverse complement strand
TCACCTGGACCACGCCGGCGTGACGGGCGCGCTCGTCGAGCGCCACCCGCACATCCGCGTGTTCGTGCACGAGCGCGGCGCACCGCACCTGATCGATCCGGCGAAGCTGCTCTCGAGCGCCGGCCGTCTGTACGGACAGGACATGGATCGTTTGTGGGGCGACGTGAGGCCGGTGCGCGCGGACCGCGTGCGGACGCTCGCCGGCGGTGAAACGTTGACGGTCGCCGGACGCGACATCCGCGTCGAGTACACGCCGGGCCATGCGTCGCATCACGTGTCGTTCCTCGACGTCGCGTCCCGCGTCGCGTTCGTCGGCGACGTCGCGGGCATTCGCCGCGGCTCGGGCACCTACATCCTGCCGCCGACGCCGCCGCCCGACATCGACCTCGACGCATGGCGCGAGAGCGGCCGCCGCATTCTCGCCTGGGATCCGGACACGTTGTTCGTCACGCACTTCGGTCCGTACCAGGGGGCGCGCCAGCAGTTCGACGCGTTGTTCGCGCACATCGACGAGTGGAGCCGAATCGTCCGCCGTCTGCTCGCCGACGGCTCGACGGACGACGCCGCGCGCGAGCGGGCGTTCGTCGAGGAAGCGCTCGGCGAGCTGCGACGCAAGCTCGGTGAAGAAGAAGCTCAACTGTACGTCGCGGCGGGCGGACTCAACTATTCATGGCAGGGCTTGGCCCGCTACTGGCGCAAGCGCGACGTCGCCGGACGTTAGCGGCGGAGCGTGGCATCGGCGTTGATACGAACTCGCTCGGAGGAACTATGCGCTCCCGAGCCCATCGGTATGTTCTCGCCGCTCTTCTGACAATCGTGCCCGCGCGCGTCGGTGCCCAGGTGCTGCTCCAACCCACGCCGCCGCCGCTCGTTACCGCCGACAACGAGACGTGGTTCCTCGCCGGGGAACCGATCACGTGGTCCGGCGATTACTACTACTCCGCCGGTCCGCAGGTGTTCTTCAACGGCAACCACATGGTCCGCTCCGGTTCGTACCGCGGCATTCCGCTCTACACGGACGCCACGATCGAGCCATACAGCATCGTCTACGTCCCGTTGAACGGCGGCGTCATGCAGCCGTACGAACGGCGGCGCGCCGGTGAGCGGGCGGGGACGACCGGAAGCATGGCGCCGTCGTTTCCGGTGCAGACCATCGGCGAGCTGCGGCTGCAGGGAGCCCCGCCGGGAATGCCTCAGTCGGCCGGTGCGCCCTCGTTCGCCCGCGCCTACGACGTCGCGCCGCTTTCCGGGCCGCCGGCGCCGGCGGTTTCGACGACCGCACCGGCGGCGGTGATGACCTCGCCGCCGCTCACGGCGCCGGCCGTCGCCGCGGCGACCGGGACGAAAGGACGGATCATCGTGGCACCCGCCTCGCGTCCGCTCGAATCCGCGCGGCGGCCGAAAGGGATCAACAACGTGTGGATCGACTATGAGCGGCAGCGGTGGTTCAGCGCCGGTCCGGCGGTCGAACTCGATGGGAACTTCACGCCCATCGGGGATTACCGCGGCTTCACCGTTTACGCGCGCGGCAGCGACCGCGGCAGCGTGTATCTGCCGGCCGCGCCGGGCTTCGTCGCCCCATATTCGCGGCGGCCGTAGCGGAATGCCGAATGCTGAATGCGGGCGAAATCTCTCTCGGCATTCAGCATTCGGCGATTCGGCATTCGGCATTCGGCGATTCATTCAGCATTCGACATTCCGCATTCGGCGATTCGGCACTCGCCATTCGGCATTCAGCATTCTTTGTGTCTGTCTGCTACTCTCAATGAGTGTCAGACAGAGCGCGGCAGGTTCTCTTCGGGCGGAACCCGCGGCGGACGGTCGTCCGCCTCGTGGTGCTCGCCGTCGTCAGCTTCATCACGTTCACCTGGATTCTGATTCCGGTTCGCGCGCAGGGCGTCAGCATGCTGCCGACGTATGAATCCGGCAGCTTCAATCTCGTCAACCGGCTCGCGTACACGATCAACGCGCCGTCGCGCGGCGACGTCGTCGCCGTGCAGCTCGCAGGTCCGCACGTCGTCTACATCAAGCGCATCGTGGGGATGCCCGACGAGCGCGTGGCGATCCTGAAAGGTGTCGTGGTCGTGAACGGACGTCCTCTCGACGAGCCGTACGTGCGGAACCGCGCGCCGTGGAACCTCTCGGAGATGCACCTCGCGAGCGACGAGTATTTCCTGGTCGGCGACAACCGCGGCATGTCGGAAGGGGAACACGATTTCGGCCGCGCGCCGAGGGCCCGCATCATCGGCAAGGTCCTCTTCTGATGCGCCGCGCGAACATCCCGATGGCGGCCGCCGCCGTCGTCGCAGCGGTGCTTCTCGGCGTCGGCTACCGCGTCTTGTTTCCGTCCGACGAGCAGCGCATTCGCCAGCGTCTCGAAGAGCTGGTCGCGGCGCTGAACCACCCCGCCGAAGGGCTCGACGCGATGACGCGCGCCGCGCAGATCGGCCGTGCGTTCACGACCGACGTCGAGGTGCAGACGCGGGAGGGAATGACGATCCGCGGCAAGGACACGCTGATGGCGATCGCCACACGGCTCCAGCCTCGAACCGAGGGCCTGAACGTCGAGATCCGCGACGTCTCGGTGACGAAGGACGACGAGACGCACGCGCACGTCGAGCTGACGGCGACCTACATCGATCCCGCCGGAGATGGCCGCGCGATCGACGCGACCGAATTCACCCTGCAGGTCGTCAAGCCCGAGCGCGACTGGCTGATCGCCCGCGTCGCGCCGGTGCGCGTGCTGGAACGGTAAAAGGCGTGCATCGAAGGTTGAAGGCTTGTGGCCTTCAACCTCCGACGAAACCTGGCCGCGGGCGCTGTCGCCCGGGAACGAGGGTGGCGAGCCGGCCGCTTGTGGCTGACGAGGCAGGTTGTCAGCCGACCGGCACCGGTGGGTCAAAAGTCCCGGGCCCAAGCCCGGGGTCTGCGTTCAAGCCACGGCCGTTTTCGGTGCGTGGCGCACCGTTGTTACACGCGTTGGCCGCGCACCTTCGCGACGCACGAACGCGCCGTCGCGGGTCTGCGCGAGAAAGTTGGCATCTACGAGCGTGCCGAGCAGCGAATCGCACATGTCCCGGTCCAGACCCCAAAGCCGTTGCGCCTGGGCGGCTGTAAGGCGAAGACCGGGCATCTCGACGAACTCGCCCTGAATCCGCTGTAGCACGTCGTCCATACGCATAAGGGTCCTCCGCACGTGTGCCACGATTCCCCTCTGTTGCAGTGCGGTCAATAGAGCAACGTATGTGCCGGGTGATCCTGGTGACGATATTGGAAGGGGCAGGCTGGCTGTAAGTGACACAATACGCGTGGTTTAACAACGCCAGCTCTGCCTTATTGGCCGGCGCGGCCGCCGAGCTGGGGCGCAGGATCCTGTACGGCTAGTGCTCGGGGCGTGTCTGGAAATGCTACGCCCGAACCTATGGCTACAATTCTCTCAGCGCCGTCACCACCGGCAGCCGTGCCGCGCGAATCGCGGGCAAAAGGCCGCCGAGCAGGCCCATGAGGACCGCATACACGAGCGCCTGCGCGAGGAGCCGCGGGGTCACGGCGAACGCGAACGCCATCTGGCTGAACGACTGGAAGTTCATGGTCGCCGTTTCGTAGCCGTCGAATGCCGCCCAGGCGATCGCTCCACCGACGAGGCCGCCGACGATGCTCAGGAGCGTGGCCTCCGACAAGACCGAGAACACGACGGGCACGCTGCCGAACCCGAGGGCGCGCAGCGTCGCGATTTCGCGGGTCCGGCTCGCCACGGCCGTGTACATCGTGATGACCGCGCCGAACACCGCCCCGACGCCCATCAGGATCGCGATGATCCCGCCGATCGTCCGGATGATTTTCTGCAGCGTCTCGGTCTGGCTGCCGTAGTACTCGGGAGCCCGCATCGCGGCCACGGTGAGCTGCGGGTTCGACGTCAGGGCGTCCTTCAGCTGCGAGAACGAATCAGGCGATGCCAGCCGCGCGTACACCGACTGGTAGCTGTTGCCGCGGCGATACGCGGGCTGGAGCACCTTGACGTCGCACCACAGCTCCGACTCCGACACCGACCCGCCGTCGTCGAAGATGCCGACGAGCGTCCACGTGCTCTCGCCCCATTTCAACGTCGTGCCGACGTTGAGGCCGACGAACTGCCGCGCCGCGGCGCGCCCCGCGATGATTTCGTTCCTGCCGAACTCGATGTTGCGTCCCTGAACGATCTTGAGGCGATCGTGGACCTTGAACGCCTCGGGCGTCACGCCGCGAAGCGGCACGTTGGCGGGGCTGCCCGACCGTTTCAGCGGGTGATCGACGACCACGAACAATTCCGGCGACGTGAGCGGGCCGCCGCCCTGGTCGCGCGCGATGCCGGGCGCGTCCTGAATCACACGGACGGCGTCGCCGCCCAGTCCGCTCGTCATCTCGGTGTCGCTGCCGGCCCGCAGAATCAGCACCACGTTGGGATCGCCCGACGCCTTCATCGTCGCATTCACGCCTTCCGCGATCGAGAGCACGGCGACGAACACGAGGACGACCCCCGCGATGCCGACGACGGCGACGCTGGACGAGCCGAGGCGCGCGCGAATCGAACGGATGTTGACTCCGGTTACGGCGATGATTTGCGAAAACATGTCAGTCCCTCGTCCCTAGTCCCTGGTCCCGCGTCCCTTGTCCCGGGTCACTTGTCCCTTGTCCAAAGGTTCCCCGTGGCGCGGAACCCGGACCAGGGACCCGGGACCAGGGACCCGGGACCAGGGACCCGCGACGAGGGACTAGGGACGAGGGACTTTCAGTTTCTCCGTAACGCATCGACGATCCTCAGCCGGCTCGCCTGCCAGGCCGGCAGGAGGCCGGACGCCATCCCGAGCGCCGCGACCAGGACCATGCCAACCAGAAGCGACGGCGTCGGGAAGTAGAACGCCGGCAGCAGCCCGTGCGTCGGGTCGCCGACCAGCGTGATGATCGTGTACGACAGCGCGAGACCGAGCCCGCCGCCGACGATCGCGATCACCAACGATTCGAGCAGCACCATGCCGAGGATGCGTCCTTCGCCGAACCCGAGCGTCTTCAGGACGGCGAGCTCGTTCGTCCGTTCGCGGATGGCCTGCGCCATCGTGTTGCCGGAGACCAGCAGGATCGTGAACATCGCCATCGCGACGATCCACATCATGATCTTGCCGATGTCGCCGACCTGCTTCGCCCAATCCGCGACGAACGCCTTCTCGGTGTTCGTCTTCGTCTCCGACGGCGAGTTGGCGAAGAGCGCGTCAATCTTCGCCGCGATCTCCGGGGCCTTGTCCGGGTTGTCGATCGTGAAGACGTACCAGTTGTAGCGGTCCCTGAACCCGCTTCGCTCGGGGATGGTTTCCCTCAGAAACTGGTAGTTGAACACGAGGTTCGTCTTGTCCGCCCCTTTGATCTTCGAGTCGTAGATGCCGTCGATCGTGAATTCCCACGGCCCGCCGTCGGGGCGGCGGTAGATCGTCCCCTGGATCGGGACACGCTGTCCGACCTTGAACCCGTATCGCCTGGCCGTGTCGGCCCCGACGATGGCGCCGGTCCGGTCGGCGATCCAGGCCTTCCGTTGATCCTCGGGCAGCTCGAACTCCCTCGCGTAGATGCGGAGCCAGCTCGCCGGCTCGACCGCGAAGGTGGCGAACTGGTTCCTGACGTCCTGGTAGTACCCGCCGAACCAGTTCGCGTGCGTGGTGTCGGTCACGCCCTCGACCTGCCTGATCTTGCCCTCGTAGGCGGCGGGCAGCGGGTTGATGATCGACACCTTGTCGATCACCATCAGCCGTCCCTGTCCCGCCATGTCGACGCCCATGCTGAAGGCGGCGCGGATCGCCATCAGCACGCCGAACAGCAGGAACGCGAAGAAGATGGCGCCGATGGTGAAAATGGTGCGGAATTTCCGCCGGAGCAGGTTGCGCCACACGATCGGAAAGAATTTCATGCGACCGCCTCCGCCTGCGTCACGAGGACGCCTTTGTCGAGATGCAGCGTCCGCTTCGCGCGCGCCGCCGCGTGCGGATCGTGCGTCACCATCACGATCGTTTTGCCCTGGTCGCGGTTGAGCGCCTGCAGCAGGTCGAGGATCTCGTCGCCCGCCTTGCGATCGAGGTCGCCCGTCGGCTCGTCGCAGAGCAGCAGCGTCGGATCCGTCACGATCGCGCGCGCGATGCCGACGCGCTGCTCCTGACCGCCGGAGAGCTGACGCGGATAGTGATGCGCCCGCTCGGCGAGGCCGACCACCGACAACGCGACGTCCACGCGCTTCCGCCGCTCCGCCTTCGACAGCTTGGTGAGCAGCAGCGGCAGCTCGACGTTGCGCGCCGCCGTCAGCACGGGCAGCAGGTTGTACAGCTGGAACACGAAGCCGATGTGACGCGCGCGCCACGCCGAGAGACGGCTGCCCGCCATCTTGTCGATGCGGTCCCCGCCGACGTCCACGGTGCCCTCCGTCGGCGTATCGAGGCCGCCGATCAGGTTCAGCAGGGTGGTCTTGCCCGAGCCCGACGGTCCCATCAGCGCGAGGAAGTCCCCCTGCGGGATGTCGAGGTTGGCCCCCTGCAGCACGTCGATCCGTTCGCCGCCGCGGAAGAATACCTTGTGAAGATTCCGGACCGTCACCAACGCATTCGCCATGTTGTCTCTCCGACTTGAGCCAGTTACGCCTGCACCTTGACCCTGTCGCCGTCCTTGAGCGACGCGGGGCCGTCCGTCACGACGCGGTCGCCCGCCGAGAGTCCCGACAGCACTTCGACCTTGTCGCCGTCCTCGACGCCGACGCGCACCGCGCGCCGCTCGACCCGGTCCTCGTGCACGACGAAGACGATCGACTTGCCGTCGACGTGGCGGACGGCGGCCTTCGGCATCAGCACGCGCCGTCCCGGCACGGACGCGTCGCGCGGGCGCTCGTCGCCGAGGAACGACACCTTGACCCCCATGTCGGGGAGGATGCGATCGTCGAGCCCATCGAACCCGATCCGGACCTTGACGGTCGCCTTCTGGCGGTCGGCCGACGGCACGACCGCGATCACGTGCGCCGGGATCCGCCAGTCCGGATAGGCGTCGAGCACCGCTTCGACTTTCTGCGCGGGCCGCACGCGGTTGATGTAGCTCTCGTTCACGTCCACTTCGATCTCGAGCGACGCCATGTCGACGATCGTGCAGATGCCGGTCCGCGTGAAGCCGCCGCCGGCCGACACCGGAGAAATCATCTCGCCCGGTTGCGCGTCCTTCGAGATCGCGATCCCGCTGAACGGCGCTCGCACGATCGTGTCGGTCAGATCGGTGCGGCGCAGATCGACCTGGCGCTCGGAGACCTGGACCTGCTGCTGCTCGAGCGCAATCCGCGCCTTCAGCGCCTCGACATTCGCTTCCGCTGTATCGAGCTCGGCCTTGCCCACGACGTTGTCCTTGACGAGCTGTTGCAGCCGGCCCAGATGCAGCTGCGCTTCGCGCAGCTTGGCCTGATCCTCGGCGGCGACTTTCTGCGACGCGCCGAGCTGCGCCTCCGCGAACGCGAGCGCCGCGCGCGCCTGCGCGTCGTCGAGCCGCGCGAGCACCTGTCCCTGTTTCACCGGGTGTCCTTCCTCGACCGACACCTCGAGGACCTTGCCGGTCACCTTGGACGACACCGTCGCGCGGCGCCGCGCCGTCACGTACCCGGACGCGTTGAGCACGGCGCCCGGCGCGACCGCGCCGCCCGTGACGGTGGTCACCATGGCCGTCTTCACCGGCGCCGCCTGCGCCCCCATCGTCCAGTAGAGTCCCGCGCCGGCGACCGCGAGGACGATCAGGACCAGCGTGATCCAGAGGCCCTTCCGCGAGCCGCCCCCGGCCCGGGCGGTCTGATCGATGCGCAACGCCGCGAGATCTGTTTTGAGATCCGACATACCAATGGCTGAGTGCTGAGCGCTGATGGCTGAATGAAGACGGAAGGGATAGGGGATACCCGGAACCTTCCGCAGCACTCAGTATAGACAATACGAGAGACGCGCGTCCTGTCCCCGGCGGGCCCGGCGAATGGTGGCGTCGAACCGGCGAGCGGCGGTCAGCGCAGTGTCCCTTCCACCCAGCCGCGGCTCATGTAGTCGCTCATCGTCAGGCTGAACATGATCAACAGCCAGAAGAACCCCGAGCCGACCACGACCCACGTCAGGCGGGTGCCCCATCGCAGGTGCATGAAGAAGAGGATGACGAGCAGCGCCTTCGCGCACGCAATCGCCAGCATGAGAACGTTGTTGAGGGCGCCGAGGTCCACCTCGGCGGCGGCGACGGTGAGTCCCGTACCGATGATGAGGGCGAGAAAGACGACGTAATACATGCCCCGCGGCGCGATGTGATGCTCCGTCATGATCCAAAAACCCCAGGTTCCCAGCGCTACCCCTTGAAATGGCCTCCGATGAGATACAGCAGCGGGAACAGGAAAATCCACACGATGTCCACGAAGTGCCAGTACAGCCCTGCGACTTCGACCGGGGTGTAGTAGTCCTCGTCGAACGTTTCGCGCCACGCCATCCAGGTGATGACCGCCATGATTCCGACGCCCACGATCATGTGGACCGCGTGAAGACCGGTCATCGCGAAATAGAGCGAGTAGAACTGCTCCGCCGGCTTCGGGTACTGGCCGTCCCAGTGGAAATGCGGGCCCGGCACGTGATGGTGCACGAACTTGTCCGTGTATTCGATCGCCTTGATTCCGAGGAACACGAGCCCGAAGAACATCGTCAGCCCGAGGAAGAAGACCTGCGTCCCGCGCTTCGCGCTCGTCTGCGCCGCGCGCACCGCGAGCGCCATCGTCAGCGAGCTGATGATGAGGACGGCGGTGTTCGTCGCGCCCCACACGCGGTTGAGCTCGAAGCTCGCCTCCTGGAATCCGGACGGCGATTTCCACCGGTACACCAGGTAGCACATGAACAGCCCGCCGAAGAACAGGATCTCGGTGACGAGGAACACCCACATGCCGAGCGTCGACGCCTCGGCCCGCTGGCCCATGTCGTCGAAGTGATGCTGCAGCTTCGGGTGCGCGGGCTCGTGCGGGTGGCCGTGCGCGTCGAGCGGCGCCGCGTGCGCGTGTCCGTCAGGCAATGCCGACCTCCCGGCTCGGAGCGTACTGGTGCGTCCGTTCGGTCACGATCGGCGTGACCGCGAAGTTCTCGGTCGGCGGCGGCGAGGGAATCTCCCACTCGAGCCCCTTCGCGCCCCACGGGTCCTTGCCCGCGAGCGGCGCGTACTTCAGCGACCAGATGAAGTAGATCAGCGGAATCACGTAACCGACGGCGAGAATCGACGCGCCGGCCGACGACATGACGTTGTAGACCTGGAACTCCGGCGCGTACATCGCATAGCGCCGCGGCATGCCCAGATAGCCGACGATGAACTGCGGGAAGAACGTGAGGTTGAAGCCGACGAACACCGTCAACGCGGCGAACTTCGCCCAGCCTTCCGGATACATCCGGCCGGTGATCTTCGGCCACCAGTAGTGCAGGCCGCCGAGGTACCCCATGATCGCGCCGCCGACCATCACGTAGTGGAAGTGCGCGATGATGAAGTACGTGTCGTGCACGTGCACGTCGAGACCCATGGACGCGAGGAACAGGCCCGTCAGGCCGCCGATCGTGAACAGGCCGACGAAGCCGAACGCGTAGAGCATCGGCGAGTCCCAGGACACCGCCCCCTTGTAAATCGTCGCGGTCCAGTTGAACACCTTCACCGCCGACGGGATCGCGACGAGGAACGACAGGATCGAGAAGATCAGGCCCGCATAGGTGGACTGTCCCGAGACGAACAGGTGATGGCCCCAGACCAGGAAGCCGATGATCGCAATCGCGAGGCTCGAGAACGCGACGAACGCGTAGCCGAAGATGTTCTTCCGCGCAAACGCCTGCACGATCTCGCTGGTCACCCCCATCGCCGGCAGGATCATGATGTAGACCGCCGGGTGCGAGTAGAACCAGAACAGGTGCTGGAAGAGGATCGGATCCCCGCCGAGCGCCGGATCGAAGATGCCGAGGTGCAGCCCGCGCTCGACCGCCACGAGCAGCACGGTGATCGCGATCACCGGCGTGCCGAGGATCATGATGAGCGACGTGGCATAGTGCGACCAGACGAAGAGCGGCAGCCGGAACCACGTCAGGCCCGGCGCGCGCATCCGGTGAACGGTCACGATGAAGTTGAGCCCCGTCAGGATCGACGAGAAGCCGGTGATGAAGACGCCGACGCCCGCCATGATCACGTGCGAGTTCGAGGACGCCGTGCTGTACGGCGCGTAGAACGTCCAGCCCGTGTCGACGCCGCCGGTGACCGCCGCCGTCAGCGTGAACAATCCGCCGAGCACGTAGATGTACCAGCTCAGAAGGTTGATGCGCGGGAACGCCAGGTCCTTGGCGCCGACCATGATCGGCAGCATGAAGTTGCCGAGAACCGCCGGGATCGACGGGATCAGGAAAAAGAACACCATGATCACGCCGTGCATCGTGAACAGCTTGTTGTACGTGTCGGGCTGCACGAAGTCGGCCGCCGGCGTGACCAGCTCGAGGCGGATCATCATCGCGAAGAAGCCGCCGATGGCGAAGAACGCCGTCACCGACACGAGGTACAGCAGCGCAATCCGCTTGTGGTCGCGCGTCAGCAGCCACGACGCGAGGCCGTGGGCGCTGTTCAGATAATTCAGCGTGGGAGCCGTGGTGATGGTGTCCATCAGTTCATCCCGGATTTCTTCGCCGGAGGCGCGGGCGGCTGCGCGCCGCCGGCCGGCGACGGGGCCTGCGTCGCCGACGTGCCGGGCGCCGCGCTTCCTTCACCGCTGAGCGACTTCACGTACGCGATCAGCTGCAGGACCTGCTCTTCACTGACGAGCCCCTGGAACGTCGGCATGATCGGCTGGAACCCCGCGGCCACCTTCGCCTGTGGATTCAGGATCGACTCGCGCACGTAGGCTTCGTCGACGGTGATGGTCTGCCCGCTCGAGAGCTGCACCTCTTTTCCGAAGAGTCCTTTCAGCACGGGACCGCGCCCCGACCCGTCCTCCTTGTGGCACGTGTTGCACGCCAGGTCCTGAAAGAGCTTTGCACCGTTTTCGACGGGACCGCCCGTCGCGCCGCCGCCGCTCCGCCACGCCTGGTAGCCGGCGGGCTCCATGGCCGTCACCCACCCGATCATCGCGGCGTGCTTCGTGCCGCAGTACTGCGTGCAGAAGATGTGATACCGCCCCGGGGCGTTCGCCGTGAACCACATCGTGTTGTAGCGCCCGGGGATGACGTCCGCTTTCACCCGGAACGCAGGAATGAAGAAGCTGTGGATCACGTCCTCGGACCCCATGATCAACTTCACCGGCCGGCCGACGGGCACGTGCAGCTCGTTGATCTCGCGCTGCCCGTCCATGTGCTCGACCTTCCACATCCACTGCTTCCCGACGACGTAGACCTCCATCGCCCCTTTGGGCGCTCGGGTCAGATGGAAGAAGAGCCACGCGCCCCACACGAACATCACCATCGTGATGCCGAGCGGGATGAAGGTCCAGAACAGCTCGAGCGGAATCGACCCGTGGATCGCGTCGCCGACCTCGTCCTGCCGCCGCCGGTGGAACTTCACCGCGAACACCGCGACCATCATCGCGATCAGAATCGCGAAAAAGGCGGAGACGGCGACGAGGAAGAAAAACAGCGCGTCGACCTGCGCGGCCTGCTCCGACGCCTGCTCCGGAAAGAGCGGAAGATTCTCGAACATCGTCTAGAGACGGCCCTCGATGTGGCGCGCCTGCGCGCGCTCGCGCCGCAGGTTCACGAACAGGAACGTGCCGAACGCCGCGATGAGCAGGATCCCGCCCGCGCGCACCGCGTTGATGATGCTCGCGCCGTACTTGCCGCTCGCCGGATCGTAGTGGTAGCAGAGCAGCAGCACCTGGTCCACGGCGCTGCCGAGCGTGTTGCCCGACGACTGGATCAACGCGAACTTCACGTCGCGCGGCGCGAATTCGATCCCGTAGAAGTAGTGCGACACGACGCCGGCCGGCGTCAGAATCTCGAAGACCGCGGCGTGCGCGAACTGATCGATGTTCTGGTCGTACTGGTAACGGAACCCGACGGCCGCGGCCAGCGCGTGGATGTGCTCGTCCTTCCCGGTGAGGAAGTGCCACGCGGGCGCCGTCTCGCGGCGGTCGAAATGTTTCACGTACGTCGCTTTCTTTTCGGCCGCCAGCCTCGGTCCCTCCCGCGGGTCGATGCTGACGACGACGACCTCGTAGTCGCGCCCCGGCTGGAACGCCAGTGTTTTCAGCGTCCCCACGATTCCGTTGAGGACCTGGGTGCACAGCATCGGGCAGTTGTAGTACGCGAGCGCGAGGACGACCGGCCGCCGGCCGAAGTAGTCGCCGATCCTGACGTCCCGCCCCGTCTCGTCGCGGAACCTCAGGTCCGGCGGCACCTGATGGCCGATCCGCTGATCGACGCCGACTTGCTCGAGAATCCGCGGCTTCTTGGTCGACGGATTCAGCTCCGGCGGCTCGGCGCCCATCGCCTGGGCGCGCGCCAGCGTGGGCGTCATCAACACGGCCAGCAGCGTTGCGGCTGCCGCGGTCTTGCTGGACATCTGCATGTGTTCTGGCTTCAGGCTTTGGGGCTTTGGGCTTCGAGCCCAAAGCCTAAAGCCCTCCTTTCTTCGCCGCCGCCGGCGGTGTCGATGGCGGCGCCGGCTTCGCGGCGACGGCCGACGACTGATCCGGTTGTCCGGCTGGAATGCTGCGGCCGCCGTCCGACTCGCCGCTCGACGCGACGTACGTCCCTTCCATGACGTCCGCGCTCGCGCGCGCCGGCAGGCCGCGCTGCAGGAGCAGCTCCTTCGCCTTCTCGATCGGCATGTAGGCGACCCCGTTCTTCTGATCGATCCACCCGTAGCTCGAGAGCGCCTTGTCCTCGGCGGCGCGGAAGACGCGCAGATCCGCCCATGGCGTCGTCTGCAGGCGCGGCTCTGGCGGCAGCTCGCCGGCGGGGGCCGCGAGCGGCGACACCTGCGGGTCGTTGCGCGCCTCGATCTTGTCGAGCACGCGCATCATCGCCCACATCGAGACGTACACGAGGGCGGCGACGACGACGAGCGTGACCAGAAACCAGATCACGCCGCGAACGTTGATGTCGCTCGACTCGTGCGCGACGTCGGGGTTGTGGAGGCTGCCGTGCGGGTGCGTCGCCCCTTCAGTGCCCGGCGGCGGCGAACAGGAACACCCAGACGCCGGCGAGGCCGACGGGGATCGACACGTCCATCCAGTGGATCGGGAAGCCGTTCTGATTGAAATTGGGCGCCACGATCCAGATCAAATCGAGCAGACGCATCGCGAGGATGAACAGCGCGACGCGCGCGAGCAGCCGCGGATGCCGCTTCAGATCGCGCGAGAGGAGCAGACAGAACGGCAAGGCGAAATGGCCGAGCGCCAGGAGCAGGCTCACGTATTGCCAGCCGCTTCGCATGCGGACCAGGTAGAACGGGATTTCCTCGGGCAGGTTGCCCGCCCAGATGATCAGGAACTGCGAGAACGACATGTAGGCCCACAACATCACGAACGCGAGCGTGAGCTTGCCGATGTCGTGCACGTGCACCGGCTTCAGATAGCGAGCCAGCGGGTCGTACGGCGCCAGCAGCGCCAGAGACACGGCGGCGAGCGAGAGCGCCGCCAGGCCCTGCCCGACGACCACGATGAAGCCGAAAATCGTCGAGTACCAACGCGGGTCGAGCGACATCAGCCAGTCGACGGAGGCGAACGTCATCAGGATCACGTAGGCGAGCAGCCCCGGTGCGCTGATGACGCGGAACCGGCGCATGTCGGCGGGCGTGACGGCGACCTCGCCGCGATCCTGGCGGACGGACCAGCGGTTCAGGTGCCACATGCAGAAGATCCAGACCCCGAAATAGATCGCGGCGCGGACCAGCGCGAACGGGACGTTCAGATAGGGCTGCTTCAAGACAAGGATGTGGTCCGCCTGCACCGCGGCCGGGCGCGCCCAGATGTAGAGCTTCGGCAACATCACCCCGATCGGGATGTAGAGCAGCAGGCAATACGGCAGCAGACGGCTGCCGGCCTCGAATACGCGGCGCGCGACGAGCCCCCACCTGCCGCCGGACATGTGCTGAATCATCAGCATCGCGAGGCAGCCGAGCGACAGGCCCAGGCAGAACGTGAAGCCGATCAGCCACGCCGGCATGAATTGATCCGGCTGCGCGAAGGCGCCGATCGCCCCGAGGATGAGTCCCGCGGCCCCGACCATGAGCCCCTGCCGCCGCAGCCGTCCGAGGACCGGAAGGTCAGTCGTCAAACCCTGTGTGGCCATCAGTGTTCGCGCTTCTCCGTTCCCTGCGGCGGCGCCGACGTTTGCGAGAGCTTGTCGCGCTCCGGCGCGGGAATATCGGCGGCCGACGCGTGCTGGCTGAGCTGCAGCGCGCGGATGTAGGCCGCGATCGCCCAGCGATCGCGCGGCGGGATCTGCGCGCGATAGTCGGGCATCGCGCCGAACCCGTTGGTGATGACGTCGAAGAAATGCCCGATCGGGACCTGCCGCAGCCGGTCGATGTGGTACGACGGCGGCTGGCGGTAGCCGCGGTGGACGATCATGCCGACGCCGTTGCCGCGCCGGTCGTGGCACGGGGCGCAGAAGATGTTGTAGCGCGCCTCGCCGCGGTCGAGCAGTTCCTTCGTCAGCGGCAACGGCAGCGTGTCCAGCTCCTGCGTGCCGCTCTTGCCCGTGTAGAACGCCGAGTCGTCCTGGAGGGTGCCGCGCGCAACGGTATCCTCGACGAGCGGCCGCGCGCTCGAACCGTCCGCGAAGAACTCGCTCTCGCGCAGCGGGATGTACTTCGGCTGGTTGTGCATGTCCTGACGGCAGGCCATGAACAGAAGACAGGAGCAGGAGACAGAAGACAGGAGACAGGAGAAGCGCCTGCGGCTCGAGCGCTTCGTCATCGTCGTCACGAGCCTGCCCCGCGAGCACCGAGAAAAGCAGACAGCAGCGTTGGAAGCGCGTCACGGTTCCACCTCGCTGACTTCGCGCGCCTGCAGCGTTTTCAGGAAGTCCATCGTCTGCTTGCGATCGAACTTCGGGTCGGTCGCCTCGACGAGCAGGAAGAAGCGGTCGCGGCTGGCGTTCGAGAAGCGCGGCACGTTGAACACCGGGTGGTACGGCATCGGCAGCCCGTTGAGGACGATCATCCCGATGACGGCGGCGAGCGCCGAGAAGAGGATCGTCAGCTCGAAGGTCACCGGCACGAACTGCGGCCAGCTGTTCGGCGGCTTTCCCGCGACGTTGATCGGATACGTAACCGCGTGCACCCAGTACTGCAGCCCGTAGCCCGCGAGCATGCCCGCGAGCCCGCCCCCCAGCACGATCTTCGACAGCCGCCGATCGTGGAACCCGATCGCGTCCGAGATCTCCTCGATCGGGTACGGCGTGAACGCGTCGAGGTCGCGGTAGCCCGCCTCGCGCGCCTTGTGCGCGGCGTTGAGCAGGCTCGTCGGGTTGTCGAACTCCGCGAGGACGCCGTGGAGCGCCGGGTCGGCCATCAGTGTCCCTCCGCTCCCTGCACCTTGGCCTCGGGCACGAGCGTGCGCATCTCGAAGATCGAGATCATCGGCAGCACGCGGATGAACAGGAAGAACAGCGTGACGAAGAGCCCGAGCGTGCCGATGAACGTCGCCCAGTCCCAGATCGTGCCGTGGTACATGCCCCACGCGGACGGCAGGAAGTCGCGGTGCAGGCTCGTGACGACGATGACGAAGCGCTCGAGCCACATGCCGATGTTGACGACCATCGCGACGCAGAAGAGCAGCCCGGGCGTCGTCCGCACGCGGCGGAACCAGAGCCACTGCGGCGTGATGATGTTGCAGAAGACCAGGACCCAGTACATCGGCCAGTACGGGCCGGTCATGCGGTTCCAGATCATGAAGCCTTCGTACGTGTTCGCGCTGTACCAGCCGAAGAACGCCTCCATCAGGTAGCCGTAGCCGACGATCAGGCCGGTGACCAGCGTGACCTTGGCCATGTTCTCGAGGTGGCGCAGCGTGATGAAGTCCTGCAGCCCGTACATCCAGCGGAGCGGAATCGCGAGCGTCAGCACCATCGCGAACCCGTCGTAGATCGCGCCCGCGACGAAGTACGGCGGGAAGATCGTCGTGTGCCAGCCGGGGACGATCCCGATCGCGAAGTCGAAGCTGACCACGGTATGGACCGACAGCACCAGCGGCGTCGCCAGGCCCGCGAGCAGCAGGTAGGCCTGCTCGTAGCGGTCCCAGTGCTTGACCGAGCCGCGCCAGCCGAGCGCGAAGACGCCGTAGATGATCTGGAGCGACCGCCTCTTCGCACGGTCGCGCAGCGTGGCGAGGTCGGGGATCAGTCCCACGTACCAGAACAGCAGCGAGACCGTGAAGTACGTCGAGACGGCGAACACGTCCCAGATCAGCGGGCTCCTGAACTGCGGCCAGATGGACATGCTGCTCGGATAGGGGAACAGCCAGTAGGCCGCGAGCCACGGCCGTCCGGTGTGGATCAGCGGGAACACCCCCGCGCACATGACGGCGAAGAGCGTCATCGCTTCGGCGAAGCGGTTGATCGACGTGCGCCAGCCCTGCTTCAGCAGCAGCAGAATCGCGGAAATCAGCGTCCCGGCGTGGCCGATGCCGATCCACCAGACGAAATTGATGATCGCGAAGCCCCAGCCGACAGGGATGTTGATGCCCCAGATGCCCGTGCCCTTTATGAGCAGGTACGTGAGGGCGCCCATCAGCACCATGGTGATCGCGAACCCGATCGTGACGCCGATGAACCAGCCCATCGGCTGACGGCCGGAGAGGACGATCGCGGCAATTTTGTCCGTGACCGAGGCGAAGCTGTGTCCCGGGGCGATGAGCGGCGGCGGTTCGTACGTGGCGGGTTTCGGATCCATCAGTGCTCAGTCGTCGAAGCGCCGCGCGAGGACTCCAGCTCCGGATTCGGGTTCCGGAGCGCGGCCAGATAACTGGTGCGCGGACGTGTGTTGAGTTCCTCGAGCAGCCCGTACTCGCGCTGCTGCGCCTTCAGCGTGTTGACGCGGCTCTTCGGATCGTTGAGGTCGCCGAACACGATCGCGTCGGCCGGACAGGCGGCCGCGCACGCCGGGACGACCTCGCCGTCCTGAATCCGTCGGTCCTGCTTCTCCGATTCGATCCGCGCCGCGTTGATCCGCTGCACGCAATACGTGCACTTCTCCATGACGCCGCGGCTCCGGATCGTCACGTCCGGGTTGCGCAGCGGATAGAGGCTCTTCGTGTCCCAGTCGGAGTAGAGCAGGAAGTTGAAGCGGCGGACCTTGTACGGGCAGTTGTTCGAGCAGTAGCGCGTGCCGACGCACCGGTTGTAGACCATGTCGTTCAGCCCTTCCGAGCTGTGCACGGTCGCGCCGACCGGACACACCAGCTCGCACGGCGCGTTCTCGCACTGCATGCACGGCACGGGCTGGTGGTACATCTCCGGGTTCTCGAGATCGCCGGCGAAGTAATGGTCCACGCGGATCCAGTGCATGTCGCGTCCCTTGTGCACTTCGTCCTTGCCGACCACCGGAATGTTGTTCTCCGCGACGCACGCGATCGTGCACGTCGCGCAGCCGGTGCACGACGACAGATCGATCGCCATCCCCCACTTGTAGCCGTTGTATTCCCACTCGGGAACGATCGACAGCGACCGCGGCGCTTCCATCAGGTGATGTTCCTGCGTCCGCGCGAGGACGTACTTGCCGCCCGCCTTCGCGATCTCCAGGCCGTCGCCGAACCACAGCGCGTCCGACGAGCGCAGCTTGTAGACGTCGAACGCCTGCGACTCGCCCGTCACGGCGCTCCCGACCCGTCCCGTGCGCCGCCGCCCGTAGCCGAGAAACACCGTCACCGATCCATCGGGTTGCCCGGGCACGATCACGACCGGCAGCTGCGCGGCGTTGCCGCGATAGCGCAGCTCGATCAGGTCCCCTTCGTTGAGCCCTCGCTGCTCCGCGAGCCGCGGGCTCACCCACGCCGTCGGATCCCACGTGACCTTCGTGATCGGCTTCGGCAGCTCCTGCAGCCATCCGTTGTTCGCGAAACGCCCGTCCCAGATGTGCGGGTCGGGGCGGAAGATGATCTCGAGGCCGCCGCTCGCTCCGCTCGCGGCGGGGATGACGGATGACAGTTGATGGATGGCGGACGACGGTTGTTGGATGGTGGACGCCGGTTGACGGTTCGCGGAGGCATCGCCGGCCTTTCCACCATCCGTCATCCGTCCTCCACCATCGGCTGCGGCAGTTCCCGGAATCCACCCATCGTGCAGCACGTGCTTCCAGAAGCTGTCGGCGCTCTTGAACGGCGCGCCGGCCGTGTCGTGGATCGTCCAGCCGGCAACCTTGCCGCCGTGCGCGCGCGTCCAGTAATCCTTCACGAGGTCGTGCCCGGACTTGCCGTTCTGCGCGTCGATGAACGCCGCGAACAGCTCGTGCATCGTCCGCCCCTCGTAGAGCGGCGCGATGAGCGGCTGCACGATCGTGACGGTGCCGTCGTACGCGCGGGCGTCGCCCCAGCTCTCGAGCGCATGCGCCATCGGCAGGTTCCAGTGGCAATACGCCGACGTCTCGTCGTAGTAGAGGCTGTGATGGACCGCGAGCGGCACCTTCGCGAGCCGATCCTGGAACCGGAAATCCGCGGGCGCCGTGAAGAGCGGGTTCCCGCCGACGATGACGAGCACCTCGACCTGCCCGGCGTCCATCGCCTGCACGAGATCGCGCAGCGACGACACCTGATCGGTCGGGTTCACTTCGATCGTCGGCGCGTACGTGACCGTCGTCCCGACGTTGCCGAGCGTCTGGTTCATCGCGTGCGCGAGCGCATGCACCGACGCCGGCTGATAGTCGCCGGCGACGACGAGGCTCTTGCCGCGGCTCGCCTGCAGCTCCTTCGCGATCGCGGGCGCCCACTTCGCGGACTCTGCGGACGCGGTCGTCGCCGCCGCGCCCCCGCCCGCGCCTAGCGCTGACGCCAGCGCGCGCGCGAAGCCCTCGACGTCCGCGCCCTTCAACGCGAGGCGGTGATCCGCCTTGGCGCCCGTCAGCGTCGGCGTGCTCTCGACGACGTAGAGGCGGTTCATGTCCTTCTTGTCGTCGGTGACGCGGCGGCGGGCCGAGAAATCCTTCGTGTACCGAACGTGGCCCGGACCCACCGTCAAGAAGTCCGCGTCGAGCGAAACGACGACGTCGGCCTGGTCGAAGTGGTAGACCGCGTCGGCGGCGTGGCCGGCGCTCTGCCGCGCCGCGGCGCGCGCCGCGTCACGCGTGATCGGATCCCACTGGTGCCACTTCGCCCGGGGAAAGTCCTTCTGGAGAAGCTGCAACTGTTCGCCGACGGTCGGCGACGTAATCGTTTCGGTGAGGAACCGAAGGCCGGATCCCTGTTTCGTTTTCTGGATCGCAAGGACCGACCTGCTCGCGGTGAGGAAATCGCCCCACCCGCGGACTTCGCCGCGGTACATCACCGTCTGCGCGCGATCGGGGTCGTAGAGCGTGAGGACGTCCGCCTGAGCGAACGCGTCGGTCGCGCCGAGACTCGCGGGATGTTGCGGGTTGCCTTCGACCTTGGTCGGCCGTCCCTCGTGTCTTTCGACGAGCACCGGCGCCGCGACCCCCGCGAAGGGAAGCGCCGTCGCGAAGAAGAGCGGCTTGCCGGGCACGAGATCTTCCGGCTGCCGCACGTACGGGATGATTTTCTCGGGGGGCTGCTTCGTGCACGCGCCCACGCCCGCCAACGCGAGCGACGCGCTCATCAGCTTCAGGAACTGCCGGCGTCCCTTGGGATCGTTCCACTGCGACGCCTGCTCGGGAAACTCGCGGTGCAGATACTCGCGGAACGCCGGCGTGTCGGCCAGCTCGCCCAGGCTGCGCCAGTACAGCGGATTGCAGAAAAGTCCATTCTTTCGAGCTTCCAGTTTCCAGCGACCAGCTTCCGGCTAAGAACGGTGCCGCACTCGGTCCAGCATGAGAGCTGGAAGCTGGCGGCTGGAAGCTGGAAGCTTTACCTGTGGCATGTCGAGCAGCTCGTGAGCTGCCGGACGTCCATGATCTTGTATTCCTTGACGAGTCGTTCGCCGAGGCCGGGGTCGTCTGCCGGCGGCTCCCAGTTCATGTTGAACACCTGGTCGCGGGGGCGCACGTACTTGGCCGGGTTGCGGTGACAATCGAGGCACCACCTCATCTGCAGGGAGGCTTCCTGATAGAGGAGGGGCATTCGGTCGACTTGGCCGTGGCACGTGGCGCATCCCACGCCCTTGTTCACATGGATGCTGTGGTTGAAGTACACGAAATCGGGCAAATCGTGGATGCGCCACCACTGAAGCGGGCGATTGTCGCGAAAGCTCGCGCGCACCGGCTCGAGGATCGGCGCGTTGGTCCAGATTTGCGCGTGGCAGTTCATGCACGTCTTCGTCGGCGGAATGTTCGCGAAGGCGGACTCCTCGACCGTCGAATGACAGTAGCGGCAGTCGATGCCCATCGAGCCGACGTGATGTGCGTGACTGAACTGAATCGGTTGATCGCGCGTGACGCCCTGGCCGGTGACGTAGCCCGTCCAGCTCATGCCGAAGACGATGATGGAGAGGCCACCGACGAGAACCGCCGTCACGACAATGCTCAGCTTCGAGTAGATGTTGAAGGGGCGGAGGAAGATCTGACTCATTGTCTGAACGTCCGCGACGCACGCGCGCCCCCCAGCCTACTCCGAACGAGGAGGCTTTGCGAAGATGGAACAGCGTGCGGCCGCGAAGCGGCGCGCCACTTCCACGCCCGGCGGGAGCCACCGGATCCAATAATGTGAAACTTTTCACAAGGATGTCAAACGGGATGACTTTTCATCCCCCATCTCCCATCTCTCATCCGTCCTCCATCATCCGTATAAGATGGACCCCGGAGTTATTTCCGATGCGTCTCAGGATCCGGGCGATTCTCTTCGCGATCGCGGTCTTGCCCGTGTTGCTCGCCGCGCAGGCGGGCGTCGGTCGGACCGAGTACACGGTGACGTTTCCCGCGCCGGAGCATCGATGGGCGCAGGTGGAGGCGACGTTTACGCGCGTGCAGGGCGCGCTCGAGGCGCGCATGAGTCGATCCTCGCCGGGCCGCTACGCGGTCCACGAGTTCGCGAAGAACGTCTTCGACCTGCGCGCGTTCGACGGCAGCGGCAAGGAGTTGACGGCGGTGCGCGTGAACCCGCATCAGTGGAACGTCGCCGGCCACGACGGCACCGTCCGGATCCAGTACAAGGTGTACGGCGACACGATCGACGGCACATACCTCGCGATCGACACGACGCACGCGCACATGAATCTGCCGGCGCTCCTGATCTGGGCGCGCGGCTTCGACGATCGCCCGGTCCGCGTCACGTTCACGCCGCCGCCGGGCTCCGGCTGGAAGGCGGCGACGCAGCTCTATCCGACGAGCGATCCGTTCACGTTCACCGCGCCCAACCTGCAGTACCTGTTCGACAGCCCGACGGAGCTGAGCGCGTACAAGCTGCGGCAGTTTTCCGTGACGAACCCGGGCGGCAAGACGTACACGATCCGGGCGGCGGTTCATTCCGACGCGTCCGATCAGGACATCGATCAGTACGCCGCGGGCCTCGAGAAGATCGTCCGGGAGGCGGAGGCGGTGTTCGGCGAGTTTCCGGACTACGAGCCCGGCACGTATACGTTTCTCGCCGACTACCTGCCGTGGGCCGGCGGCGACGGCATGGAGCACCGTAACAGCACCGTCGTCACGGGACGCGCGCTGCGCGGCGCGCTCGGCACCGCCGCCCACGAGTTCTTTCACTGCTGGAACGTCGAGCGCATCAGGCCCGAGGGGCTCGAGCCGTTCAACTTCGAGGACGCCAACCTGACGGATTCACTCTGGCTCGGCGAGGGCTTCACGCAGTACTACGGTCCGCTGATCCGGACGCGCGCGGGCCTCATCGATCCGGCGCAGGCGATCGGCTCGTTCGGGGGGCTCGCGAACGACGTCATCAACGCGCCCGGACGTCAGTTCCGCTCGGCCGTCGGCATGAGCCACGCCGCGCCCTTCGCCGACGGCGCGCGTTCGATCGATCGGACGAATCTGTCGAACACCTTCATCTCGTATTACAGCTATGGCGGCGCCATCGCGCTGGCGCTCGACCTGACGCTGCGCGAGCGCAGCGCCGGAAAGATCACGCTCGACGACTTCATGCGCGCGATGTGGCGCGTGCACGGCAAGCCCGGCGGCCCGGCCCCCGGACTCGTCGGGCGTCCCTACTCCGTCAACGACGTCCGCGATCGGCTGGCCGACGTATCGGGCGACCGCGCGTTCGCCGACGATTTCGTCGCGCGGTACATTCGCGGCCGCGAGGTCGTCGATTACGCGACGCTGCTCGCGCGCGCGGGCGTCGCGCTGGTCAGGCGCAATCCGGGTCGGGCGTGGCTGGGCGACGTCGGATTCGACGGTACGCGGATCTCGACGCTCGTCCCGTGGGGCAGCCCCGCGTTCGTCGCGGGCCTCGAGCAGGACGATGTGGTGACGGCGGTGGACGGGAAGAGCGTCGCGAACGCGCAGCAGATTCAGGAAGCGCTCGCGGCGCACAAGCCTGGAGATACGATCGCCCTTGCCTTCAACCGCCGGAGCGGTCCCGCGACCGCCGCCGTCACGCTCCAGGAGGATCCGGCGTTGACGGCGACGCTCGTCGAGGCGACGCCGGGCGGCAGACTGAGGCCGGAGGAGAAAGCGTTCAGGGACGCGTGGCTGGGATCAAGGCAAACGAAGAATTGATCGGGACAACGATCCAGCATTACCGAATCACCGAGCGGCTCGGCGCCGGCGGCATGGGAGAGGTCTACCGCGCCGAGGACGTCCGGCTGGGTCGTCCCGTCGCGCTGAAGTTCCTGCCCGCCGCGTTCCGGGCGGATCCGGACAGCCGCGCGCGGTTGATGAACGAAGCGCGCGCCGCCTCGCTGCTGCGCTCGCCGAACATCGCGGTCACCTACGACATCGGCGAGTACGGCGGGTCGGCGTTCATCGCGATGGAGTACGTCGAGGGCGAAGTGCTGTCCGAGAGGCTCACGCGCGGACCGCTCGGCGTCCGCGAGGCGGCTGAGATCGGTGTGCAGGTCGCCGACGCGCTCGAGGAAGCGCACGGGCACGGGATCGTGCACCGCGACATCAAGAGCGCGAACCTGATGCTGACCGGCCGCGGCGTCGTGAAGGTCCTGGATTTCGGCCTCGCGAAATTCGCGGACCGGCAGCCCGATCCGACCGCGACGCAGGCGCAGATGACCATCGCCGGCGTGATTCTCGGGACGGTTTCGTACATGTCTCCGGAACAGGCGCTCGGACGGCCCGTGGACGGGCGGTCCGACATCTTCTCGCTCGGCGTCGTCCTGTACGAAGCCGTGACGGCGCGGCTGCCGTTCGAGGGAAGCACGCCGACGGAGATCATCGATCAGGTCCTGCACGCGTCGCCGCCGCCGCCGTCCCAGTTGAACGCCGCGGTGCCGACCGCGTTCGACGCGATCGTGCGGCGCGCGATGGAGAAGACCCTGTCGGCGCGGTATCAATCGGCCGGCGATCTGAAAACGGATCTTCGCGATCTGTCGCGCGGCTTCGACCGGCCGCTGACGGCGAGCATCCGCAGCGGACTCGTCGTGGCGACGCCCGCGAGCGCGGTGGCGGTCATGACGTTCGCCAACATC
This sequence comes from Acidobacteriota bacterium, assembly GCA_003223835.1. GTDB lineage: Bacteria > Acidobacteriota > Vicinamibacteria > Vicinamibacterales > 2-12-FULL-66-21 > Gp6-AA38. The sequence continues at coordinate 110,702 of QHWR01000074.1, read as the reverse complement.
ACGCGCGAGCCCTCGGACGACTGGATCGGCAGCGGCATCGCCGAGACCGTCAGCGCGGACCTCAAGAACGTGCACGGCCTCATCATCATCGGCCGCGCGCGCGTGTTCGACGCGCTGCGCCACCTGAGCGCGACCGAGGGGACGCTCGACGATCGGCTCGCGATCGACATCGGCCGCCGGCTCGGCGCGACGTGGGTCGTCGTCGGCGGCTACCAGCGCATCGGCGATCGCGTGCGCATCACCGCGAGCTTCGTGGCGGTCGACAGCGGCGAACAACGGGGCACCGTCAAGGTCGATGGCCCGCTCGCCGACATCTTCGACCTGCAGGACCGCATCGTCTACGAGCTGACGCAGAAGCTGAACGTGGAGCTGCGCGGCTCGGAAATCGCGGGGATCGAGAAGCAGGAAACGCGGTCGGTCGAGGCGTACGAGAGCTACGCGCGCGGCATGCTGAACCTGCGCAACGCCACGCGCGATTCGCTCGAGCGGGCGATCGACGCGTTCGAGCACGCCGTCGGCCGCGACCCGGAGTACGCGGAGGCGTGGGCCGCGCTCGGCGGGGCCTACGGCCTGAAGGCGTCGCTGATGGGGCTGCCGGATCTCGCCAACCGCGCGATCGATCTCGAGCAGCGCGCGCTGCGGCTCGATCCGCAGCTGACCGACGCGCAGATGTGGCTCGGCTCCGCGCACCTCACGCTCGGCCACATCGACGAGGCGATCGTGTCGATGCGCGAGGCGGTGCGCCTCGATCCCGGCAACGCGCAGGCGCACGCGAGCCTGGCGCGCACGTTATGGGTCGGCCAGGGGGCCTTCGAGGGATCGATCGCGGAGTTCGAGCGCGCGATCGCGTTGAACCCGGAAGCGGGCTACGCGTGGCTGCAGCTGGCGCTGCTCTACGCGTGGGAGCGCCGGTTCGCCGAGGCCGAGACGGCCAGCCGCCGCGCCGTCGATCTGCAGGAGCAGTACATCTCCGGCAGCGCCGGCCTCGAGATCGTCGGCGCGCACGCGCGCTACGGCTACGTCCACTATCTCCAGGGACGCTACGCGCAGGCGATCGCCGAGTACGACAAGGAGCTGGCGTTCGTCTCGACGAGCGATCACGCGCTGCGCGATCGCCAGTCGATCGAGCTGCACGTGAAGCTCGGCGCCGCGCACCTGCGCGAGGGGCGGACGGCGGAGGCGGCGGCGTGCTTCGACGTCGCGCTCAAGGCCTTCGACGCCCGCGTCGCAAACGGCGCCGACGATCCGTTTACGCGCTATTACATCGCCTGCCTGCACGCGCTCCGCGGCGACCGCGACCGCGCGCTCGCCGCGCTCGAACGCGTCGCCAAGGCGCTCCCCAGGCTCACCGCCGCCCGCATCGTCCGCGATCCGGACCTGGAGTCGCTGCGGGACGACCCGCGCTTCGCTGCGATCGCGCAGACATAGACGGGCTTCAGGCATCAAGCCTGAAGCCCAACGCCCTATGTCTATGTATGACGTCATCATCGTCGGCGCCGGCCCGGCTGGCTTGAGCGCGGCGCTCGTGCTCGGGCGGTGCCGGCGGCGCGTCCTCGTCTGCGACAGCGGGCGGCCGCGCAACGCCGCGTCGCAGGCGCTGCACGGCTATCTGACGCGAGACGGCATCGCGCCCGCCGAGCTCCTTCGCATCGGACGCGACCAGCTCCGGCAGTACGACACGATCGACTGGCAGGACGCCGAAGTGGTGGAGGCGGAGTGCCGGCCCGACCGCCGCTTCCGCGTCGCGCTCACGGACGGCCGCGAGTTCGCGTCGCGCAAACTCCTCATCGCGACCGGCGTGGTGGACAACCTCCCCGAGATCGACGGCTTCCGCGAGCTCTTCGGACGGAGCATCTTCCACTGCCCGTACTGCGACGGCTGGGAACTGCGCGATGAGCCGCTCGCCGTCTACGGCCGCGGCGCGCGCGGACTCGGCCTCTCCCTCGAGTTGATCGGCTGGAGCCGCGACATCGTCCTCTGCACCGACGGGCCGCCGGAGATCGACGCCGACGGACGCGAGCGGCTGGCGCGCAACGGCATCGCCGTGCGGGAGGATCGCGTCGATCGTCTCGAGGGACGCGACGGGCGTCTCGAGCGCATCGTCTTCGCCCGCGGCGACGCGCTCCCGCGGCGCGCGCTCTTCTTCACGACGGGCCAGACGCAGCAGTCGCGTCTTGCGCTCCGCCTCGGCTGCGAATTCAACGAGAAGGGGACGGTGCGCACCGGCAAGTACGAAGCGACGCACCTGCCCGGTCTCTACGTCGCCGGCGACGCGTCGCGCGCCGTGCAGTGGGTGGTCGTCGCGGCCGCCGAAGGAGCGGAAGCGGCGTTCGCGATCAACACGGATTTGTTGAGGGAAGATCTGAAGTAACGCGGCGAGGGCCGCCGCGGAATTGGACTTCTCCGAAGCCTCGAGAAACCCGCCATCAGGCCCATTGGCCTTGACTTCCTGGCCTGCCACGCCTCAATTGGACCTCGACTTCGCCGACCCACCTGATCCACAGTTCTCCTTTTGGGAGGGTCCCATGCTGGCGTCGCTCGAGACCGACTTCGTCCGCACCTCGCGCCCCCTTTATAGCCATCTGGTCACGCTGCTCGAATCGGCGATCGCGCGGGGCGATCTGCCGTCGGGCGCGCGCGTGCCGCCGGAACGCACGCTCGCCGGGCGGCTCAAGATCAGCCGGACGACCGTCGTCAGCGCGTATCGGGAGCTGGAGTCGCGCGGCTTGCTGCGCGGGTATGTCGGGCGCGGCACGTTCGTGTGCGCGCCGCCGGAGCCCGAGGGGACGCCGTTCGCGTGGCGCGGCAAGATTGCCGCCGCCGCGCTGCGCACGAGCGACTCCACGCTTCGTGATGTCGTCCGTCACGCGTCCGATCCGCGGATGCTCTCGCTCGCGGCCGGCGAGCCGGCGATCGACTTCTTTCCGAACGACGCGTTCCAGGAAGCGGTCGCGCACGTGCTCCGCAACGATCCCGCGTCGGCGTGGCGGCACGGGCCGACGGAGGGTCAGCCGGAATTCCGTCATGCGATCTCGGATCGCTACGGCGTTCCGCGCGAGCGCGTGCTGATTCTGGGCGGCGCGCAACAGGGGCTCGATCTGCTCGCCCGGTGTCTGATCGATCCCGGTGACGCGGTGATCGTCGATCGCCCCGGCTACCTTGGCGCGATTCAGTCGTTCCGCGCGGCGGGCGCGAAGCTGATTGGCTGGGACGTCGCCGCGGGCGACGTCGACGAGCTGGAGGATCTGCTCGTGCGCTACCGGCCGAAGCTGGTCTACACGAACCCGACCTTCCAGAATCCCACGGGCATCACGATGCCGATCCGGATCCGGCGCGAGCTGCTGACGCTCGCGCAGCGGTATCGCGTGCCGATCGTCGAGGATGCGACGTATCACGATCTGTACTTCAACGAACCGGCGCCGCCGACGCTGCGGGAGCTGGACGGGCACAACCTCGTGATCCATCTCAACTCGTTCTCGAAGGTGCTGGCGCCCGGGCTGCGGCTTGGCTGGATCGCCGCGGCGCCGTCGATCGTCGAGCAGATCGCGATCATGAAGCAGCGTCTCGACCCGCACACGCAGAACCTCGTCCAATTCGCGATGGCGCGGCTGATCAGGCAGGGCGCGTTCGACGCGCACCTGAAACGGATCCGCGCGGAGCACGCGCGCCGCTCGGGGCTGATGCTTGCGGCGCTCCAGCGTCACGTGCCCGCCGGCGCGCTGCGGTTCGCGCGCCCGCAGGGCGGGCTGTACGTCTGGTGCCGGCTGGAGCCGGGGATGAGCGCGACCGCGCTGCTCGAGCGCGCGCTGGCCGCCGGCGTCGCGTTCGTCGCGGGCCCGGCGTTCTATCCGGATCCCGCCGGCGATTCGCAGCTGCGCTTGTGCTTCACGAGCGTGCTGCCCTCGGCGCTGGACGCCGGCGTCCGGAAGCTGGCCGGCGCAATCGAGCACATGCGATCGTCGCCGGCCCTGACCGCCTGATGCGCAGTGTTGCACCCGCTTCAAAGCCGCTTCGGCCATTTCTGACGCCCGTGGAAGACGGCGATGATTTCAAGGCGGTCGCCCCGCAGCCTGTATGGGATCACATAGGGAGTACCCGGAACGACTAACTCGCGTGTGCCAGCCACTCGACCCGGACGACCGATGTTGGGAAACTCCTCGAGACGTTCGACGGCATCCAGCAAGGTAGCAGCGACTCGGGCTGCCGCGCCTGGACTGTCACGGGCGATGTACGTCCGTAACTGCGCGAGATGACCGATGGCCTGCCGCGACCAGACGATGTTCACACGCGAGGAGCCTTTCGCTCACGCTTGCCTCCCCACGAACGAAGCCACGTCGAGACCTGCTTGTGGTCGACGGTCACGTCCCCGTCGAGCTCGTGAAGCCCCATCTGAATCTCATCGAGTTGCCAACTCTCCGCGTCGACGAACGCGGCGATCGCTTCCGCGGCGAGAAACGATTTCGAGCATTTGTGATCGATTGTGTGATGATGTACACAGTCTAACACTAGATGCCAGGCGAGAGCGGTCGGCACGACCACGGTCGGGTGCACGGCGACGGACAGTCACGGCAATGTTGCGTCGCCGACGTCGCTCCTCGTCACCGATGCGCGAAATGAGAGAAGCCCGCCTCGAGGACGAGGCGGGCTCGAGGAACGGCTGACGCTATGCGCGCGCGGCGGCGGCGGCGCGCATCGCGGCGGTCTCCTCGCGGTTCGGCCCGTACAGCCCGGGCGCACAACCGCCGGCGAGCCGACACATCAGGCTGAGCTGACCGCGGTGATGGATGCCGTGGGAAATGATGAATCCCCACAGAATGTCGCGGATCGGGACCCCCCTGCCGTCGAAGAAAGACACGGTGCGATCCAGATCCTCCGGCTTCAGCTTCCGGATCCGCGCAACCGCCTCGCGGTGGATCCGCTCGTAGCCGGGCGCGAGCGCCTCGACCTGACGCGGACGCTCGATGTTCGGCGGCTTCGCGTCCATCGCGAACGTGCCATTCTCGATCCCGTAGCTCATGTAGGCGTCACCCTCGGCGAGATGCCACGCCAGCTCGCCGAGCGATCGGCCGCCGGCATCAGGCCGAAAATCGTACTGCGCCGCCGGCAGCGCACGCAGCAGCTTCAGCGTGCTCTCCGACTCGCGCTCCCACGCGCCCAGAAACATGTCGAGTTCGTTCATAGCGGACCTCCTGGCAGACAAGAAACACCTGGGGGAAGCCCCAATCCTAGCACTCGGCCCGCTTTTCCTCAGCACCCTGTCCCTGCACCAGCCCCCAGCGCGCCCGTGTCGGTGGAGAGCACGAGACCGGTCGCCAGCCCACAGCGCCTCGGCGGCATTCCCGATCAGCCTGACGGGAATGCGTTCGCTCGACCAGCGATCGATCGCATCGGCCGCTGCCGCGGGGCTTCTCGGTTCGGGTGGCAGCTGGAAGCTGGAAGCTATTTCGTGATGGCGACTTCGACGTCGCCCCGCCGTTCGAGGACGGTGACGCCGACGTCGCGCGCGCGGCGCTCGAACAGCAGGTCGACGGACGCGTCGGCGATCCGAAGGTCGCGGATGGTGACCCGCTCCAGAAACGGCGGCAGCTCCGCGTGCGCGACGGCCACGCGGCGCTGCGTCGCGTCGATCGTCAGTCCGAGCGAGGCCTGCAGCAGCAGGAACACGCTCCCCGCCGACCAGGCTTGCGGCGAGCACGCGACCGGATAGAGCGTCGGCGCTTCGTCGCTGCGGCGGCGGAAGCCGCAGAACAACTCGGGCAGCCGGTGGCGCTCGACATGGAGGCTCGCATCGAAGAGGGCCGCCAGGATCGGCTGCACCAGGTCGCTGAATCCGTACTGCGCAAAGCCTGCGGCCACGAGCGCGTTGTCGTGCGGCCAGATGGATCCGTTGTGGTACGACATCGGGTTGTAGCGCGCTTCGGTTGCCGCCACCGTCCGCACGCCCCAGCCCGAAAACAGATCTCCGGAGACCATCGATTCGGCGATGCGGCGCGCGCGGTCGCGCCGCGCGATGCCCGTCAGCAGACATTGCCCCGCGTTCGACGTCCGTACGACGCATTTGCGTTTCGCGCCGTCCAGCGCGAGCGCGTACATTCCCAACTCCTCCGACCAGAAGTCGCGCTCGAATCGGCCGCGCAGATCCTCCGCCGCGTGCTCCAGTTCTTCGGCGCGTGACGAGGAGCCGAGCGCCCGCGCGAGCATCGCGGCGGCCTTGCGCGCGCCGAACACGTACGACTGGACTTCGCAGAGCGCGATCGGCGCGTCCGCGAGCACGCCGTCCGCGTGGAACACCGAGTCCTGCGAGTCCTTCCAGCCCTGGTGCGCCAGCCCCGTTGGCGTGCGGCGCTCGTACTCGACGAAGCCGTCGCCGTCGCGGTCGCCGTAGCGATCGATCCATTCGAGCGCGCGCTCCACGTGCGGCCACAGGTGTTCGAGCAGCGCGCGGTCCGCCGTCCGCCGGTAATACGCGCCGGCGAGCACCACGAAAAGCGGCGTCGCGTCGACGCTGCCGTAATACAACCCGAACGGCACCTCGCCCAGCGCCGCCATCTCGCCGCCGCGCGTCTCGTGGAGAATCTTGCCCGGCTCGGCGTCGCGATCCGGGACCACCGCGTCCGCCTGCGTCGCTGCGAGGTACCGGAGGACACCGCGCGCCAGCGACGGATTGACCGTGAGCAGCTCGAGCGCCGTGATGATGCCGTCGCGCCCGAACGCCGTGTTGAACCACGGCACGCCCGCATAGGGATACGGCCCGTACGCCGTGTCGGTCGCCATCATCTGCACGTCGGCGAACGATCGCTGGATCCAGGCGTCGAATTGTCTGTTGGATGTATCGACCCTCGCATACGCCGCGGCCGCCTCGCGCTGTCGATCGCACAACATCCGATACGCGTCGTCGAGTGACGGCGCTGAAGGCGCGGAACTGGACTCCACGACGCAGCTCACCTGCATCGAGAGCGTGAGCGTCTCGTGCGGCGCGAGCGAGACGTCCCACGATGCCTGTTCGTCGCGAACGTCAACCGGACGCTGATCCCACTCGATGCGCGTGCAACGCACGACGCCGTCGAGGCCGCGATACCCGGTTTCCATCCAGTCGTCGTCCCGGCGCGTGCCGAGCTGCGCGCCGCGCCGCTCGCGACGGGTGCCGCGCACCTCGAAGATATCGGCGTAGTCGGCGGCGAATTCGTACACGATCGTCAGCCGCACCGTGTCCGCGGCGTAGTTGACGAGCCGCAGCCGCTCGTACAGCACGCCGTTCCAGAGAAACCGCGACCGATAGATGTGGACGACGTCGCGCGGCAGCTTCACGGCGCCGCCGGAGATGACGTCCGCGTTCGTGAGATCCGCGCCGAACACCGCGTTGTCGGTGTGCGTGCGGGAGCTGAGCAGCAGCGGCCGGTCGTGACCGAGACGCAGCCGCAGGAGCGACAGGAATCGCGTGCCCTGGTGGTAGAGTCCCTGCTCGCCGAGGCCGGCGCCGACGATGTCGCCGAGCGAGTCGAAGACCGCGAACGTGTCCGCGTGTTTCAGCACGGCCGACGAGCCGCGCGCGCGCGCCGCGGTCGCCAGGATGTAGTACTGATCTTCGACCTTGATGACGTCGGCCATCGCGTTCTACAGTCTCTGTTTCTCAGCGGGCACGTGCGCGCCGACGATCAGCTCGCGGTACAGCGCCTCGTACTCGTCCACCATGCGGTCCACCGAAAAGCGCTTCTCGGCGTAGCGCCGGCAGTCGTGCGGGTCGATGCCGGGGTTGACGGCCCATTCGGCCAACTCGTCCACGTCCGCGCAGATGCGCCCGCTTTCGCCGTCGGCGATGACCTCCGCGACGGAGCCGCCCGGGAGCGCGAGCACCGGCGTGCCGCAGGCCATCGCCTCGATCATGACGAGGCCGAACGGTTCGTCCCACTGGATTGGAAAGAGGAGCGCGCGGGCGTTCGCCAGCAGTTCGTTCTTCAGTTGATGGTCCGCTTCGCCGACGTATTCGATCTGCGCGCCGTCGATGTCCGGCGCGACCTGTCGATCCCAGTAATCCTTGAAGGTCGGCTGGATTTCTCCCGCCAGCTTGAGGCGCACGCCCGCCTGCCGCGCGGCCGCGATCGCCAGATGCGGCCCCTTCACCGGCGCGATCCGGCCGAGGAAACAGACGTAGTCCTGCTTGCGATCCTCGAACACGTAGTCCTCGACGCGGAGCCCGTGGTGGATCGTGCGGAGCTTCGCCGCCGTTTCGCGCGCGCGCTGCGCATCGCTGATCGCGACGTAGTTCACGTCCGGGTACTTCGCATACAGCGCGGAGAGATCCGGTTCGAACGGGTGGTGCAGTGTATAGACGACCGGCATCGACATGAATCGCGACAGCGGAACCGCGACCGCCTCGTTGAGATGCACGACGTCGAATCGTTCGCGCGCGATGTCGGCGACCGACCAGGCGGCGTGGTCGATGGACTTCAGCGTCGTCTCCGAGCCCGGCCGTGGCGGCCAGTCCGTCTCGGCGTAGCGCCAGCGCGTTTCGCACGATACACGCGACTCGCCGTTGGCGTACACGATCACGTCATGCCCGCGCGCGGAGAGACCTTCGGCGAGGTGCGCGACGAAGAGTTCGGTGCCGCCGTAAGCGACGGGCGGAACAGGGATGAACGGGGGCGCGACGAGGGCAATATGCAAGAGTGAGACTCCCTGGAATGCAGGTCCGGGAGCTCACGGTTCCAAACACGGTGCCAACGGGCGATCTTCCGCTTCGCGGCGGAAGCCACGAGTTCGCCCACGGGCTCCCTCAATGAATTCGTGGCTTCCGGCTTCAGCCGGAAGATCTCTCCAGTGACCCCGGCTGTTCTCGACACCGGCGCTGCATCAACCCCTTTTCCTTGAAATGACGATCGCGCGACGACCAGACGCGCTCGGCGACCATATCCCGTCTCGAGATCGAGATCCGTCCACGACATCGCGTACGGCGCGCGATACTTGACGCGCGTCTGACGTCCGGCGTGTGTCAGCAGTCCGAACGTCGCGGCCCATTTCGGACACAGATGCCCTTCGGAGATCGACGGATACGACGCGCCCGCCGCGATGAAAGATCAACTGGCCGGATCTGCCGAATGAGAGGCCAACTCGTCAGTAGGTCCCCCCAGCACGCGATCCTCATGAGACGTATGATAGCCGCAGAAGAAAGACGGAAAACGGAAAACGGAAAACGGAAAACAGAAGAACGGAAAACAAAGACAGGCCGATCGACAGACGCGGAACTCACAATGCTGATGCGATTGCTGCGAGCGCTCGTGCTACTGGTTCTCGCGCTGGTCGTCGCCGGCGCCGTGACGATCTGGTACATCCAGCGGAACGGGTTCAGCGCGCGCGCGAAGCCGGGACCGATCGAGACGGCCGTCGCCCTGCGGCTGCGCAGCTTCACGATTCCGAGCGCGGGAATGGAACACTTCGCCGACCACTGCGCGGTGTGTCACGCGAACGACGGCAGCGGAAGCACGGAGATCGGCGGCGGTCTCTATCCGAAACCGCCCGACCTCAAACAAGAGCGGACGCAGTCGCTGACCGACGGCGAGCTGTTTCACATCATTCAGAACGGCGTCCGCTTCACCGGCATGCCTGCGTTCGCCGGCGACGATGAAGAGAAAGATGAGAAGCCGGCGGACAAGGAGGGGCACGGCGAGCAGGATTCGTGGCGGCTCGTCCTCTTCGTTCGGCATCTGCCGAAGATCACGCCGGCGGAGTTGACGGCGATGAAGAAGCTCAATCCGAAAGCGCCCGACGAGATGGCGGAGCAACCGGGTCACGCGGAGCCGAAACGTCCGGCCGGCCCCGCGCACAAACACGGAAGGTCCTGATGGTAAAAGATCCCGTCTGCGGAATGACGATCGACGAGAAGACCGCGGCAGGCAAGAGTGACTTCAGAGGGGAGACGTACTATTTCTGCGCGCCGGTGTGTAAGACGAAATTCGATCAGAATCCCGCAAAATACGTCACGCCGGGAAAATGACGCCTGGTGCGAGTTTCCACGCCGGATCGAGCGCGCGCTTGACGGCGCGCATCTGATCGATCCCGGCGTCGCCGTAAAGCCCGCGCAGTAACGCCTGCTTGACGGGATGGCGTCCCACGCCGTGCTCGGCGAGCGGACAGCCGCCCAGCCGCGTCACCTCGCGGCCGAACGCCAGGATCGCTTCCTTCCCACGCTCGACGTCCGCGTACGACCGCGGCAGCACGTTCGGGTGCACGTTGCCGTCGGAGACGTGTCCCCAGACGGCGAAGTCGAGTCCGCGCGCGACGAAGCCGGCGCGATAGATCTCCATCATCTCGGCAAACCGATCGAACGGGACGATCATGTCGGCCGCGGTCTTCGCGATGCGGGCATCCACGTCGCGCTGGGCGTCGCCCACTCGTCGATTCACACCGGCGGGGACCGCTTCGCGGACGGCGACGAACTGTTCCGCGCGACGGACATTCCCCGGCAGCGCGATTTCGGTCTCGTCGAACCCGCCGTGCTGCTCGAGCACGCGGCAGAACGCCGCGAGTCCGCCCCGCGCGTCGCGCGCCTGTGCCGACGCGATCTGATCGAACGCCTGCGCCTCCGTGGTGCCCGGTGTCAGCTCGAGCTGCACCAGCAGCGCCAGACCGTCGCCGGACGGCAGCGTCACGTCGTACTTCCGATCGACGCCGTCCTCTTTCAGGATCTCGAGGCACCGCCGATCCATGTGCTCGATCGCGGCGACGTTCACGCCGTCGGGATCGCTCGTCCGCCACGTGGCGATCGACGCGTCGCGCAGCGCCGCGACAAGCGCGAGCGCGCGCGGCTCCGACGTGCACGGCACGAGCGCCAGCGCCGTCGTCGGCGCCGGCGTCAGGACGCGGAACGTCACCGTCGTGATCGCGCCGAGCGTCCCTTCGGAGCCGATGAACAGATCGATCGGATCCATCTCGGGCTCGGCGTGGTAGCCGGCCGACCGTTTCACGACATCCGGCATCCGATACATGGGGACCGGCACGTCGACGGCGCCGAGGCGCAGACGGCGGCCACTCGCACGCTGCTCGCCACGCTGAATCGCGAGCGACGAGCCGTCGGCGAGAACCACGGTCAAAGCCTCGACCCACGAGCGGACCGCGCCGTACTTGAACGTCGCCGCGCCCGCCGCGTTCGTCGCCACGATTCCCCCGGCGAAGGCGCCGGTGAACGTCGGCGTGGGTGGAAACCACGCGCCGCGCGAGGCAAGATGCTCCTGCAGCGCCGCGACCGTCACGCCGGCCTCGACGCGGACGAGCGTCGGCGAGATGTCCACGATGCGCGTCAGCTTTTCGGTGGAGAGCACGAGTTCTCCCATCGGCGTGGCGCCGCCGGTGAGCGACGACTGCGCGCCGACGATCAGCAGCGCGGGGGCGGATCGGACGATGGCTGGAATCTCGTCCACGGAGCGGGGGACGATGACGCCGGCGGTGTGACCGCCCGGAAAGTGCGCGGCATCCGAGAGATAGCGGTCGAGCGGCACGGCGAGAGTCTACTCCGCGGTACAATGGCGGGCATGCTGATGCTCATCGCGCTCGTGCATGCCGTGGCTCTGCAGGCGCCGCCACAGGTGCCCCCCCTGCCGACGCCGGACCCGGTCGTCCAGGACGACATGAACTCGCCGGCGCTGCGGATCGACTACGACGAGTTCAAGAAGCTGTACGACACGCACGGAGTGGTCGTCATCGACACGCGCGACGCGGCATCGTTCGAGGCTGGACACATTCCCGGCGCGCGCGTCATCCCCGCGTCCGCCGTCGCGGATCATCTCGACGAGCTGAAGCGGTTGAAGAAGCGGATCGTCACCTACTGCAGTTGACCGCAGGAGCATACGAGCGCCCGGGCGGCGCTCACGCTCCAGAAGGCCGGCGTCGACGCGCACGCGCTGCTCGGCGGATTCAACAAGTGGCTGAGCGAGGGGAATCCGGTCGACAGAGGAAAATAGTCATCCTTCCAGCGTCGGGACGAACCACACCGGAATCATCGCGCACGAATGGTGGCTAATCGTAGCCCGGCCACCCCGGCTTCTTGAGGACCGTCGGCGGCGGCGGGGCGCTCGGCGGTGGATTGATCGTGTAGCGCCACGCCTCGATGGACCACCGGCTCTCCGGTCCCGATCGGCGCGCGACAATCGTGACGAGGCCCGCGTAGGTCGTCTGTGCGCCCCTGGCGTCGGCGAGCCCGCGCAGCTCCCATTTGCCGTCGGCGATGGCCACGTCGCGTCCCACGCAGCGCACATCGTAGAGCGTGACGGGATGTTTCGTCCCCTGATAGGCGCGCTGCATGAAGAGCTGCGCGCGGTTCTCGCGGATGATCTGCACGCCGCGCTCGATCGTGCCGTCGGGATGGCGGATGTCGCCGTCCTTCATCCAGAGTCGAGCGATTCCCTCAGCGTCATTGTTCGCCCAATGGGTCGTGAACGCGACGCCGATGTTCCGGATCGCGCGCTCGTCGCCCGGGGAGCAGTCGGGCCCGCCCGATTCCGATTCCGCCGCGGAGGAGCGTGCGCCGCTTTGCGGGCGCGGCGCGAGAGCGGGCATGGCGGCCGGCAGCGGCGCCGTTCGCAGACGTTGAAGGTCGTCCAGGATTCCCGCGACGAGCGTTTCGACCAGTTCGCGTCCCTTCTCCGGCGTCGCGAGCGTCGGATCGCCGAACGCGCCGGTCGGCGAGTACGTTCCCGGCGCGCCGCGCCGCCTCGTAAATGGCCCCGTCGTCGACGGCGGCGGGTTGTAGTCCCTGACGGCTTTCGTCATGTCCACCGACGCCGCGTCGATGTACAGCATCATCGACGTTTCGATTTCATCCGCGTGGGTGCCGCCGGGCTGCTGTTGGAGGCGCCGCGCGGCGGCCGCGAGCTTCGCGTCGATGTCCGTGAACTGCAGCAGGACGCCATCCGCCACGAGCGCGTCGGCCGCCTGCTGAAGCGGCTGCACCGTCGAGAGGCTCGTGTTGAGGACGTAGAACCGGCGCGGCCCCGAGCGCGCGATGGAGCGGACGGCTTCCACCGTCAGGCTCCGCGCCGTCGCGAGCGACAGCGACGTGGAGCCGGGATACTCGACGAACGCGGGATAGAAATGATAGGTCAGCGCCGGCGCGACGACGACCTGCGCGGCCAGGAGGACGCGGGAGGTGAGGTAGTTCGCAAGCCGCTGATCCGCGTTCAGTTTCAGGTGCTGGCCATGTTCGATCGCGCCGGCCCCGAGTGGAAAGACGACAATCGCCGAAACGTCGAGCAGCGGCTCCGCCTGGACCCATGAGAGATCGATGAGCCGGACACCGCGCGGCGGCGGCGGCCCTGGCCGGCCGGCTGCGGCGGCGAGACTGACGGCGACGGCGCCGGCGATCGCGAAGCGGTTCATGTGATTCTCCGGAAATCGCGGGCTGCGGGCCGCGCAGCGATCCCTTTTGAGAAACGGTGGCTTCCGCCTTCAGGCGGAAGATCTCCCGTTCAGACGATCGATCCGCTGCGGTGGACTGTACACTGATCAGCGCATCCGGAGACGATGACGGCCGACTGGAACGCCGGCGTGTATCACCAGCTCTCCGCGCCGCAGCAGGCGTGGGGGCAGCGCGTCCTCGCGCGTCTGCCGCTCGACGGGGACGAGCGCGTGCTGGACCTCGGCTGCGGCACGGGGCACCTGAGCGCTGCGCTCGCCGAGCGGCTCCCCGGCGGACGTGTGGTGGCGCTCGACGTGTCCGCCTCGATGATCGAGACGGCGGCGGCATGGCTGCGCGAGCGCGCGCCCAACGTCCAACTCGTCCGCGCGAGCGGCGCCGGCCTGCCCTTTCGCGCCGCGTTCGACGTCGTCTTCAGCGCGGCGACGTTTCACTGGATCCCGGATCACGATCGGCTCTTCCGCGAGATCCGCGCCGCGCTCCGGCCGGGCGGCCGGTTCGAGGCGCAGTGCGGCGGCGGACCGAACCTCGCGCGTCTGCTGGCGCACACCCACGATCTCATGCGGGATCCCCGCTACGCGGCGCACTTCGGGCGATGGACGGATCCGTGGATGTTTGCGGATGTGAACGAGACGATCGCGCGTCTCGACGCGGCGGGATTCCGCGACGTCCACGCCGATCTCGAGCCGGCGCCGACGACGATGAAGGATCGCGCGACGTTCGTGGACTTCATTGCGTGCGTGTGCGTACGGCACCACGTGGACACGCTGCCTGTGCCGCTGCGGCGTCCGTTCGTCGAAAGCCTCGCCGACGCGGCGGCCGCCGACAATCCTCCGTTCACGCTCGACTACTGGCGTCTGAACATCTCGGCGCGCGCGGCGGAATGACGGCACGCGAGTGGTACGAGCGCCGGGTGCGCGAATGCGCCGGCCGCCGCGACGCGGCGGCGGGACGGTCCGCGCGGTTCTCTCGCTTCCGCCTCGCGACGTTTCTCAGCGGCGTTGCGCTCCTGATCTGGGCCGCGCGCGCCGGCAGCCTTCCCGGCGCGGCCGGCGCCGGCGCATTGCTCCTGACGTTTGCCGCGCTGGTCGTGCGTCACGCGCGCGTCGAGGACGAGCGTGCCCGGCACGAAGCGGCGCGCGTCATCAACGTGCGCGCGCTCGCGCGTCTCGCGCGCGAGTGGGCGGCGCTGCCGGACGTCGCGCCGACGCAGGACGCGCACCTCGATCGGCACCCCTACGCGCGCGATCTCGACTTGTTCGGGCACGCGTCGGTCGCGCAGTGGCTCGGGCCGACGGCCACGGCGGCCGGCGCCGCGACGCTGCAGGAATGGCTCCTTGCGTCCGCGCCACCGGACGTCGTGGCGGCGCGGCAGGCCGCGATTCGCGAGCTTGGCCCGCTGGCCGGGTGGCGCGAAACGCTCGCGGCCGAAGGCTCGCTCGCGATGCTGCGCGGCGAAGAGCTGCGGCGGTTCCTGGCGTGGGCGGAGTCGCGTCAGCCGTCGTTCGGAAATCCCGCGCTGTGGCAGGCCGTCACCTGGACCTTGACGATCGCGATCTGGGTGCTCGCCGCCGCGGATTTCACCAACCTGATCGCGACGCCGTGGTGGTCGCTCCCGCTGATCCTCGGGCTGATTCTGTGGTTCCGGGTCGCGCGCCGCCTGCACCACGACTTCGACGATGTCAGCGTCGGCGAGCACGCCATCGAGCGGTACGTCGCGATGTTCGACCTCGTATGCGGCCGCGCGTGGCAGACGCCGTCGCTCCTGGCGATGCGGCGCCGGATGGAGACGAGCGGCCGGTCGGCCCCCGAGCGGTTTCGGTCCCTGTCACGCCTCGTGGGCTTCTCCGAGCTGCGCCGCGGCGCGGCGCTCCTGCACCTGCCGATCCAGGCGCTGACGCTCTGGGATTTCCATGTCGCGTTCGCCCTCGATCGATGGCGCCGGGACGCCGGCCGATCGGCGCGCGACTGGATCGCCGCGCTTGGCGAGGTGGACGCCCTCTCGACGTTCGCGATCGTCCATCATGATTATCCCGGTTGGGCGTTCGCCACGATCGATCCCTCGCTGAAGCGATTCGACGCGCGGGCACTGGCGCATCCGCTGATCCCCGACGATCGCCGCGTCGCCAACGACGTCGAGGTAGGGCCGCCGGGCACGCTCCTGCTCGTCACGGGATCGAACATGTCCGGCAAGAGCACGCTCCTGCGCGCGGTCGGCCTCAACGCGGTGTTCGCGCAGGCGGGCGCGCCCGTCTGCGCGGCCGCGCTGTCGATGCCCTCGTGCGAGCTGCAGGCGAGCATCCGGATCGAGGACTCGCTGGAGCTGGGACTCTCGTATTTCATGGCGGCGCTCGCACGCCTCAAAGCGATCGTCGATGCCGCCGAGCGGCGCGACGAGACGAGGCCCTTGCTGTACTTGCTCGACGAGATCCTTCAGGGGACCAACAGCGTCGAGCGCAGCATCGCCGTCCGCGCCGTCGTCCGCCACCTGCTCCACGCCAATGCGATCGGCATCCTGACGACGCACGATCTCGCGCTGGCCGGTGAAGAGCCGCTGGCGTCGGCCGCGCGGCTCGTGCACTTCACGGAACAGGTGCTGCCCGACGGGACGATGACGTTCGACTACCGGCTGCGCGACGGGCTGGCCACGTCGCGCAACGCGCTGCGGCTGATGCGGCTGATCGGGATCGACGCCGAATGACGCTGCGCCGCTGGGTAGGGGCGGCGCTGTTCTTCACCGCGCTCACCGTCTTCATGACGTGGCCGCAGGCACGCCGGATTGGCGACGCGTCGGTCGCGCACCAGGACATCTACTTCAACATGTGGCGGCTCGCATGGGTGGCGCACGCCGTCACGACGAACCCGCGTCATCTCTTCGACGCGAACATCTTCTATCCCGAGCCGCGCACGCTCACGTATTCCGACGCGATGATCGTCGAGGGACTCGTGGCGACGCCGCTGATTCGGGCGCGGTGTCCTCCCGTGCTCGTGCACAACCTGCTGCTGTTGGGCGCGATCGTCGTGTCGGGTCTCGGGATGTTCACGCTCGCGCGGTATCTCACCGGCAGCACCGCCGCCGCGCTGCTCGCGGGCGTGATCTTCTGCTTTGCGCCGTATCGATACGAACACTACATGCACATGGAGCTGCAGTGGGCCATGTGGATGCCGTGGGCGTTCTGGGCCGTGCATCGCACGCTCGACACCGGGGCCTGGCGTTTCGGCGTCGCCGCCGGCGCGATGGCGGCGCTCCAGATGCTGTCGAGCATTTACTACGGCGTTTTGCTGGCGACGCTCCTCGCGCCCGCGGCCGTTCTGTTGTTCGTCGCCGATCGGCGCGCCTCTCGGTGGCGCGTCGCACGGAGTCTTGCCGCGGGTCTGGCGGTGGCGGCGTTGATATGCGGCGCGTATGCGCGGCCGTACGTGCGAACGCGCGCGCAGGTTGGCGACCGGCCGATCGACGAGTTGTCGCGCTACAGCGCGCGCCCCGCGAATTACCTGATCGCCACGCCGAATAACCGCCTGTACGGCGAACGCGTCGCCCGCCGCAGTCCGCCCGAGCGTCGTCTCTTTCCGGGCGCGCTGCCGGTGCTGCTCGCGCTGATCGGGCTGTTCGCGCGCAAGCCTTCGAGCCGGCAGATCGTGTACCTCCTCGTTCTGGTGATCGCATTCGAGCTGTCGCTCGGGCTTGGCGGCTTCAGCTTCAGCTTTCTGTACGAACACGTCGGCGCCTTTCGGTCGCTGCGCGCGCTCGCGCGCGCCGGCATGTTCGTGTTGATGTTTCTCGCGGTTCTCGCGGCGTACGGCTACGCTGCCATTGCCGACCGGCGCTCGCGCGCAGTGCGACACGTTGCGTTCGGCGTGTGGTTGCTGGGTTTGGTCGTCGAGTACTCGGTGCGGCCGATGGAGCTGGTGCCGTATCCGAACACGGCGCCGCCGGTGTATGACTTTCTTGCGCGGCAGCCGGCGGGTGTCGTCGCCGAATTCCCCGTCCCGCAGGCGAGCGCGCTTCCGGGGCCGGATCCCGCCTACGCCTACGACTCCACGTTTCACTGGTTTCCGCTCGTGAACGGGTACAGCGGTTTCTATCCGCAGTCGTACGTCGACCGCCTCGATCGTCTCGCCGCGTTTCCCGATGCCCGGGCACTCGCGCAATTGCGTCGTGACGACGTTCGCTACGTGATAGTCCACAGTGCGGGCGCGCCGGACGCCCGCTTCGCCGATCTCGCGCGCGACGTCGAGAACACGGCGGCGTTCATCCAGCTCGGCCGTTTTTCAGACCGAGGCGGCGAAGCCGTGTTGTTCCGAATGCGGTAAGGCACGAGGACCGCTGGCACCCATGTTGCTCGTCCGTTTCCGGAGGTGCGCGTGAGCATTCGGACTCTGGGCCTCGTCGCGACGATCGTTGGATCGGCTCTCGGCGCATGGTGGTGGACAAGCCAGCGCGGCCGATCGAGGCGTCTTCGCTCCCTGCCGCCACGCGATCGCGGCTCGGTCATCTTCGACAACACGCCAACCGCCGCGGACGCCGACGCGATCATCTGATCGTCAGCGAGCGCGCTGCGAGCGTTCGCGATGAAGCTCATCTGCATCGATCTCGAGTCGCCGCTGCCATCGATCCCGCCGGCCACGCTTGGCGAGCAGTGGGTCCTCGTGCGTCTGCATCGTTGTCCGATCGGCATGCTGAAGCTCGGCCGCACACCCGGCTTGACCGCGTCCGAGCTCGGCCGGCGGATCGCCGACGAGTGTGCGTGGCCGATCGCGCATCATCTCGCCGTCGACGGCCTCGGGGGCGCCACCAACGTCGACGAATTCATGCGCCTGTCGCGCGCCTGTCCGCGCGGGGCTGCTCCGCGCGCGACGGTGACGGTTGCCGTCTGCACCAGGAATCGTGCGGCCGGCCTCGCGGACTGTCTCGACGCGTTGATGGCGCTCGACTATCCGGCGCCGCTCGTCGAACGCCTCGTCATCGACAACGCGCCCAGCGATGAATCCACGGCGAACGTCGTCGCGCGATACCCGGGCGTCAGGTACATCCGCGAGCCGCGTCCGGGTCTCGACTGGGCGCGCAACCGCGCCATCCGCGAAGCGCGCCACGACATCGTCGCGTTCACCGACGACGACGTCATCGTCGATGACCAGTGGGTGCGCGCGCTCGCACGAACGTTCGAGGAGGAGCGCGACGCGCTCTGCGTCACCGGCCTCGTCGTGCCGGACGCGTTGGACTCGCGCGCTCAGGTGCTCTTCGAGCAGTACGGCGGGTTCGGGCGAGGGTTCAGGCGGGCGGTTTACCGGGTTGACGTCGAAGCGGGGGAGCGGACGGCGCCGCACCACGGCGGCACCGGCAAGTTCGGCACGGGCGCGAACATGGCGTTCCGGCGCGAGACGTTCTCGCGCATCGGCCTCTTCGATCCGGCGCTCGACGTCGGCACGCCCGCCAACGGCGGCGGCGACCTGGAGATGTTCTTCCGCGTGCTCAAGGAAGGCGGCACGCTCGTCTACGAGCCGTGCGCGGTCGTGCGTCACCGCCACGGTCACGATTACGACGCGCTGAAAACGAAGATTCGGAACAACGGGATTGGGTTCTACGCGTACCTGGTCCGCGCCGCGCAGGCGTATCCCGACGAACGCGGCGCGATCCTCCGGCTTGGCGTGTGGTGGATGTGGTGGTGGAACGTGCGGCGGCTCCTGCGCGCGCTCGTGCGGCCGGCGGCGTTTCCACGGGATTTGATCCTGGCAGAACTGCGCGGCTCGATCGCGGGGCTGCGCCGCTACGCGGCCGCACGGCGGCACGCCGCGAGAATTCTTGCCGCGTACGGAGCGCAGTCATGAAGCCGTCTCGCGACTGGCCCATCGCCGTCCGCATGATCGAGGTGCAGGATGCCCTCCGCGGCATCGACGACCTCACGGAGTATCCGCGCACGCGCGTATTCGTGCTCGATGCAGGCGTGCTGATCGGCAGCGTGGACATCCACAACTGCCGCCGCCCGATTTCGGCCCCGCGGCTGCGTCAGGCCATTGGCGACTGGCAGGCCTGGCGGCTGATGAAGCGTGCGCTGCAGCGGCAGATCGGGGTCACGGCGGAACCGCCGCTCTCGCCGGCCGTCACGGTCTCGATCGTCGTCCCCACGTGCAACCGGCCGGACGATCTTCGGCGCTGCCTGATGGCGCTCCGCGCGCAGCGCTCGGCACGCGCGGTCGAGATCGTCGTGGTGGACAACCGGCCTGGAACCGCGATTACGCCGAACGTCGTCCGCGACTTTCCGGAAGCGCGCTTGATCGAGGAACACCGGCCGGGGCTCTCCTACGCGCGCAATGCCGGCTTCGTCGAGGCGACCGGCGACATCCTCATCGCGATCGACGACGACGTGACGGTGCCGGCGGGATGGCTGGAGCGGCTCGTCGCGCCGTTCGGCCGCGCCGACGTGATGGCGGTCACGGGACACGTGCTGCCGGTGGAGCTCGAAACGGAATCGCAGTGCCGCTTCGAAGCGTACGGCGGCCTCGGGAAAGGATTCGCGCGGTTCGAGGTCGACGGGTCGTGGTTCCGCAGCCGCAGGACCGCGGTGCCGACGTGGCACCTCGGCGCGACGGCGAACGCGGCATTCCGCGCGGCGTGCTTCCGCGACCCGGCGATCGGGCTGCTCGACGAAGCCCTCGGCGCCGGCATGCCGACGGGCTGCAGCGAGGATACGTATCTCTTTTACCGGATCCTGAAAGCGGGCCACACGATCGTGTACGAGCCGACCGCATGGGTGTGGCACCGCCATCGGAACGACTCGTCGTCGCTCCGCAATCAGATTTACGCATACAGCAAGGGGCACGTGGCGTACCACCTCACCACGTTGATGCGCGATCGCGATCCGCGCGCGCTGGTCCGGCTCGGATGGTCGCTGCCGAAGGTGTACCTGCGTCGCGCGGTCGAGCGCCTGCGTCGCCGCAGCGATTACCCGTTGGATCTGATTGTGACCGAGATCGCCGGCAACCTCGCCGGCCCATGGGCGCTGTGGCAGGCGCGGCGACGCGTGCGACGCTTCGGGCCGAGCGCGGCGTACGTCCTGCCATCGGAGCGTGTCCTGCGCGACGTGTCGGCCGCCGCTCGGCCGGCGCCCGCAACCAATCATGCTGTATCGATACAAAGTCCTCTCGCTTAAGCGCCCGCTCCTGAACGGCCTCTGGCGCCGCTGGCGCGGCCGTCGCGGTGACGTCGTCGGCAGTTACGAGCGGCTGCCGGAATACATCCGGGCCCACGCGCCGGGTCATTCATTCGCCGACATCGGCTGCATGTGGGGGATCAACGGGGAGTACTCGTTCATCGCCGAGGCCGCGGGCGCGACGTCGGTGACGGGCGTCGACGTCTTCGGGCCGACGCCGGAGTTCGAGGACAAGCGCCGATCGAGAGGCTCGAGCGTCCGGTTCGTGCTCGGCGACATCACGCGCGCGGACACGCTCGCGCAGATTGGACAGAGTGACGTCGTCTTTTGCGCGGGTGTGCTGTATCACCATCCGAGCCCGTTCGATCTGCTCGTCGCGCTGCGCCGGATCTGTCGCGAGACGTTGATTCTCCGCACCTCCACGATTCCGGAGATCGACGGTCTGCCCAATGCGGCGGTGTACTTTCCGATGCTCGACGAGCGCGCGCGCCGCCTGTGGAATCTGCGGAGCCTGGGGCTGTTGCACCAGGCGGGGATCAGCAGCGAGTTCGAGCCGGCGGATGGATATGGAAACTGGTTCTGGGGACTGACGCCGAGCTGCCTGACGTCGCTCCTGAAGACCGCTGGATTCCGCGTGGACTTCCGCGCGACGGAAGCGTTCGCGGAGACGGTCGTCTGCGCCACCGTCGCCCCCGCGCTGCACCATCGGCTGCCCGACGAACTCGAAGCACGCCAACTCGCGGAAGAGATTTCGGCGGCCGGAATTGCCAGACCGGCGTAACCGACCCGCCAGAGCGCCCCACGAGCAGGGCTGAAGCCCTGCGCTACGAAGATCGGCGAACCACGCCGTAGCGCCGCATGTTGCCGATGCGGCGTGTGAGTTCGCGCGGGATGCGTCGGGGGTGATGGCGCGCGAGGACGAACGCTTTCACGAGCGCTCGGTTCCATTCACCGCGTCGGACGTGACCGCGAATCTCCTCGACGAGAGCCGTTCCGTAGAATTCCTGCCAGGTTCGCCGGCCTTCGCGCCAGGCCGCGAGCGTCGCTGGATCGGCGGCGGCGAAACGGCGATGACGCTGCATGACGGTGAGCGTCTCGCGCAGCATGCGGACCGCGTTCGCGCTCATGTTGTGCGAATGGCGCCGATAACACGCGACGAGCCGGCCGTGATCGAACACCGGCGTCCCGCGCGAGACGCGGAGGTAAAGGTCATAATCCGCTGCGGCGTCGACACCCGTCGCGAACCCGCCGGCGGCGACGACGGCGCTGCGCCGGAACATCGCCATGGCGGGGGCCCAGATCAGATTGCGGCGGAGCAACGCGAGGTGGTGATCGCGCTCGACGCGTGGCTGGTCGGGCGTGGGCCACAGCGCGCCGTCCGGCCCCATCATCACCGCGCGGCCGAAGACGAGCCCGCACTCCGGATGGCGGTCGAACGCGTCCACTCCAACGTCAACCGCATCCGGCAGGAGACGGTCGTCGGCGTCGAGGAAGACCACGTACTCGCCTCGCGCCGCGGCGAGGCCGGCATTTCTCGCGACGGCCGGTCCCTGATTGCGTTGGCGCAAACACCGAACGCCACCGGACCTCGATGCGACGCCGGCCGTATCGTCCGTCGATCCGTCGTCGACGACGATGACGTCGGCGCGCTCGCGCTGCGCGTCGACGCTCGCGAGCGCCTCGCCCAGATAATGCGCCTGGTTGAAGCACGGAATGACGACGGAGACCGTCACCGGGCGCCTCTCAAACGCTGACGCACGAAGCCGGCGACGAAACGCAGGCGCAGCTCGGTCGCAAACACTTCCGCGTCGTCGCGGCGGAGGAGCGACACGAACCAATGCGCCGCGTCGCGCGCGGCCGCGTGCAGCAGATGGCCCGGCACCCCGAAGATGTACGTGCGCGAGCGCTCGATTCGCGGGTCCCGCATGAGCGCGTGGAACCGTCCGTGACCGAAATGCCATCGCCGGTGGTACGTGCGGACGCAGCGATCCGGCTGTACGCGGGCGCGCGCGACCAGCTTCGGCAGGTACAGCATGCGGCCGCCCGCGGCGTACAGCCGCAGCAGGAACTCGTGGTCTTCAGTCGACCCGATCCCATCGCGGACGCGCTGCACGGCCGCCGCGAATGTGCCCACCCGCGCGAAGACGCCGCGGCGGAACGCGACGTTCGCGCCGATGAGCCCGATCGGGGTCGCGGCGTCAAAGACGCGACGCGTGTCGCCGTGGTCCTGCAGCGCGAGCGGCGCCCAATGTGCGCGCGTCAGCCATCCCGGGCAGGCGTCGCGCCAGGACGGCAGCACGCGGCCGCCGACGCCGTCGACGTCAGGGTGCGCCTCGAACGCGTGCAGCAGCGTCGCGACCCAGTCAGGCGCCACCTCGACGTCGTCGTCCGTGAAGGCCACGTAATCGCCCGCGCTCGCCGCGATCCCCGTGTTGCGCGCGTAAGAAAGGCCCTGACGGTTTTCGGGGATGCCTTTCAGCCGCGCGTCGTCGATCGAGGCGAGCAGATCGGTGGTGCCGTCCGTGCAATTGTTCGCGACGACGATGACCTCGTACGCGCCGGCAGACGGCGTCTGTCGCAGCAGCGCCTCGATCGCGTGACGCAGCTCGCCGGCGCGATTATGCGTCGGCAGCACGACACTGAGCCGCGGCGCCGGCATCAGCGCACCTCCACTCGTGCGGCGCGTAGAAGTACCCGCGCACCGGTTTTCCCTGTTCCACGTTGAGGAGCCGCACGCCGTACCACCAGTCGAGCGCGGTGGATCCCGTTCGCTCGCGCACCGACGCGCCGATCGCGTAGATCCCCGGCTGCAGGCCGATCTCGTCGCAGAGGAACTCGATCCGGCGGCGGCCGGCCATCAAATCGAGCCGCGGTCCGCTGAGCGCGGTGCTGTGCTGGCAGTGCAGCGTGCGCCCATCGCGCGAGTAATAGAAGACCTCGATCACCGCGTCGCGTACCGGCAGCGTCACGTCGACATCAACCAGGGCGCGCAGCGGCTCGCCCGTGCGGACCACGACCGACTCGCGTCCGTCGTCATCGAGGAACCGCACGTCGACGACGCGCGCCAGCGACCTCGCGTCAACAGCGACCGCGTCGGCGACCTCGCGCGCCTGCGAGTCGGCGACGATGCGGTTGTACTCCGCGATCACGTCGCGGGACACGCCGGTCAAGGCAATCCGCCCGCGGTCCATCAGCATGGACCGGTCGCACAGCCGCGCGATCGACGTCAGGTCGTGCGAGATGAACAGCATCGTCGTGCCGTCGCGCCGAAGCTCGGCGATGCGCTCGTGGCACTGCAGCTGGAACGCCGCGTCGCCCACCGCCAGCACTTCGTCGACGAGCAGGATGTCCGCCTCGAGATGCGCCGCCACCGCGAAGCCCAGCCGGATGTACATGCCGGATGAGTACCACTTGACCGGCATGTCGATGAACGGGCCGACGCCCGCGAACGCGACGATGCGGTCGAGCTTCGACGCGATCTCGCGCCGCTTCATGCCGAGGAGGGATCCGCTGAGGAAGATGTTCTCGCGGCCGGTCAGCTCCGGGTGGAAGCCGGATCCGACCTCGATCAACGCGGCCAGGCGCCCGCTCAGCGTGATCGTCCCCGACGTCGGCGCAGTGATCCGGGAGAGCAGCTTCAGCAGTGTGCTCTTGCCGGCGCCGTTGTGGCCGATGATGCCGAGCGTTTCGCCGCGGGCGACGTCGAAGCTGACGTCCCGCACCGCCCAGAAATCGCGGTAACGGCCTCCGCCGTCGCGCCCGATCGGCTGGCGGACCCGGTATCGCTTCGAGACGGCGTCGAATCGAATGTCGATCAGGGGTCGCATGCGGCCGGGCCTAGATCACGTCCGCCATGGTGGCTTCCGCGCGCTTGAAAAACAGATACGAGAGCGGCAACGCAACGACCGTCACGATGACCGCCATCCGCAGCGGCAATGCCTCCGGCGCCTGGCCCTGAAGCAGCACGCTGCGGCACGACGCGACGATGCCCGCCATCGGGTTGAGCAGGTACCACGTTCGCCAGCCTGCCGGAACGACGCCGAGCGGATAGATCACGGGAGACGCGAACATCCACAGCTGGACGAGCGCGGGCAGCGCGACGCCGACGTCGCGGAAACGCACCTGGAGCGCCGCGAGGAACAAGGCGACGGCGAGCGTCCACGCCGCGAGGAGCGCGACGATCGGAATGAGGTTCCAGGCCTGCGCGGTGAGCCCGACGTGGTACCACGCCAGCAGCCCGAGCAGGACGACGAACCCGATCGCGAAATCGAAGAGACCGGCGACGATGTATGTGAGCGGAAGGATCTCTCGCGGGAAGTAGACCTTCGTAATGAGTTGCGTGTGCGCGACGAGCGAGTTCGTGCCGTTGCTGAGCGATGTCGCAAAGAACGTCCATGGCAGCAGCGCCGCGTACGCGAAGAGCGCTTACGGACGGCCGTCGCTCGGCATGCGCGCCAGCACCGAGAACACCGCCGTGAAAATCACCATCATCAGGAGCGGCTGCAGCACCGCCCAGAGGACGCCGAGCGCCGTTTGCTTATAACGCACGTTGACGCGGTGGACGCTCAGCGTGTAGAGCAGGTCGCCGTACTCTCGAAGGCGCCCGAGGTGTTCACCGAGGTGCAGCCAGGAGGATGACGCGGGACGGATGACGACCGTGCGCACGGCGTGCATACCGCCGCGGTCGAAGCAAACAGGCTGCCGCTGAGCGGGCAACAGGAAGCGGTCAGGCCGCCGGCTTCCCCGGAATGAGGAAATCGTCGTCAGGGCCGATGACGCCCTCCAGCCCGGCCGTGGTCACAACCTCGGCGGGAGGCGGCGCGGGCCACGGCGTCGGCGCCTTTCGGCGGCTCTGCACCGGCGAGAACCGCGCGAGCGTGTAGACATGACGTCCGTACCAATAGCCCGCCAGATCCCACAGACGCAGCTCATCCGCCATACGCGACGCCGGATCGCGCCGTGACGCCGGCGTTGACGCCAGGCGCACGAGGCTGGTCAGCGCGCGTCCGCACAAAAACCGCGGCACGCCGGCCAGGTAGCGCACCGGCAGCGGATGCCGGCGGTCCATCAAGCCACGCGAGACGCCGCGCCAGAAGCACCAGCGCCGGAAGTATTCGGGCGTCACCCTCGACGGCGAGACGTGGTGATACACCACGAGATCGGGAAGATAGCGTCCACGCGCGCCGTGCTTCACGAGCCGCCAGTGCATCTCCTCGTCCTCACATGAGAAGAGCCGCGAGTATGTGCCCGGGCCGAGATACTCGGCGTAAGGCCCGACGCGATACAGGGTCGATCGCCGGATGACGGCATTGCCACCCTTCAGCATCGGGTGAAACTCCGGTCCGTACTCGCGCGGTTCAGGTCCGCCGTCGGCGTCGCCGATCACCGCAAGGTAGTCTTCGGGTACCCATTTCGGGGATCGCGCGTTCCACACCGCGACGTACGGACCTCCCACGAAATCCAGCGACCGATCGGTGAACGCCGCGGCAATCCGGATGAGCCATTGGGAGTCGACTTCCTCGTCGTCGTCGATCATCCCGACGAGGTCGCCGGTGGTGGCGGCGAAGCCGGCGTTCAGCGCGCGCGACTTGCCGCGCCGGCGTTCGTGGATGACGGCGATGCGCCCGGGCGTTTCCTGTTGCAGGACGGCGAGCCGGTCGACCGTGTCGTCCGTGCAGCGATTGCAGATGACGGTGACGTGCACCACGAGGCCATACGGTTGTTGCGCGCGCAGCACCGAGCGGACGGCGCGCTCGACGAGCGGCGCTCGATTGAGTGTGGGGACGAGCACATCCAGGCGCATCCTCGGTTTCCTTTTGTTGCCGCGTTTCTCCTCTCCCGCAGGACGCCTCATGCGTTCCGGAGCTCTGCCTGCAACCGGAATACCGTGTTCCGTGGCCTCACGATTGCACCCGCATTTCCCGTGCATAGCGGCCGATCTCCAGCGTGGCAATACTGTCCACGTTGGCTCTCATGCACGTGGTTCGCCATCGCCATCGCGGCGCTCTTGTTCATCGGCGCCTGCCGTCGCGGCGTGCCGATCGTCGATACCGCGCCGAAACCGCGCGTCGCGAACGGGACGATTACCGGGATGGTGAGAGGACCGGAAGGGACGTCACCGATGAGCGGCCGGACCGTCGAGGCGGTGAACCTCAACACCGGCGAGCGCGCCAGCGTCGTCACGGGCACGACCGGCGGGTTCACGCTCAAGCTGCCGCCTGGAAAATACCGGCTCGAGCTTGCGCTGCACGACGGCGAGACGCTGACGAAGCGCCCCGACGTCGTCGATCTCACCCGCGGCGACATCGATTCTCACATCGAGTTCGTCGTCGGCGCGGCGCGCGTCGCGCGCCCGCGCGGCCCCGCTTACCGCCTCGATAACGGGCTCGGGTCTCCTGTCGCCTGAAATTGGTGAGCTGGTGAATTGGTGAATTCGTGAATTGGTAAGGGGTGAATTGTCATCGAGTACAATTCACCAGCTTGCCCAATTCACCAATTCACCAACTCACCAATTCACCAATTACTCCGGGCGACAGCCCGTTAGCCCTGACCTACGCGCTCGTCATCGTCACCGAAGCCGTCGTCATCTCCGCGCTGTGGTTGTTCCAGCGCGTGTTCGCCTGACTCTTGCGCGCGCTCGACTGGGTCGTCATCGCGTCCTACCTCATCTGGATTGTGTACGACGGCCTCCGCCGCACCAAGGCCGCGGACAAAATCGAAGGCTACTTCCTCGCGAATCGCAGTCTGCCCTGGTGGGCCGTAGGCCTGTCCGTCATGGCGACGCAGCTCAGCGCGATTACGCTCGTGGGGACTACGGGGCAGGCGTACGCGGACGGGATGCGCTTCGTGCAGTTCTACTTCGGGCTGCCGATCGCGATGGTGGTCCTGTCGATCACGCTCGTGCCGTTCTTCTATCGGTCGGGCGTCTACACGGCGTATGAATACCTGGAGCGCCGCTTCGACGGGAAGACGCGGACGGTCGCGAGCCTCCTGTTCCTCTTCGGCCGCAGCATGTCCACGGGGGCGATCATTTCGGCGCCCGCGGTCATCCTCTCGATCATCTTCAAGTGGAACCTGACCCTGACGATTCTCGCGATCGGCGGCCCGACGGTGCTCTACACGATGATGGGGGGCGTCCAGGCGGTCACGTGGACGGACGTCAAGCAGATGGCGCTCGTCGTCTCGGGACTCTTCTGCGTGGTGATCGCGCTCGTTCTCGGGCTGCCGCACGACGTCGGTCTCGGACAGGCGCTTCACGTCGCGGGGGCCGCGGGCCGGCTGAACACCGTCGATTTCCATTTCGATCTCCGTCAGACGTACACGTTCTGGTCGGGGCTGCTCGGCGGCTTCTTCCTGCACCTCTCGTACTTCGGCTGCGACCAGAGCCAGGTGCAGCGATACCTGACCGCGAAGTCGCTGACCCAGGCGCGGCATTCGCTGCTGATGAGCGCGTTCCTGAAAATCCCGCTGCAGGTGCTCGTACTGCTGGTCGGCGTCCTCGTGTTCCTGTTCTACGTCTTCAATCCGCCGCCGCTGCTGTTCAAGGCGAAGTACGACGGCAGCATCGAGCGGAGCGCCCGCGCCGCGGAATATCGCGCCATCGAGGCGGACTTCGCGCGCGCGTTCGAACGCCGGCGCGACGCCGCGTTGTCGCTCGCGCACGCGTCCCCGGACGACAGGGCTGCGGCGCTCGACACGTTCCGTGCCGCGGGCACGGAAGTCGTCACGATCCG
>QHWR01000074.1:81804-82373 GCA_003223835.1 Acidobacteriota bacterium | reverse complement strand
CGCGGACGTCAACTACGTCATCCCGACGTTCGTCACGACCGAGCTGCCGCCGGGGATCGTCGGGTTGATCATCGCGGCGATCTTTGCGGCGGCCATGTCGGCCAGCGCCGGCGAGCTGAGCGCCACCGCGAGCGCGACGATGATCGACGTGTACCGCCGTTTATTGAGACCGTCCGAGACCGACCGTCATTACCTGATGGTGTCGCGGCTCGCGACGGCGTTCTGGGGTCTCGTCGCGTGCGTCGTCGCCCACATCGCGGTGCAGCTCGGGTCGCTGATCGAAGTGGTCAACCGGATCGGCTCGATTTTCTACGGCTCGCTGCTGGGCGTGTTCGTGCTCGCGCTCGTCTTCAAGCGCGCGAACGGCCACGGCGCGTTCACCGGCCTGCTCGCCGGTCTCGCCACCGTGGTGACGTTCGCGTTCCACCCGAGCACGCGCGGCGTTTCCTACTTATGGCACAACCCGCTCGGCGTCGCCGTCGTCGTCGTTGTCGGAATTGCAGTGAGCGTCATGACCGCGGATAGGACGCTCGAAGGTAGAAGGTAGAAGGGAGAAGGTAGAAGGCAGA
>QHWR01000074.1:66342-81606 GCA_003223835.1 Acidobacteriota bacterium | reverse complement strand
CGGACATTCAGGTTCGCCTGTCAGATCATCGGATTCTGTCGACGGTACGAGAAACGTGGTCCGATTGAGCGCGGATTGGCGACTCAGCTCGCACGTTCCGGAACGTCTATCGGAGCAAATCTGGAGGAAGCGACGGCGGGACAGTCGAAGGCTGACTTCCGCGCACCAAACGTACGATCCCAGAAAGAGGCGCGCGAAAGCTATTACTGGCTGCGTTTGATCACTGAAACCGAACCGGATACGCGCGTCAATAGAGAGTTGGCGACGCTGGCTCAGGAGGCGAACGAACTAATCGCGATTCTTACCGCCCTCGTCAAGAAGGCTCGATCCAATGAAGACCGCGGCAACGCCATCTGACTACGCCCGGAGTTCTGCCTTCTGCCCTTCTGCCTTCTGCCTTCTGCCTTATTTCAATACCTCCTTCTTCTCCATATTCCCTTCGATTTCGAGACGACT
This sequence comes from Acidobacteriota bacterium, assembly GCA_003223835.1. Classification (GTDB taxonomy): domain Bacteria; phylum Acidobacteriota; class Vicinamibacteria; order Vicinamibacterales; family 2-12-FULL-66-21; genus Gp6-AA38. The sequence goes on along the minus strand of QHWR01000074.1, from coordinate 81,150 downwards.
CCGCCATACAGGCTTCAGCTTCTTCTCCGCGAACAGCTTCAACTGATCGGTGCGATGCGGTGAACCTTCTTCGCTGAAGTTTCCGCTGGTGACGAGCGACATCGCGCGGACGGACGGACCGAACTCGATCACGGCGACGTAGGAATCGCCGCCGACGGCCTCGAGCTTCCCATCCGGATCCTTCTTGAACCCGACGACGCGAAAGATCCCCAGGTCGCTCGGGCCGCCGTTCGCGGGCAGATCGACGGCGTCGCGGCGCAGGCGGTAGACGTCGCCCCACGGCACGTCGACGGCGCCGCGCTCCTTCGCGATCGTTTGCGCGGCGATCTCGAGCGCCTTCACGGCAGCCGCGGGGTCCGCCAGTCCGCTCGGCGTCGTGCGCGGCTTCTCCGGCTCCCATTTCACCGCGAACGGGCTCGCCGTGCCTTGCACCCGCGTCAGCTCGCGGTACCACGCTTCGAACAGCACGGCGCCACGGCTCGTCGCCTCGGCGCTGCGATCCCATTTCTCGAGCATCGCGGCGGCCGTCGCCGCGTTGCCCCCTTTGGCCTTCGCGGCGGCGATCAGATCGTCGACGACGCGATCGGCCAGCTCCATGCGCGTCGACAGCTTGTCCTCGATCACCTTGTCGAACGTCAGATGTGGATCTTCGTCCAGCATGCGCGCCGACCGCTGCGCGCGGAAGCTCATGCCGCGGGTGGACATGTACGGCGGGAAGTCGCTCGCTTTCAGCGGCGACGGGAACGTCGTCGTCCACGGCGGATCGTTGGCGTTCTGCAGCCAGCCGCTCGCCGGATCCACGGCCTGCGGCAGCTCGTTGAACGCATGGGTCGCCGTCCACAGCGTCTTCGACGTATCGCCGGGTACGATGCCCGTCCAGTTGTACGGACCGGCCGGACGCACCGGCGTCCGTCCTCCGAACACGTGCATGATGTGACCGGCGCGGTCGGCGTACATGATCGTGTAGAACGGGTTCTGCAGCTTGCCGATCGCCGCGCGGAATTCGGAGAGGCTGCGCGCCCGCGCCATCTGCCAGTACTGTCCGAAGATGTGCGGTTGATCGAGCCCGACGACGCGGAGCGCGAGCGCCTTGCCGGGCTTCTCGGCGACGACGGGTCCCTGGATCGACCGCTTGACGTCGAACGCCTCTTCCGTGACGCCGCCGTCCTTCTGTTTGACCTTGATCGTCTGATGATCGACGTCGAACGTCCGTGGCGCGCCGTCGTAGTCGTACGCGGGACCGCCGCCGTTCGACGCGCCGCCGGCGGCGAGCGTCAGCTCGTACAGGTCCGCGCCGTCCATCGCGTTGTTCGTGTGCGTCCAGCCGAGATCGTCGTTGAACGCGATGCCGAGCATCGGCTGGCCCACGAGCGCCGCGCCGTACGCGTTCACGCTCGGCGACGTGAGCTGCGTTTCGAACCAGAGCAGAAAGTCGCTCCACGGCAGGTGCGGGTTGGCCACGAGGATGGCGCGGCCGGCGGCCGTGTGCGAAGGCGCGATCGCCCACGCGTTCGAGCCCGTCGCGCCGAAGCCGCTGACGGCGGAGGCGGACCGGCTCCACGTCTCCTTCGTGTTCTCGATGCGATCGGGTCCGGTGATGAAGTGAAACAGGATGACGCGCTGCACGTGCGCGAGGAGGTCGGAACCGGTGACCGGGAGAACCGCGCGCGCGTCCGCCGAGAGATGCTCGGCGTTCGCGGCGGCGCAGTCGTTCACGCCCGCGACGAACGCGTCGATGAGCCGCTTCTCGATCGCATCCTGCTGACCGTACCACTCGCGCCCACGCTCGGGCACGCCCATCGTCCGGACCCACTTGTCCTCGTCGAGGTAGTCGGGGCCGAAGAACTCCGCGCCACGGCCGCGCGCCTGCGCATACAACCGCAGGATCAGGTTCCCGTGCGCCTCCATCTGCGCCCATCCGAACGCGCGGAACAGCGGCGCATCGTCACCCGCGAAGATGTGCGGGACGCCGTAGCGGTCCCAGAGGATCTCGGTGCGCGCGGGTGGCGGCGGCGGGGGCGCCTTGCGTTTCCGTGGAGCCGTCGTCTGCACGCCTGCGGCCAGCACCGCGGCCAGGACGACGGGGGCGAGCGAAAAACCAGGCGCTTTTGGCATTTGGCATTTGGACGTTTGGCATTCAGGCTGTGCTCTTCAACAGCCTGTGAGATGCCGTAGGATACCCTGACATGCGCACAGGCGCTGCCGCGATCGTCTTCGCCGCCGCGATTACCGTCGCGCTGGGCGCCGGGGGACAGCGGTCGTCTCGGTACGACGTCCTGATCGTGGGCGGACGCGTGTTCGACGGTACCGGCACGGTGCCCGTGGTCGCGGACGTGGCCGTCAAGGACGGACGCATTGCCGCGATGGGCCGCGTGCCGCGCAGCCAGGCGGCGCGCGTCATCGACGCGTCAGGGCTGGCGGTCGCGCCAGGGTTCATCGACGTCCATACACACGCGGACGACATCGCGGACCATCCACGCGCGGAGAACTTCGTGCGGATGGGCGTGACGACGGTCGTCGCGGGCAACTGCGGGGGGTCGGCGCTCGACGTCGGCGAAGCCCTTTCTCGTGTCCGCGACACCGGCGTGTCGATCAACTATGCGACGCTGATCGGCCACAACACCGTACGGCGCGCCGTCATGGGCACCGAGGATCGTCTCCCCGGGCCGCCCGAGCTGGCCCGGATGAGGTCGCTTGTCTGGAAGGCGATGGCGGACGGCGCCGTCGGATTCTCGACCGGCCTGCAGTATGTGCCCGGAACGTACGCGAAAGCGCCCGAAATCATCGAACTGGCGCGCGTGGCCGCGAACGCGGGCGGCGTGTACGCGTCGCACATGCGCAACGAGGGCACCGAACTCGAGGACGCCGTCGCCGAGACGATCCGCGTCGGCGACCTCACGGGCGCGCGCGTGCAGATTTCTCATCTCAAGGTGGACAGTCCCAGTCGATGGGGCATCAGCGCGAAGGCGCTCGAGATGATCGACGCGGCGCGGCGCACGGGCGTCGACGTCGAGGCCGATCAGTACGCGTATACGGCCGCGAGCTCGACGCTCGGGATCCGTTTTCCCTCATGGGCGCTCGAGGGGGGTCAGGCCCGAATCGCGGAGCGCCTCAACGATCCCGCGACGTGGCAGAAGATCAAGCGCGAGATGGCGGCGATGCTCGCCGAGCGCGGTTTGAACGATCTGTCGTTCGCCGTCGTCGCGTTCTATCGTGCCGATCCGTCGATCGACGGCCTGTCGATGAAGCAGGTCGCGTCGAAGATGCGCGGCAGCGCGTCGGCCGACGAGCAGTTCGAAGCGGCGCGGGACATGCTCCTTGCCGGCGGCGCGTCGATGGTCTACCACTTCATGAGCGACGGGGACGTCGAACGGATCATGCGGCATCCCTACGTCGCCGTCGCGTCGGACAGCGGCGTGCTGACGATGGGAGAAGGCGTGCCGCATCCGCGCGGCTACGGGAACAACGCGCGTGTGCTCGGCGACTACGTCCGCGCCCGCCACGTCATCACGCTGCAGGAGGCGATCCGCAAGATGACGTCGCTGCCGGCGGAGCACTTCCGCTTCGCCAATCGCGGCGTCGTCAAGACCGGGTACGCCGCCGATCTCGTCATCTTCGATCCGGCGCGCGTCACGGACACGGCGACGTTCGAGAAGCCGCACAGCTTCGCGGACGGCATTCCCTACGTGCTCGTGAACGGCGTCGTCGTGGTGGACAAGGGGGCGCACACCGGCGCGCGCCCGGGCGTGCCGCTCGCGCGGTCGCTGATGGGGAAGTGATGACCGACGCCTACTTGATCAAGCGCCGATCGAAGTCGAAGTCCTGCGGATCGCCGATTCTAATCTTCGGGAAATCCGGGTGCGCGGGATTCAGCAGAAAGGTCGTTTCTTCTTCGATGATCGCGCTTGGAACCGCCAACACGGCAGACCGCGCCTGTCTGACCCACGCATGACCGATCGTCGCGAGTACAGGAGGAGCAGGATCGCGGCGCCAGTGCGCCGGTAATGCGCGGCGATCGACGGCCGTGACGAGGCGCCTGTCGAACTCACACGGGATGAGCACGAAGGCCGCCAGGAGCGTTGAGCGATCGAGGTGGACGGCCATCTCGAGCACCGCCAATGAACGCGTGCTCGCCACGTACACGACCGGCACGCCGGGCGGGCTCCATCGACCGCCGAACCGGCGGGCGCCGTCGCCGTCAAACGCGCGGTCTGCGTAGCGCTTCTTGACGATTCGCCACGCCGTCAGCACTACGTGAACACGCCGTGCTCGAGCCGCCCGATCAACCGCTCGACTTCGAGCGCGCCGACTTCCGTGCGCGCGATCACCAGCGGGCTCTCGCCTCCCAGCGCCTTCTGCGGTTCAGACAGCCAGTGCGTCGCCGCATCGCGATCCCCCTCGAACAGGCCGAGCGCGCGCGCGACGATGCGGGAGGCGCGCAGCAGACGGTCCGATTCGTCCTCGCGAAAACGCCCCTCGCGCTTTCGTCGTGTCAGGGTCCGGCGTGGAATGTTCACCAGGACGAGCGCGTCATCGCTGGGAAGTGACGTGTTCGCGACGAGGCGTTCGAACGCCGCGTAGGGAAGCCCCCGCTCCACGGATCGAAGGAGTTGCCCCGAGTCGACGACGTCGAGCCCCAGCAACATCAGATAGGCGTTCGTGGCGGCGATGCCCGTTGCAAGCGAACGGCGAAACCGCTCCCACTCCGCGCCTTTTGGCTTCGCGACGGGGCGTTTCCCGGCCCTCCTGACGCTGTGCGTTCGAGCGCTCCGGGCGGTCGCGGTCTGAGCCATCTGGCCTGTTATTATGCGCCAGTTGGCCGAACCGGTCAAACAGGGCTGTCCTGACGGGGCGCCCGCCTGCGGGTCAGGTCAGTCCTCTCTGAGCGCCAGATATGCTGCGATCGGGGCGAGCAGCATCCACGCGGCCACCGCAATCAACAGCATCGTCCAGCGCGTGTCGAGCGTGGAGACGGCGACGATGATCGCGTTGACCGCCGCCATGAACGTTCCGATCGATCCGCTCCAGCCGCGCAGCCAGACCGTGGCCCCCGCGGCGAGCAGGCCCGCGCCGCACGCGATGGCGAGCGCGTGAACGATGGTGATCGGCTGGCTGGCGGCACGCGCGGCTTCCTGGCGCGCGCGCGCCTGCGCGCGCCACCAGACGATCGCGGAAGACGGCGGGTCCGCTTCCGCGGATGCGACGGCGCGGTCCGCGACGAGCGGCGCCGCCACCACGACAACGTCCCGGCAGACGGCGCACGCGTCGACGTGTGCGCGCAGATCGTCGTCCGCGAGGCTGGGCCATCGCCCGTGCGAGATGGCTTCCCACACGTCCCGTTCGCGCGAGCAGGTCGGCACGCTCACGATTGCTTCTCCCTGGCCGTGACCGTGCCGGCGAGCAGCGCGATGAAACGCTGGCGCGCGCGGTAGAGCAGCAGCTTGATGCTGGCCGTCTTCACGCCCAGAACGCCGGCGATCTCCTCGTGCGACGAGCCGTGGGCGTACGCCAGCCAGAGCAGCGCGCGTTCTCGGGGTTTCAGGCGTCCCAGCGCCTGCCGGAGCCCCGCGCGGCGCTCGGCGTCTTCCGTGGACCTGGACGCTCGCGCCGTCGCATGGCTGGCGTCGTCGTCGGCAAGCGGCGTCACCGGCGGCATGGGATGGCGCCGCGTGTCGCGCACGAGGTTCGTGGCAATTCGATAGAGGTAGTTGCGGCGGTGTGCTTCGCTCTCGAACGGGGCTCGCGCGCGCAGCAGGCGATAGTAGGTTTCCTGCAACAGATCGTCGGCGATCTGGCGGTCGCCGGCGATGCGCGACAGATACGCCCACAGCGCCGGGGCGGTGCGATCGTAGAACGCACGAAATGCGTCTTCGTCCATCGCGAGCGCGACGTCCGCTTCGTCGGCATCCGACCGAAGCCGTTCGATCTCTGAAAATGTCACGTCAGCCACGAGAATCCGTTGCCGGCGCCGGCGGCTCGATGAGCCCGAGCCGGCGTGAGAGGATGTACGCGATGATCGCCGAGAGCACGAACCCCACGCCGAGCGCCATCGCGAGCACGCCAAACCCGGCGAGCGGGGGCGCGAATTCTTCGCCCGAGCGTGCGGAGATGATCTCGAGCCCGATGCCCGTGACGGCGAGGACGACGCCGGCCTGCATTGACCAGAGCATACGCCCGTACGGCGCGCCGACTCCACGCGGCGCCGCGTCCGTCACGATTGGCGCCGACTCGAGGAAGCGCCGGCCGGCGGGACTCTGGATGTAGTTGAGCAGATCCTCGTTGGCGGTGAAGCGATCGAGGAGCTTCGTATGCGCTTCCGTCTGGATCTTGGAGAGGCGCAGCCACCGGCGGTGGTCCACGAACATGCGAATCAGCCAGCTCACGAACCACGCCAGCATCGTCAGGCCGACGAAGAGCGCCGTGCCGGCGAGGAGGTCCTTCCAGAAGTTAAGGAGTTGATCGCGCGGCGTCTGCGGCGCGCCCCAATCGCCCTGGCTGCGGACCCACTCGAGGAAATACCCGGGATTGTGCGCGACCTCGGGATGCTGCGCGACGAACGTCGCGACGCCGGGATACGACGCGAGGTAATCTTGGTTCGTCAGCAGCGACGGATCGAGCTTGAGGACCCGCGCGAGCGACGGCGGGTAGCGCTCGAGTGTTTCCTTGAAGCGCTCGCGCGTCTCGTTCGCGTCGCGGTCGTCCGCGACCGCCGACCCGCGCACGCCCTCGTCCGCCGCACGACCTGGCGATGCGGGCACGCCCCCCCGCGCCGGGGACTGCGGACGCTGCCCGGCCTGAGCCGTCGTCCACGGCGCCGTCAGGATCGCGCAGGTCAGGACGGGGACGAGATAGCTGCGAACCGAGGGCTTTGTCATACCTTCTTATTACGGGGCTTGATGGCGAGGGTTAACAGTCCCTGGTCCCTCGTCCCTTCATTCCGCGCGCAGCGCCAACATGGGGTCCACCGATGTCGCCCTCAGCGCGGGACCCAGCGTCGCGGCGGTTCCCGCTATCACGAATGCGCCGACGACCGAGGCGAACGTCACCGGGTCGGTCGGCTGCGTGTCGAACAGGTACGTTGACAGCACGCGTGTGAGGAGCAGCGAGCCGGCGAGGCCCGCGACGAGGCCGGCGGCCACCAGGGTGAGTCCTTGCCCGAGCACTTGACCGAGGACGCGCTCGCGCGTCGCGCCGAGCGCCATGCGGACGCCGAACTCCTGCACGCGCTGCGACACCGACGTGCCAATCACGCCGGTGAGTCCTGCCATCGTCACCAGAACGGCGAGCGCCGCGAAGACGGTCAGCAGCATCGCCGTGAGCTTCGGCGTCGCAAGGTAGCGCTCGCGCAGCTCGTCGAGCGTCCGAACGTTTTCGACCGGCATGTTCGGATCGACGGCGTGGACGGCGTCCCGAATCAGCCGCGCGGCGCCGGCGAGGTCCGCCTGCGTGCGCACCAGGAAGCGGCCGTTGAGCCCGCCCGATTGCGCGAGCGGCACGTACACCTGCGCCACGCTCCCGCGTTCGAGGCCGAACTGCCGCACGTCTCCGACGACGCCGACGACGGTCGCCCACGTGGCTCCGTTGTCGAACGACACGCGCGTGCCGATCGGATCGCGCCCGTCCCAGTACCGCGTCATCGCTTTGTTGACGATCGCGACGGCCGGCGCGTCCGCCCGGTCCGCGCCGCGGAACGGCCGCCCGCCGACGAACGGGATACCAAGCGTCTGAAAGTAGTCGGGCGTGACGACGCGGACGTCGGCCGCCGGACGCTTGTCGGGGTCGTCGCCCGGACGTCCCTGGATCTGAAATGGATTCGTGTTCGGCGCGCTCGTGCTCAATGGCACCGCGTTCGTCACCGCCGCCGATACGACGCCCGGCTCGCTCTGCAGGCGCTCGAGCACGGGCTGATAGAAGCGAAGCTGGCTTTCGAACGTCGTGTATTTCGAGAAGTTGGGAAACGCTTCGGCGGCGACAACGCGCTCGGCGCGATATCCCGGATCGACTTTCTGCAGGCGATAGAAGCTGGCGAGCAGCAGCCCGGCGCCTGCGAGCAGCACAACGGACACCGCGACCTGCGCGACGATCAATCCATTCTGAAGCCGCCGGCGCATCGTCGTCGTCCCGCCGGCGCGTGTGCCCGGCTTCATGGCGCCCGCCAGATCGGCCCTCGAGATCACCGCCGGCAGCGTGCCGAACACGAGGCCGGTCACCACCGAGACGACGAGCGTGAACGCGAGGAGGCCCGGATCGACGGCGATTTGGCCCGTGCGCGTCGTGAAGCGGGCGACGAATCGCGTCAGCATCGAGAGCGTCGAAGCCGCGAAGAACAGGCCGAAGACGCCCGCGGCGAGCGACAGCAGGACGCTTTCGACGAGGAGCTGCCGCGCGAGTTGCCAGCGGCCGGCCCCGAGCGCGCTGCGGATCGCCATTTCGCGATCGCGGCGGAGCAGCCGCGCCAGCATCAGGTTCGCGACGTTCGCGCAGGCGATCAGCAGCACGAGCGCCGTCGTGCCGAGCAGGATCAGCAGCAGCGGCCGCGCGTTGCGCGTCAGCTCATCGCCAAGTCCGAGCGTGGTCGACGTCACGCCGGCGGTCGGCCGGTACACACTCGGTCGATCGTGCGTGAACCGGCTGCAGATCGCCTCGACATCTGCGCTCGCTGCGGGCCGCGAGACGCCGGGGCGGAGCCGGCCGAACGCCGTCAGGATCGAGAACGCGCGCGGGTTCTCGACGATGCGCTTCTCGGCGGCGGCGCGGAACGGACACGCCGAGGCCGGCATGTAGACGTCGTTTTCCTGCGGATACTGCGGCACGTCCGGCAGCACGCCGACCACCGTGTGCGGACGATCGTTCATCTGGAAGATCTGGCCGATGATCGTCGGATCGCCGCCGAACTTCGTCTGCCAGTACGAGTGGCTGAGGATCAGCACCGCGTCGGCGCCGGGCGCGTCATCGGCTGCGACGAACGTCCGCCCGAGGATCGGCCTGAGGCCCAGGACGTCGAAGAAATTGTGCGAGACGACGCCGGTGTCCACGCGGTCCGGCTCGCCGCGCTTGAGCAGGTCGAAGTTCATCTGGTGGTATTCGACGACGGCGTCGAAGGCCTTCGTTTGCGCGCGGTATTCGTACAGTTCTTTGATCGAGACGCCGATGTCGGGGCGCCGCGCGAGCGGCGCCGACTGGCGAATCAGCAGCAGGCGCTCGCCGCTCGCGTACGGCAGCGGTTTGAGCAGGACGCCGTCGATCACGCTGAAGATCGCGGCGTTCGCCCCGATGCCGAGCCCGAGGGTGACGATGGCGACGAGCGCGAACGCGGGACTTCGCAGCAGGGTCCGCGCCCCGAAGCGGATATCCTTGAGCAGTTGATCCATGGCGATACCTCGCGACGTTTATTCAGTGATTCTCGTCAAAGGATGTATCGCCACGGCGGCGGCGTCTTGAACGCAGGCAACCTGTTCGAAACCGGTCATTCCGGACGCTGCCGGCGTCCCGTACACGCTGAAGCAGTACTGGTAATAACGAGCGTTCGAGCGCGATCTCGAGCCGCGACAACGGAGCGGCGCGGTCGTGAACCCGAGCAGAGAGTCAACTAGATGGCCACACAGCTTGCGGCGGGTCAGTACCTCGGGGCCACGACGAGGCGCGTGGAGTGCGGCGGGGCGATGCTCAGCGAAGTGTTGCATCGACAGGGACGCGCCCTCCCGCCGCACGGGCACGAAGCGTCGTACTTCTGCGTGCTCCTCGACGGCGGCTACGTCGAGCAGGCGGGGCCGACCGTGCTCGCCTACAGGCCGTTCTCGACCGCGTTCCATCCCGAGGGGCTGTTCCACGTCGATCGAATCGGCGCGAGCGGCGCGCGCTTCTTCATGGTGGACGTCCCGCGTCAGTGGTCTGCCCGGTGGGACGGACACTTCGATGCCGCGCTGAACGCGGCCCCGGGATTCCTGTCACACGACGCGGCGCTGCTGCTCGCGCGGCTCTACGGCTGGTCGCGCCGCGAGCTGGTTTCGGCGGAGCTGCTCGACAGCGCGTTGTGCGAACTGCTCGGCGACGCCGCGGGCACGCGCGCGACTCGCGAGACTCGCCGTCCCGGCTGGATGAACCGGTGCGTCGAGATGCTGCACGCGCGGATCGACGCGCCCGTCTCGATCGCGGAGGTCGCGCGAGCGCTCGATCTGCATCCCGTCTACATGACTCGTGAGTTCCGCCGCTGCTTCGGCCGGACGGTGGGCGAGTATTCACGGCGCATGCGCGTCCGCGCCGCCTGCCGGCTGCTCGCGGATCGCGGCCGGCCGCTCGCGGAGATCGCGGCGGCGACCGGCTTCGCGGACCAGAGTCATTTCACGCGCCTGTTCACGGCGATCATCGGCTGCGGCCCGGGGCAGTACCGGAAGTTGTTGATCGAGACGTAGGTCTTCAGCGATCACGGGCAGGCCTGAAGGCCTGCGCTACGAAATCGTTGTCGTAGCGCAGGCCTTTCATTTCAAGCCTGCTCGTGATCAATCGAACAACGCTTTCAATTCTTCACCGATGCGGCGCAGGCCTTCGCGCAGGAATGGTTCCTTGCCGCCGAGCCAGATGCGCAGATGCCCTTCGATCCCGACGTGACTGCCCGGAACGATGAGCGTGCTCTGATTCACGCGGACGCGCTCGGCAATCGTCAGGCTCGGGACGTCGGCGTCATACTTCATCAATCCGATCGCGCCGGCCGCCGGCTCCGTCCAGCGCAGCCGTCCGCCGAACCCGCTGGCCCATTCCCGCGCGATGGGCAGGTTGTGACGGAGGATCTCGCCCGTGCGCGTGTAGCAGCGCTCGCGGTTCTGCTGTTCCACCGCGACCTGGGCGACGCGATCGGACAGCTTGTTCGGTCCAATCGTCAGGTAGTCGTGCTGGGCCCAGCAGTCGCCGACGAGCGTCCCTGGTCCCGCGATCCATCCGATGCGGACGCCGGGAATCCCGTAAGCCTTCGACAATCCACTGGTGACGATCACGCGATCGCTCAGGCCCCAGAAACTCCGGGTGCGCGGCGCCGAGATTTCCGCGCCCAGATACACCTCGTCCGACAGCAGCCACGTCCCCGTCCGTTCGCAGCGCGACGCAATCCTCCGCATCGCATCGTCGGATAAAACGGATCCTGTCGGGTTGTTTGGATTGGACAGATACAGCAGCCGCGTCCCGGCCGTGACGGCGCGCTCGAACTCGTCCCAATCAGGCTCCCATCCGGCTTCCGTGCGCAGCCGAAAGGTTCGCACCTCCGCGCCGAGGCTGCGCGCGACGCCCCGCATCTGCATGTAGTTGGGCACCTGCATCGCGACGGCGTCGCCCGCCTGGATCTGCGAGAGGGCGATCAGGTAATTCGCTTCGGAGGTGCCGTTGGTCACCTCGATGCCGTCGACGCCGGCGCCGGGATAGATCGCGGCGATGCGCTCGCGCAACTCGATCGTGCCGTTCGACTGGCTGTAGCCGAGCGGCTCGTCGAGAAACGCCGCGAGGTCGAAGCCCATCGCCGTCAGCTCGCCGAGCGTGAGCGGACGGACGCCGCTCTCGCTCATGTCGTAGTCGACGATGTTCTCCCACGTCGACTGCATCCGTTCCATCTCGAACGTTTCAATGCGCATACCGGGTCCTGACAAACGACACCGTCGGTCGTAGCGCAGCCCTTCCGCCTTCGCGCAAGGCTTCGGCGGACCGCCGCAGCTTTAGCAGGGGCGGTCAGGGCTGCTCGTGATCCATCGCCGCCTGCGACGAGCAGGTCTAAAGACGTGCGCTACGACTTCTGTGAATGAAGCTGTCGAACCGATCGGGATCCACGTTGCCGCCGCTCACGATCGCGACGACCGGTCCCTCGAACGTCATCGCGCGCGCGGCGGCGACCGTCGCGGCGCCACTTGGCTCGGCGACGATCTTCGCCTCCACGAACATCCAGACGACCGCCTCGACGATCGCCTCGTCCTCGACGGTGACGACGCGGTCCACGAATCGCTGCACGTGGGCGAACGTGAGGTCGCCGGGACGTACCGGCATGAGGCCGTCCGCGACGCTCTCTGTTTTCGCCAGCGTTACCGCATGACCGGCGTCAACCGACGCCTTCATCGCCGCCGCCCCCACGGGTTCGACGCCGATGACGGCCACCGACGGATTCGTCTGCTTGATCGCCGCGGCGACACCCGCGACGAGTCCGCCGCCGCCGATTGGCACCAGCACCGTCCGCACGGACGGCAGCTGCTCCAGGATTTCCAGGCCGGCCGTTCCCTGGCCGGCGATGATCCATTCGTGATCGAAGGGGGGGACCATCGTCAAACCGCGCGCGGCGGCCTCGGCTTCCGCGCGGGCCCGGCGGTCCGCGCTCGTCGTCCCGGCGAAGATCACCTCGGCGCCGAAGCTGCGGCAGCCCTCGGTCTTGATTTTCGGCGCGGTGGTCGGCATGACGACGACGGCGGGGGCGCCCAGCGCGCGCGCCGCGAGCGCCATCGCCTGGCCGTGGTTGCCGGACGAGAACGTGACGACGCCGCGGCGGCGCTCCTCGGCGGAGAGCTGCGCGACCATGTTGTACGCACCGCGGATCTTGAACGCGCCGCCGGGCTGCAGGCTCTCGAGCTTCAGCCAGAGCGGCTGGCCCGCGGCGGCGGAGACGTCCACGAGGGGCGTCAGCTTCGCGATGGGCTTGATACGCTCGCGGGCAGCGTTGATGTCGGCGAGGGAAACCATTGACACGAGTCATTTTCCTCCCCGCGACCCGATCGGCTCTCCCGGCGGCGTCGCGAGCGGATCGGTCTTCTTGAAGGTGTCCGCGGGACGGTTCAGGAACCGCGCGATCGTGTCGCGGGCTTCGAGCGCGTGCGCGCTCGTGGCGGCGGCGGTCATCGTCTTGATCCGCCGCAGGCCGGCGGACGCGAACGCGCGCACTTGCGGCGACGCGCCGGCGTTCGACGCGAGGTCCATCAGCCGCGTCACCGTCAGGTTCTGCACCGCTTCGGCGATCGCCTGGCCGTAGCCGTCGGCGGGGCGCGGCGCGCCCCACGTCCGCTGCACGATCGCGTTGACGACGTCGCCGAAGCCGGGGCTGGCGGCGTTGCGGCCGTGCTGCTCGACGGTGCGCGCGGCGCGCTCCGGCTGCAGGAGCGCCGAGATCGCGAGGTCCGCGTCGATCGTCGCGGCGCCAATCGGATCGAACATCGGGTCCGTACGTTTCTCGAACGGCTCGGCGGTGCCTCCGCCGTAGCCGAACGCGGTCGGCGGCAGCAGCGCGAGGATCCGCTCCGGGATCCTCAGCTCGTCGACGGCGATCGTGTCGAGCACGGCGTCGAGGGCCTCGCGTTGCGTCGCCGGCGGCACGGGTTCGGCGACCCTCGCGGGGTTCGGTCCTTCCGTCGTCCGCACGGCGTAGGTGAAGTACACGCCCCCGAGAGATTTCACGGCGGCGAGCAATTGAAAGCGGTGGTGAAGGTACAACGGCAGCAGCTTCAGCTCCAGCTCGGAGAGCGGCGCGCCGACCGGAATGCTCTGCAACCCGAAGTGCGACAGCCCGATCCGTCGCACGTCCATCTCGTGCCGAAGCAGAGCGATCGGATCGGAGCCCGGATCGTCCCAGAGACTTGCGAGCGGATGCGCGGCGTTCGGCGGACGCGCGTCGCTGTCCGTGATGTAGAGCATGCCGTGCGTGACGGCGTCCTCGACGATCTGCGCGAGCGCGTGATCCTCGTTCGTTCCCGGCGGGAACTGCGAGTACGCGTACTTCACCGCGAACGTGTCGAAGTCGCCGATGCCGACGGCATACGCGTGCGACAGATCGAGCTCGCCGTCTTTGATCTCCACCCACGGCGCGGGATAGTCCATGACGGATTTGCCGAGGCCGTAGCTGCTCGCGGCGAAGTTGTGCGCGAACCCGAGCGTGTGTCCGGTCTCGTGCGCGGCGAGCTGGCGGATGCGCGCGAGCGCCATCGCGGCGGCGTCGCTCGACGGATCGAACGCGGCAAGATACTCCGGGTCCGGCGACAGCTCGGCGAGACAGGCGTCGGCGCCGCCGGCGTATTGCGGAATCAAGCCGGAGGCGATCGTGAAGTCCTGTCGATCGCGCAGCGATCCGAGCGTGACGTTGCCCTTGAGGATCTCGCCCGTGCGCGGGTCGGTGATGCCGCCGCCGTACGACCAGCCGCGCGTCGATCGGTGCACCCAGCTGATCATGTTGTAGCGGATGTCCATCGGGTCCGCGTCGGCCGGCAGGACCTTCACCTGGAACGCGTTCCTGAATCCGGCCGCCTCGAACGCCTGGTTCCACCACGACGCGCCTTCGATCAGCGCATCTCTGACCGGCTCGGGCGCGCCGTTGTCGACGTAATAGATGATGGGCTTCACCGGTTCGGAGACCGCGGCGCCCGGGTCCTTCTTCTCGAGGCGGTGCCGTGCGATCCAGCGCCGCTCGATCGGCTCGGTGAGCGGCCGCGCGTAGTCGTAGAACTCGATCCCGAACGACGGCGCGCGCGGATCGAGCTTGCGCGGTTTGTAATTCAGATCGGGCAGCTCCACGAACGAGTGGTGTTCCCGGAGCGTCACCGCCGTCGCGGTCGGCGCCGTCTGGCGGATGTAGCGGCCCGGATCCTGATCGGTCGTGAAGGTCAGCGTCGTCTCGACCTCGGTGTTCTTCGGGAAGCCCTTCGTGCGCGGCAGGTACAGCGCGCTCCTGTTGTCGTCGAGCCGGTAGGTGCCCTGACGCGCGGTGCGCAGCCGATCGATGACCCCGTGCGCGTCGCGCATGAAGAACGCGGTCGCGTCGACGAGAACGCGGTCGCCGTCTTCCTCTTCGACCTT
>QHWR01000074.1:39759-66274 GCA_003223835.1 Acidobacteriota bacterium | reverse complement strand
AGTTCGGCTGCATCATCAGCACCTTCGGCCCGACGCGGTCGAAGTAGACGATGCTGGTCTCGCCGTATTGATTGCGGTCGAGCCCGACCGGATTCGATCCAAGCCCCGCGGGCAGCGACGCGAGGTACAGAATCTCCTCGTTCCACCGCGCGATTTCCATGAACAGCTTGCCCGCGGACGGCTGCCAGTAGAGCGGCACGAAGCCGTCGATTTTCTGCATCCCCTTCGTTTTGTCGGCGATGCTCGGCGTCTTCTCGGGCGCCTGCGGTTTGTCCGTTTGCGGCTGGTCCGCCTGCGCGAACGCAGAAGGCGCGAGGCAGAGGAGTGCGAAGGCGAGGAAGAGTCGTCGCAATGACATAGAGGGTGATCCTGTGATCGTTACCGCGAAGCCGCTTCCGTCGTGGTCGTCCGCGGCTTCGCGTTCTTCACGTATTTATCCATCCAGTTGATCATCTCGGCGAGGGTGTGGAGGACGGACTCGCGTCCCGCGTAGCCGTGCGCTTCGTCGGGCAGCGTCACGTAGCGGACGGTCGCGCCGTGCCCCTTCAGCGCCATGTAGAAGCGCTCCGACTGGATCGGAAAGGTCCCGGAGTTGTCGTCCGCTTCGCCGTGCGTCAACAGGATCGGATCCTTGATCTTGTCGGCGTAGAAGAACGGCGACATCCTGCCGTAGATCTCCGGCACTTCCCAGAACGTGCGGCGCTCGGCCTGGAAGCCGAACGGCGTGAGCGTCCGGTTGTACGCGCCGCTTCGAGCGATGCCCGCGCGGAACAGGCGCGTGTGCGCCAGCAGGTTCGCCGTCATGAACGCGCCGTAGCTGTGGCCGCCGACGCCGATGCGATCGCGGTCGGCGACGCCCATGTCCACGAGTTTGTCCACGGCGGCCTGCGCGCTGGCGACGAGCTGATCGACGTACGTGTCGTTGGCCGTCTCTCCCGCCCCGATGATCGGCATCGTCGGGTTGTCGAGGACCGCGTAGCCCTGCGTCAGGAAGAACAGATGCGAGGGGCCGCCGTACGTGGTGAAGCGATAGGGAGAGCCGGTCACCTGGCTCGCGGCGTCGGCGTCGCCGAACTCGCGCGGATAGGCCCACATGATGACGGGAAGCCGGTCGCCTTTCTTGTACCCGGGCGGCAGGTACAAGGTCCCGTTCAGATCGACGCCATCTTTCCTCTTGTAAGTGACGAACTGCTTCTCGACGCCCGTCAGTTGCGGCGCCGGATCCTTGAACGTCGTGATCGCGCGTCTGGTCCCCGCGGCGAGATCGCGCACGAAGTAATTCGGCGGATCTTTCTGCGTCTCGAAGCGGGTGAGGATCCTCTTCGCCTGCGGATCGATCGGCGTGATCACCATCTCGAACGTCTTCTCGTCCGCGCGGAACACCCGTTCGGTGTTGAGCGTTTTCAGATCGAGCCGATCGAGGAACGGCCGGTCGCCGTCGGGCGTGGCCCCCTGGCCCGAGAGGTAGATGGCATCGCCGACCTGCAGGATCGGGCCGCCGCCCCCGCCGCCGGGAGCCACCGCGCCGCCGCGGCCGCCCGCCCCGCCGTACTTGGCCAGCGGCGATCCGGGATCCTTGTAGGCGTCCTGTTGACGGCGGTCGAAGAGTGGCCGCGGCGCCGCGCCGGGCTCGAGGATCCACGTGCGCACATGGCGCGTCGCGCGGTCGGTCTCGCTCAGCAGCCCGATGCCCTTCTCGGTATAGAGCAGCGCGCCGTACCGCCATTCGGTCTTCGCGACTTCCGACGGCTGCGCCGTGAACGGCGCCTCGAGCGCGACGATCCGGTCGCGGAACGGCGCGGCGTTCCGGAGGTTGCCGCCGTCGAGCGCTTCGGCCCACAGGATCGTCGCCGGCCGATCGGGACGCCATCGATACGCGCGCGGGCCGGTCTGGACGCCCGTCAACGGCACGCCTTCACTCGACGGCACGTCGGCGATCTTCGTGACGACCTGGCCTGCGCGGCTCCAGATCTCGACGTCTTTCGGAAAGCCGTTCATCGGCACGAGGTGCGAGAACGGCCGCTTGATGCGCGACACGAGCAGGTACTGATCGTTGGGGGAGACGGCGACGTTCTCGAGGATGTCCGGCTTGCCGATCGGCGTCTTGCGCGCCGATGCGACGTCGACCGCCATCAACTGGCTCGTGAAGTAGTACTCGAAGAGATCCTCGTCGTGCTTCGTCTTGATCAGATCCTCGTACGTCGCGGCCGGCGCGGCGGTGCCGCTGGTTTCCTGAATGTTCGGGCCGGACGGTACGGTCGACTCGGCGGGCGCCGGTCCGCGGCCGGCCGGCACGAACTGACAGACGAGCGCGGTGCCGTCGGTCAGCCAGTCGCACGGGTCGCCGGCGGCCGCGTTCAGGCGATCGGTACCGCTCACGAGCTTCGCCTGGCCGGTCGCGGTATCCGCCACCCACAGCTCGATGCCGCTCTCTTTCGTGTTGGTGAACGCGAGCTGCTTCCCATCGCGCGAGAAGCTCACGTCGCCGATGTTCGGATTCGTCGGCACGGCGACTTTGCGCTCCGAGCCGTCCGCGATCGACTTGATCGTGATCGCGGTGACGGCGCCCCCGCGCTGCTGCCGGCCGTTCGTTTTCGGGTTGATCCGCGCGCCGGCGATCCGATGGATCGGCTGCGCCAGGTCCGCGACCGACGGCATGCTCTTCCGTTCCAGCAGCGCGATCGCCTCGCGCTGCGGCCCGACGACGACCGCCGGCGTCGGCGCCGCATCGAGGATGTCGACGATCACCCTTGGCGGAAGCAGATAACGGGAGGCGGTCGAGGACGAGGATGCCGACTGCGCCTGCAGTCCGACCGCCGCGGCAATCGCGACGGCCGTTGCGAGCGTATAGGTGCGAATTCGCATGCTGACCTCCCGGGGACTCGAATAATATCCCCTTCGGTCTTCGCGTGCAGCTTCGTCGGCCTTCGCTTCCTTCGCTCGTGATCGCGGCGCTGCTGCTGCAGCCTTACCGGCCGGCGCCGTTCGTGCCCGTCGGCGTCTGGTACGGCGGGGGCACGGCGCGCGATGCTGCCCGGACCTCTCGTGTCTGCGCTGAGGACGTACGTTCAGAATGGCGGCGTGCTGATCAGCGAAGCGCGCCCCGGGTGGAACGACGAACGCGGGTTCGCGAACGCGCGCATTCCGGGCGGCGGCCTTGACCAGGTCTTCGGCGCGCGCGAGCGGGAGCTGCGCTCCGGTGACATCGTCACGATGACGGGTGGCGCCGATCTTCCGCGTCCGCTCGCGGCGCTCGAACGCCTGACGATTCCCGGCGCCACGTTCGCGGAGCATCTCGAGCGCACGCGCGCCGACGTCCGCGTCCTCGCCACGTTCGAGGGCGGCGACGCGGCAATCACGGATGCGAGGTTCGGTTCGGGCCGAGCCGTCCTGATCGGAAGCTTTCCCGCCGCGGCGTTCGAACAGGACCCTGTGAAGATGCGCCATGCGGGGACGTTGCTGCAAACGCTCGTGCAGGACGCCGGCGTCACACCGGACGTCCGCGTCGACGGCGCCCCGGGACTCGTCGAGGCGCGCGTGCTGGACGCAGCGGGCCGGTTCGTCCTCATCGCCATCAATCATGACGATGCGCCGCAGCGCGTGACGTTCATTCTCTCGGCGGGGGTTGCCGGCCGGCCCCTGGCGCAACGTCGAGGACGGCACGGCGGTGTCGTTTGCGGCGAGCCCCGACGGTCCGCTGTACACACATCAGTTCAAGCCGCGTGATGTATTGGTATTGACCAAGTAGTCCGGTTCGTAGCGCAGGGCTTCAGCAGAACTGTCAGCCGCCATTTCCCGGCCCACGCATTGCAATGCTCATCTCAATCTCACCGCAGGGCTCGGGCATTTCAAGGAGCGTGTATGGCACGGAAGAACAGTGGACCGAAGCTGAAGCGGCTTCGCGATCAGGTGATCGCGATCACCGGCGCCTCGAGCGGCATCGGCCTGGCGACGGCGAGGGTGGCGGCCGAGCGCGGCGCGCGCGTGGTGATGAGCTCGCGCAACGAAGAAGACCTGCGCAGCGCCGTCGAGGCCATCCGCGCCGGAGGCGGACGCGCGACGTACTGTGTGGCCGACGTCGCCGACGCGGCGGCGGTCGATCGCATCGGCGAAACCGCGCTGCGCGAGTTCGGCGGGCTCGACACGTGGGTCAACAACGCGGGCGTCTCGATCTACGGACGCCTGACGCAGATCCCGATGGAAGACAAGAAGCGGCTGTTCGAGACCAACTTCTGGGGCGTCGTGAACGGCTGTCGGACGGCGGTGCGGCTGCTGGAGCACCGCGGCGGCGCGATTATCAACATCGGCAGCGAGGTTTCCGATCGCGCGATTCCCATGCAGGGGATCTACTCGGCGTCGAAGCATGCGGTCGCCGGCTATACGGATGCGCTTCGCATGGAGCTCGAGCACGACCGCGTGCCAATCAGCATCACCCTCGTGAAACCCTCGGCGATCAACACACCGTACGTGGAGCACGCGCGGAATTACATGGAGGAAGGCGCGCCGGCGCTGCCGCCGCCGGTCTACGCGCCCGAAGTCGTGGCCGATGCGATCCTGCGCTGCGCCGAGCGGCCGGTGCGCGACATCATCGTCGGCGGCGCGGGGCGCGCCCAGGTGCTGCTCGCGGCGCTGGCGCCGCGGCTCACGGACCTGTATATGGAGCGCACGCTGTTCGACCAGATGCGCACCAACGAACGCGTGCAGCCGCGGGAAGGAAGCCTCGAGCGTCCGCAGCGCGACGGGCGGACGCAGGGCCCGTACCGCGGCCACGTGATGAAGTCGAGCGCGTACACGCGCGCGGTGCTCTCCGACGTCACCCGCGCGCTGCCGCTGCTGGCCGCAGGCGTGGTGTTTGCCGCGGGAGCGCGAAAGTTCCGGGGCGCCGCCTGATGCCGCAGATAAACACAGATAGATCAGCCACAGACAGATCAGCCACAGACAGACACAGATACACACAGATTCTTATCTGTGTTCATCTGTGTCCATCTGTGGCTAGATAAACCTGCGGAGGAATCAATCCGTGGCGGCTGCCGGCGATTCGGGGCTCATGGCGTTGGTACGGGCGATCGCCGTCGGTGACGCGGCTGCCGCTCTGCGGTTGCTTGCCGCGTCGCCGGTGTTGGTGAGCGCGCACGCCGAGGACGGCGCGACCCGTCAGGCGGCAAAGGAGTACCACCTCAAAGAGATCGGGCACTACATATATGAGGGCGACACGGCACTCCACATCGCCGCCGCTGCCTACCGGCTGGAGATCGTGCGAAAGCTGATAGCCATGGGTGGTGATGTTCGCGCGAGGAATCGTCGCGGCGCGGAGCCGCTTCACTACGCGGTCGACGGCACGCCGGGCTCGTGCACGTGGAATCCCTCCGCGCAGGCGGCGATCGTCGCCAGTCTCATCGAAGCCGGTGCCGATCCGAACGCCGCCGACCGGAGCGGCGTGACGCCTCTACACCGCGCTGTCCGGACTCGTTGCGCCGCCGCCGTGAGTGCACTTCTCGATGGTGGCGCCGATGTGCGACGCAGGAACAAGAACGGCTCGACGCCGATGCAGCTCGCTACCCGGAACACCGGCCGGGGTGGCAGCGGCTCGCCAGAGTCGAAGGCGCAGCAAAAGGAGATCGTACGCCTGCTCGAGCAGCACGGCGCGACGCAATAGATCATCTGTGGGTGTGTTCATCTGTGGCCACGCGCCCGTGCTCTGCGGTAGTCCCTCGAGGCGTTCTTCACGAACCGGAAGAAAAAGACGCTCGGAATCGTGAGGAACAGGAGACCAATCGGGCTTTGCTCGAGCAGGATCAGCGAGACGCCCACGAAAACCAGGAAGAAGCTCGTGAACGCCGCCCCGATGCCGAGTGCGACCAGCCGCTCCGCGGTCGTGGCGGTGCCGTCAACGAGGGACTTCATCCTGATCCCTTCGCGCCTGCTCACGAGCAACTTCTGCTTCGTCCGCCCCATCGGCAGCCGCGTGCCGAGACTCCAGTTCGGCGCGCGGTCCTCGGTGACCGTCCGGCCCTCGTCATCCTTCTTTTGCCCGCGCTTTTGCCCGTGGCGAATCGTGTAAACCGACATCGCGGTCATGTCGCCGACCAGGACGATGGCAGACACCACGAGAATCCATCGCCCGGCCCGTCCCGCGGTTGACACGACCGCGCGGTAGCCGGCGCTGCGGAAAAAATCGATGCAGCAGGCGTTGACGATCAGCGCGACGACCACCGCGATCGGAATCGCCAGCAGAGACGTTGCCAGCGCGAACGCGGCGAAGTGCCTCGAGACGAAGCGGAGGAGACGAGTCCCGGCCGTCATCGGTGCTTTGACACAGGGCGCGCGCTTCCGTTGCGCGCCGACAGGCGGCTAGCGCGGCTCGCCGACCAGCGCGAACGCCGCCCAGAGCGCGGGATGGGGATACCGGCGGCGGGTGTCGAGCTCGGCGGCGCGAAGGGCGGCGGCTTTCGGGCGGCCGCGCGCCAGCGCGCCGTAGAACCGCTCCATCAGGTACGCGGTCGCGCGATCGCTGACGTCCCACTGGCTGACGACGACGGTCGGCGTGCCGGCGTAGAGGAACGCGCGCGTCAGCCCGATGATGCCGTCGCCGGTCAGCCGTCCGAGCCCCGTCGAGCATCCGCTGAGCACCACGAGCTCCGCGTGCAGATCCATGTTGAAGATCTCGTCCACGCGCAGGTAGCCGTCCTCGCCCGCGCCGGACGCCAGCAGGAGCGATGACGCGAGCGGACGATCGGGCGCGACGAGACCGTGCGTCGCGAAGTGCAGCAGCGAATACTGGCCGGCCTCGCGTTTGACGGCGGCCTCGGTCGCATCGCCGCCCACCAGCAGCCTCACGGGCGTGTCCGCGAAGCGCGAGGCGATCAGTTTGCCTTCTTCGCGTGCCCACGGCAGCCGGCTGACGGCGGCGGGCGGCGCCGGGTCCGCGACGATGAGGACCCGCCGTGCCGTTCCCGCAGCCGCTCGCAGCTTGTCATGTGTGTGCTGGTAGACCGACGCCGCGGGTGCGATGGCGAGCGTGTATCGCTGGATCAGCGGCCGTCCGGCTTCGTCCTCGAGCGCCGCGAACGGGACCAGCGCGAGCGGGCCCTGCGGAATCAGGACGAGCGAAGCGCCGGGCGATCGCGGCAGCCAGCGGACGATCGGCGCGATCAGCAGCCGCTGCAGGTCGCGCAACGGCCGGCGGACCGCTTCCGGGTGCGCGAATCCGGTCTCGCCCGCCGCATCCATCGTCGTCCTCAGCGTTTTCGTCAACGACTCGAGCCGCGCGCGCGTCGCAGGAGTGCGTGCGGCATGGATCGCGCCGGCGGGATCGATGACCCACGCCAGCAGCTCGCGATCGGTGACGAGATACTCGACGATCGTCGCGTCGAGACGCGTCGCCGTCGCCGCGATTTGAGTCGCGGCGGGACTTTCGGCCGTGAGCAGACTGGCGAGCTCGCGATTCTCCTCGCGCAGCGCCCCCAGATGCGCGTCCAGCGTTTCTCCGCGCTTGACGGCGATCGATTCGCCCGACGCATCGCGGGCGGCCTTCGCGTCACGTGTGGACGATGCTCGGAGATCCTGCTGCGCCTGCCGGACCGCCTCGAGCGCGGTGCGGTCGCCGGGCTTTCCAGCGATTTGCCGCTGCGCGAGCAAATCGGCGAAGGCGCGCGCGCGTCCTGCCTCGGCGGCTTCGAGGCCTTCGTCCGCGCGGCCCGACGCGACGAGCAGCGTCGCGAGCTTTTCGAAGACCGCCTGGCGCCGATCGACGAAGGCAATCTTGCTCGTATCGGTCGTGACGTTGGCGCGCAGATCGTTGATGATGCGCGCGGCGGCGCGCAGCTCGTCGATCGCGTCGGCGGGCCGGCCGCCGGCGGCCTCCGCATCGGCGACGGCGCGGTGCGCGGTCCACTCGAGCTCCGGGCGGCCGCTCGCCGTGGCGAGCGACGACGCCTCGCGTGCGAAGCCGAGCGCGTCGTCTGCGTGTCGTTCGCGTACGGCGAGATCCGCGAGCGCCACGAGCGTGGACGCCTGGGTCCGCGGCTCTCCGATCTCGCGCTGCACCCGCAGCGCCTCGTCATAGAACCGCCGCGCGGCGGACAGGCGTCCCATCGAGACGTTCAGGTCGCCGAGCGTCTTGAGCGTCTCGCCTTCCTCCGACCGGCCGCCCAGCTCGCGCGCCAGCGTCAGCGCCTGCTGCAGCGCATCGAGCGCGCGTTGAGTCTGACCGAGCAGCGCGTACGTGTCGGCGGAGTTCAGCAGCAGGATGTTCTCGGCGCGTCGATCGCCGATCCGTCGCGCGAGGTCCAGCGCCTCGAGCGTGTAAGCCAGACCGCGCTCCTCCTCGCCGACCGTCGCGTAGAGCACGCCGAGGTTCAGGAGCGGAAAGACCTGGCCCGCGGTGTTCTTGATCTTGACGAGCGTGTCGAGGCAGCGGTGATAGAACCGGAGCGCCTCATCGTAATTCCCCAGGTTCTTCTCGGTGATCGCGATCTCGTTGAGCAGGTTGGCTCCCTCGGGACTCTGCTCGTCACCAAGGACCGGCATCGCCTGCCTGAAGCTCGCGAGCGCGCGAGGATGATCTCCCATCGAATCGCGGATCGCGCCGACGACGACGCGCGTCAGCGCCGTTTCGCGGACGTCGCCGAGCGCGCCATCGATGGCGAGCGCCTGATCGCAGAGCGCGAGTCCGTCGGCGTACGCGCCCTGGCTCTTGCGAAGCTGCGCGAACTGCCGGAGCGTCCTCGCCTCGGCCCGCCGATCGTGCGCCGCGCGCTCTCCGTCGAGCGCGCGTTCGAAATGGTCGATGGCCAGGGGGTATTTCGTCAGCCGGAAGTACGCCATCGCGACGTGGTAGTGCGCTTCGGGAAGCAGATCGCCGTTGATCGAGGCCGCACCGAGCATCGGCTCGAGGAGCCGCAATACCGCCGCGCTGTCGCGGTGGGCGGTGAGATCCGCCGCGTCCGCAAGACATGCCTGCACCCGCTCGCGGGTCAACGGCGGCGTGGCGCAGTCGCGAGGCGGCTGCCGGCCGGCCACCCGGGCGGGCGCTCCCGCCGCGAGCAGGAGCGCGGCCGCCAAAGCACCGCGACCGCAGACGTGCATGGGGGTCAAGGGGCCACTCTAGAGGAGAGATGCGGCGTTTTCAAGACGCCGCGGTTGCCGGGGGTCGCGGCGGCGGATACACTGGCGCGGGTTCCTCCACCGGCCAGGCCATGGCTCTCCTCGACGTCGACGCTGCGGAGGCGGAACGTGTGCGGGCGGTTGTCGCGGCGCACGTGCACGCGCGGTTTGCGCTGGGGATCGACGAGTTCTCCCGCGGCGTAATCGACGTCGCCGTGCGTGCGGCACCCGACGTGCCTCCGAGCGACTACGCGTCGCGCCTCAGCCTGGACGATCTGTACCTCGCGGCCGCATGCGCCGCGGGAGACGAGGCGGCGTGGGCGGAGTGTGTGACGCGGTTTCGCGCGTTCATCCGCGATTTCGCCAGGCGCGTCCTGCCGGAGCCGGCGTGCACCGACGTGGCCGACGAAGTCATCGCGGACCTGTGGGAACGTCGCAAGATCGCCCGCTTCGAGGGGCGCAGCACGCTGCGCTCGTGGCTCGGCGCGGTCGTTTCGCACGCGGCGCTCAACGCCGCGCGTGCCCGCCGCGCGCGTCACGGCGGCGACGCGCTCGAGCCCGCGCGCGAGCCATCCGATCCGCACGACCTCGAACAGGAAATATCGGATCGAGAGCGGAGCGGCCGCGTGACGGCGCTGTTCGCCGCGGCGATTGCCGAAAGGTCCCCCGAGGAGCGGTTGTTGCTCCTGCTCTATTATGACGACGGGCTTACGCTCGATGAGATCGGGCCGGTGTTGCGCGCGTCGAAGGCGGTGCTGAGCCGAAGGCTGAAGCGCATTCGCGAAGAGCTGCGCGACGCCGTGGACGCGCGCGCGCGGCGCGAGCTGGGACTTCCCGCGCAGGCGCTCGTGGAATCGTTGGACCTCGCGCGCGTGGACCTCGACCTTCGAGCCGCCTGCCGGCTGTCGGTGGAACGGTGACGCGCCGGGTTTGTCTAATGGGAATGAGGCGAACGGTTGGGCAAAGCGCTCGTCGTTGATCCGGATCCGCACGATCAGAACGTGCTCGCCGCGTTCGTCGAAGACCGCCTCGACGACGACGAGCGCCGCTACATCATTGCGCACCTGGCCGGATGCGCCGACTGCCGGCGAACGGTCGCGATGCTGGCGCGCGGATCCGTGACGCAGGCCCACGGTGTCTCGGATGTGTCGCCCCGACGCTGGCGGCAACCGATGACGTGGCTCGGCGTCGCGGCGACGATCGCGATCGCGACGGTGGCGTCGGTGCTGGTCTTGCGGTCGCGCGCCGTCGATGTAAAGCCGGATGCGGCGCCGCGGGCGCAGACGGCGCCCCAACCGTCAGCGTCACCGGCGCCGCCGGCGGTCGCGCCGTCGACGCCTCCGTTCGGAGAGGCGACGACACGCGAGCCGGCCGGCAAGCAGGCGCTCGGTGCCGTTCGGCGGCAGGCGATTCCGGCTCGAGGCGGGCATGTGGGTGGACACGGCGTTCGATCCGCTCGCGCTGCTGCCGGTCGTCGACGTCACGACCGCCACCGATCGCGACGCCATCCTGCGCGCTCATCCGGCCCTCGCTCCCTTCGCCGCGCTCGGACCGCGTGTCACGGTCGTCTTCCAGAGAACCGTGTACCGGTTCGATGTGAGGTGAGCGCCGGGCGACGACTAAGGACCTGCGCTACGGCGACGGAGGAGCGATACGCTCCCTGGCGCCGCAACAGCGCCACGCCGCGCGTGTCAAAGAGGCATGGACACGGCACCTCGCTTGGCCGCCGTCGCAGGCGCACGTTGCGGGTGGAGCATGAACCATCACCTCGAGCTTCATCTGAAAGAGCCGAAACAGTGACGGAGATCACCATGACGAGACGACGCCGGTTGTGGATGACGGTTCTGGCAGGCCTGCTCATGGTCGCGCCGGCCTGGGCGCAAAGCGCGCAGGATCAGGAGACCGACCTGCCGGGCGTCACCGCACGCCTCCTCCTGGTCCACCAGGAGGGGACGATTTCGATCGTTGCGATCGTTCTGCGGAACACCGGCGCAACAGACGCGCATGCGTCGGACTCGATCCAGATGTCGAAGTTCGTGCTCGTCGATACGAAGGGGGGGACGAAGCACTTCCCGCTGAAGGATCAGAACGGCCACTATCTCGCCGGTCCGATCAGCAACTGGAACGAGGGGGGCGTCTGGTTCCCGGTCGTTCCCGCGCGCGAGACGCGGACGGTGTACGCGATCTTCGGCCGGCTGGCGGCGGGGACCAAGGTCAGCATCCAGGTGCCGAAGCTGCCCCCCTTCGACGACGTCGATCTCGACGCGGTCGCGAGCAGCCCCCCCGCGGGCGAGGGAATGCCGCACGGCGCGCTGCTCGGGCAGGTGGTCTCGAGCAACCGCGCGAACGCGCAATTGAGAGTCCGGGTCAAGGTCACGCGCGCGGCAACCGGTTACGTCGATCCCATGGCGATCAAGTACTCCGACGTGTCGCTGCTCGATCCTGAAACGCGCCTGCAGTACTGGCTGCTCAAGGACACCGATGGGAACTGGAGCGCGCAGCCGGTCACGAACACCAACGAGGGCGGCAACTTCTTTCTGTCGACGATTCAGCCGGGCGGTCAGACGTTCCTGAACCTGGGGTTCACCCCTCCTCCCGACGCGGTCAAACACGTGCTGCTGTTGGTACCGTTCTTCTTTCCGACCGACATCGACATCCAGGGCACGACCGGCGCGGGCGAGTCGGGCACGAGCGCCGCCGGACGGACGATCGGCCTCGAAAAGGCGCTCGCCGATCTCAAGGCGGACGTCACGCCGGAGCGGATCACCGTTCGCCTTGCCGCCGACGTCCTGTTCGACTTCGACAAAGCGGAGGTGAAGCCCGCGGCCGACGCATCGCTCACCGAACTCGTCACGGTCATCAAGAGCTATCCGGACGCCACGATCGACGTCGAGGGACACACCGATGGCAAAGGCGCCGACGCTTACAACCAGAGCCTGTCGGAGCGGCGCGCCACCGCGGTCGCGACCTGGCTGATCGCGCACGGCAATCTGCAGCCGTCACGCGTGCGGACGAGAGGCTGGGGCAAGGCGAAGCCGATCGCGCCCAACACGAAGCCGGACGGCTCGGACGATCTGGACGGGCGGGCGAAGAACCGCCGCGTCGAAGTCGTCGTGAATCGCACGCGCTGATCGCTACGGAGGAACACCATGAATTCGACACGAGCGGTCGTCGTTCTCCTTGCCGCCGGGATCGCGGTCGCCGGCTGCGTGCGCCCCCCAGCGCTCGCCGCCGACTCGAACGCCGATCGCTCCAAAGTCACGACCACCGGCATCGGCATCGTCCATCTGCCGCCCGACACGGCGACGCTCGGCCTGCGCGTTGACGCCCGCGCGCCGAAGCCCGCCGCCGCGCAGCAGCGCGCCGCGGCGACCGCGACCGCCCTCATGCAGAAGCTGCGCGACCTTCGGATCCCGGCTGACGCGATCAGGACGACGGCGTACTCGCTCGACCGGGAGTACGACTACGTCAAGGGTCAGGCAGTGTTCCGCGGGTACCTGACGAGCCAGGCGTGGAAGGTCCGCGTCGACGATCTGCCGCGGCTGGGCGAGATCCTCGACGCGATCGAGACGGCGGGGAACGTCGCGATCGAGGGACCGCAGTTCGGGCTGCGCGCCCTGGACGCGGCGAATGCGGACGCTCTTCGACGCGCCGTCGGCGACGCGCGCGCGAAGGCGGATGCGGTCGCGCAGGGGGGCGGCACACGGATCGTCCGCATCATGCAGATCGACGAGCATGCCACGGCGGACGAAGAAAGACCCATGCCGATGATGTCGATGTCGAGGGCCGCGGAGGCGCCGCGTACCCCGATCGCGCCAGGCGAGCTGACGGTGCGTGCGGTCGTAACGCTCACCGCCGAGATCCGCTGAGCGCGACGCCGTCGCTCGCTCGCGACATCAATGACGTATGAGATGGCCGCCCGCGACCGCGAGCCGCAGGCGTACGCAGGCCTCGCACGGCGGCGTCAGTCCCGCCGCGGACGCGTCGTGACTTGGCGGGTCGATCCAGAATTGCAGGCGCCGCCCGGCGGCGAGCAGGTAGGCATCACCGAGGCTGGCGCCGAACGCGGACTCGAGGTTCGGCCGGCGTCCCCGGTCGTCCTCGATGACCACCGTCGACTCCGACGGGACGTCCTTCGTCAGGTCAACGAGATCCCGCAGCGTCGACGTCGAGAATTCAGCGTTGGCGACGAAATCGCGGCTGCGGACGTAGACGAGCGCCGCGAGCACGATCGTAACGACGATGCCGGCGGCTGCGGCGCGCGCCCGGGATCGATCGTCGGCGGCCGTCCAGCGGCGCGCGCACACGTCGGCGGCGATGAGGCACGCGCCAATCGACGGGTAGCATGCGTACAGGCTCGACCGGATCGGTAAGAAGACGGTGATGGCGTAGCCGCCCGCGAGCCACGCGAGCCCGCAGATCAGGATCGGCGTCGAGATCAGCGGCGTGCGCGAGGCGGGCCTCATGAGGAGGAGCGCGAGC
The DNA here is from genome assembly GCA_003223835.1 of Acidobacteriota bacterium. Taxonomy (GTDB): domain Bacteria; phylum Acidobacteriota; class Vicinamibacteria; order Vicinamibacterales; family 2-12-FULL-66-21; genus Gp6-AA38. The sequence continues at coordinate 52,687 of QHWR01000074.1, read as the reverse complement.
GCCGTGACGCCCGCGGGCAGCGTCGCCGCGCGGTCCAGGTATTCGAAGACGTTGCGCGCGATCAGCCGCGGGTCCGACGTGAACGCGTAGTAGTACGGCGCGGTCGACGGCGTCATCGCGCCGGAAAGCGATCGAAGAATCGCATACGCGGCGATCACCGCCAGCGATCCGCCGATCCAGACGAACAGCGAAGATACGGGAGCGACGCGTCGTCCGCGAAGCGCCAGCCGCCACACGAGCAGGATGACCGGCAGCGTCACCGCCTCCTCCTTCGACAGCAGCGCCCCGGCGAGGCACACCAGAAACCACACCGGCCGTCCGCGCACCATGGCCAGCGCGGCGCCCAGCGCGAAGGCCGTCAACAACAACGCCGTGCGGCCGCTCGTCCAGAGGATCGCGGTGTTCATCCCGTGCGGGTTGAACAGCCAGAGTGCCGATCCGAAGAGCGCGGCCCCTGTGGGCAGCGAAAGAGCGCGGAGAAGGAGGTACAGCAGCGACGCCGACAACGCCGCCAGCGCGAGGTTCGTGAGCCCGTATCCGAGCGGCTGCGTGCCGAACAACGCCGCATCGGCGGCGAACGTCAGCGAAACGACGGGGCGGTAAAACCCGATCGACTTCGAAAAGAGCGCGGCGGCATCGCGCAGACCCGACGTTCGGCTCTCGAGGATCCATCGGAAGTCGTCGGCGATGAATCCGTGGCCGGCCGCCGGTCCGTAGACCGCCGCGAGCGCGGCGAAAGGCAGGAACGACGCCGCGCGAATCCAGCGGCCGGAGGGTCCCACCACAGAGGTCACAGAGTCCACAGAGGATTATAGGTTTCCTGCTCTGAGAACTCCGTGTGCTCTGTGGTGGGTTCCGCCGGGCTGGCCTTACTCCGGCGGCAACTCCGCAGTGTAGAGCGCGCGTCCCGTGAGGTCGTGCAGCTTGACGGTCAGCGTACGATGCCGTGCGTCCGCGCGCATCGTGCCGAAGAACTGGAATCCATCGCTCGGCGGACGATTGCCTTTCATGCCCGGAGGGATCCCGACGAACTTCACCTCGGGTCCGAACGTCGGATCGAGCTGCCCGGGACCGAATGTCCCTGCGTTCAACGGGCCGGCGACGAATTCCCAGAACGGATCGAACTCGGTGAACTTCGCCTTCGCGGGATCGTAGCGGTGGGCCGCGCAGTAATGGACGTCGGCCGTAATCCAGACGACGTTCTTCACGCGCTGCCGTTTGAGATGCCGCAGCAGATCCGCGATCTCCAGCTCACGGCCGAGCGGCGCGCCCGGGTCGCCGTTGGCGACCGCTTCGTAACGCCCGGGCCCGTCGCCGACGACGAGCCCGATAGGCAGATCGGCGGCGACGACCTTCCACGCCGCGCGACTCTCCGTCAGCGCTCTCTTCAACCATCGGATCTCCGCCGCGCCCATCAGCGCGGCGCGTTCGTCGAGCGTCGGCTGCCGGTTGTCGCTGTTCGCGCCGCGATAGCTCCGCATGTCGAGCGCGAACACGTCCACGAGCGGCCCCAGCGGCACGTAGCGGTAGATTCGTTCCGGATCGCCGCCGTCGAGCGGCACCGGGTTGTACTCGAAGAACGCCTGCCGCGCGCGGGCCGCGAGCAGCGCCACGGATTTCACGCTGTATCGCGCGTCGCCGTCCTTGCGCCGCTCCCAATACCAGTTGTCGAGCACTTCGTGGTCGTCCCACATGACCACCTGCGACGTCCGCGCGAGAAACCGCCGCATGTGCTCGTCCATCAAGTTGTACTGATAGCACCCACGGTACTCGTCGAGCGTCTGCGCCACCTTCGACTTGGCTTCCGTGACGACGTTCCTCCAGATCGTCCCGTCGTCGAGTGTGACTTCAGGGACGACCGGCTGGTCGGCGTAAATCGTGTCGCCGAGGTTGATGAACACGTCGGGCTCGGCGTGCAGCATCGTCTCGTACAGGCGAAGGCCGCCCCACTCGGGATTGCGGCCCCAGCCCTGGCCGACGGTGTCGGCGGACCACGCCAGCGTGATGTCGCGCGGCGCAGCCGACGGAGTGGCGAACGAGCCGATCGCCGGCTCGCTCCACGTGGTGAGATCCGAGAGATCCTGGAAGAGGACGCGATAGAAGATGCGCTGGCCCGGCGGCACGCCTTCGAGAACGGTGCGCGCGGTGAAGTCCGACGATTCGAGCGCCGCGGGCCCGCGGACGCGCCGCACGTCCGACGTGAACCGATCCGTCGTCGCGTACTCGACGAACATTCGCGCGGGACGGTCCGTGCGGCTCCAGATCAGCGCCTGCCCCCGCCCCGCATCTCCGGCGGCGACGCCGAATGGAGTGGCGGGACGCGCGCCGGGAGCTGTCACGATCGCCGGCGCCTGATTCGATCCTCCGCCTGAAGGCGGAAGCCACGATTCTGGTATTGGATACTTGTGGCTTCCGCCTTCAGGCGGAAGATCGACTCGAGTCAGCCACGCGCCGCCTGCCGTTCCGGCGAGCCGCAGGAACGCACGCCGATCGACGCCGCGAGAGCTCACTGCCTGAACCGGGCCGGAACCGTGCCGAGATCGCGCGCCGACGGCAGCCCGTTCGAGCTCGTCGCCTTCACCGCCGCGCGCACGATCGCGTCCGCCATCGCCTCGGCGGCGAGCGCGCCGATGGTGCCGTAATTCACCTGTCCGTCCCACGTCCCGGTTGCGAGCGAGAAGATCGTGTCGCCGTCGCCCGGCGTGTGCACCGGCGAGATCGCGCGCGCGTACCCGTCGGCCGCCATCTGCGCGATCTTGCTCGCCTGCACTTTCGTCAGCCGCGCGTTCGTGGCCACGACGCCGATGGTGGTGTTCTCGCCGGGACGGCCGGTGGACTGGCGCGGCGCGCCGGCGCGCAGCAGCCTGCGCGCGTCGGCGAGGTGCTGCCCATCTTCCGTGCGCGTGCCCGCGACGACCTGTCCGGTCAGCGGATCGATGATGTCGCCGACCGCGTTGACCGCGACAATCGCGGCGACGACGAGTCCGTTCGGCAGCTTGATCGCCGCCGATCCGATGCCCGCTTTCATCGGTTGTCCACCGGACTTGCCGACCGTCGCGCCCGCTCCCGCGCCGACGTTGCCTTCCTCGACCGGCGCCTCCGAGGCGGCGTCCGCCGCGCGATAGCCGCACTCGGCGGTCGGCCGGATGTTCGGTTTGCCGCCGAACCCGAGATCGAAAAGGATCGCGGCCGGCACGATCGGGACGACGCCGGCCGCGCCGACCGGGTAGCCGATGTGGTGTTCGTCGAGCCAGCGCATCACGCCCGTCGCCGCGTCGAGCCCGAACGCGCTCCCGCCCGACAGCGCGATCGCGTTGACGATCTGCACGTTGTTGACCGGGTTCAGCAAGTCGGTCTCGCGCGTGCCCGGCGCGCCGCCGCGCTGATCGACGCCGCCCGTCGTGCCCTCCTTCGCGAGGATCGCGGTGCAGCCCGTCGGACGCTCCGCGAGCGTGAAGTGTCCGACCTTGATCCCTTCGACGGCGGTCAAGGTGTCGTTGTCCGCCGCCGGCTTCGCGTACGTCGACGCCTTCGGATCCGCCGGCGTCGCCTGGCCGCGCCCCGGCGCCTGCGCCGCGACCGCCACGCCGAACGCACAGACGGCCGCTGTCAACGGAAGCATTGGACTCTTTCGCATGGCGCGCTCCAAGAACCTTAGAACCCTAGAACCCTAGAACAGTAATCCGTCCGAAATTCACCGTGCCGATCGAGTTCCCCGGCGCGTTGAACCTCACCTGATTGAACAGGTTGAAGGCTTCCACGCGCAACTGGATTCGATGGCCCGCCCTGACGTCGACATTCTTGAACAGCGACAGATCCGTCTGCGCGAACCCGGGGCCGCGTACGCGGTTGCGCGGCTCGCTGCCCGGGCCGGTCCCCGTCGACGCGACCGGACGCCGGACGAAGCACGACGTGTCGAACCACTGGTCCGTCGTGTGCGGCGCGTTCGCGTTCGGGTCGCAGGTCATGTTCGGCCGGTTGGTCATGTAGCGGATGTCCGTCAGCGGATCGGTGACGGTGAACGGAAATCCCGCCTGCGCCTGGACGATGCCGTTCACCTGCCAGCCGCCCACGACGTGCTCGAGAACGCCGCCCATCGTCGTGGGCGTCGGCAGCGCCGCGCCGAAGCTGACGACGAACCGGTGGCGCGCGTCGAAGAGCGACGGCCCCCGCTCGTACGCGAGCGACTGATCGATCGAGGCCTCGTCGCCGATCGTGACCGGGAGCGCCGGCCGCGCGTCGCCGCCGATGTTCAGACCGGACACATGGTCCATCGACTTGCCGAGCGTGTACGACGCGAGGAAGTTGATGCCGTGCGCGGCGCGCATCCGCAGGCTCCCCTGCAGCGAATCGTACCGCGATTCCGCGACCGAGAACGTCGGCCGCACGAGCGAGTACGCCGGGAAGAGCCGCGCACCCGGAGCCGTCTGGCCTGAGACGTCGAGGCCGGGATTGACCTCCATGAAGATCGGCAGGTGTCGCCCGAGCGATCCGACGTAGCCGATTTCAGCCGCGACGTTCGTCGCGAGCTGGCGCTGCAGCGTCGCGTTGTAGTGGTAGGCGTACGGCGTCTGGAAATCTTCAGCCCAGCCGATCACGATTAGTCCGGGCGGGAAGTCGGCGGCGCCGCCTGTCGCGCCGCTCAGCGGATTGCTCAACGTCATCGGCGCGGGGGCGTCGATCTGCAGGAGCGGCGTGAACGGCGGCGCGAGGACGCCGTTCTGGAAGAAGTCCCCCTGCCCGGCCAGCGTGTCGTAGAAGACGCCCCACGCGGCGCGCACGGTCGTGCGCCCGTCGCCGTTGACGTCCCACACGGCGCCGAGCCGCGGCGCGAAGTTGTTCGTGTCGGTCGCGTAGGTGCCGCGCGGCACGCCGGGATCGCCGGGATAGACGAGGCCGACCGGCGCGGTCGGGAACCGGACCGACTGCACCCCTGGATGGAACGCGTTGAGCGCGTCGTTCTTGTCGACGAACGGCGGCGTCACCTCGTAGCGCACGCCGTAGTTGAGCGTGAGGCGCGTCCACGGGCGGAACTCGTCCTGCGCGAACGCCGCGTAGGTCGTCGTCGTCCCGTCCTGCGCCTGGTTCTTCGTCGTACGGCGGAACTGCAGGGGAAGGCCGAGGAGAAAATCCGCCGCGGCGCTGCCGGTGAAGCCGCCCGACGATGACCATGTGTTCGTGCTGCAGGTCGACGCCGAACTTCATCTGGTGGCGGCCGTTCGTCCACGTGAAATCGTCCGAGACCTCGTACACCTGGTTCACCCGCTGCACGAACGGCTGCTGCGGATCGCCCAGGGTGAAGAAGCCGGTGACCGCGATCGACGCGAGCCCCTGCGCGAGCGGGTTCGTGTTCGGCACGTTGATGCCGTAGTCCGAGTTCTTGATCCCGCTCGTGACGGCGGGGTTCGCGAAGATCCGGTTGGACGAGAACCGGACGACGTTGATCTTGTTGTTGCCGAACAACTGCGTGTCCGATGTCATGAAGTCCTGCAGCGTCGCCTTCGCTTCCTGCGCCGACGGCGTCGTAATCGGCGGCGTGATGCGATCGGTCGTCGTCCGCAGGTAGCGTCCCAGCAGCGAATTGCTCGCGGAGAACTGATAGTCCATCCGCACGCCGAGCGAATCGCGGTTGTCGGTCGTCGTCGGCGACACGACGTAGCGGTTCGCGCCGCTGTTCGCGTGCGGCACGAAGTCGCCGATCAGCTTCACCGCAGCGGGATCGAGCCGCGGCGGGGGGATGACGTTTCCCGAAAACGGCTGTCCGGTCTGCGGATCGCGGATGGCCGCGCCGCCGCTGAAGTCGCCGCCGCGCTGCGCCTCCGAGAGCACCACCGTGTTCGACGTGCTGCCCTGCTTGTTGCGGTAGCCCTCGTAGTAGCCGAAGAAGAACAGCTTGTTCTTCTCGAACGGTCCGCCGAAGCTCGCGCCGAACTGGTTCTGTTTCAACACCGGCTTCGCCTGCGTCGGCGACGCGAAGAAGTTGCGCGCCTGCAGCGCGTCGTCCCGATTGAACTCCCATGCGGCGCCGTGCGGCTGGTTGCTGCCCGACTTCGTGACGACGTTCACGACGGCGCCGGCGTTGCGGCCGAATTCCGCGGCGTACGAGTGCGTCTGGATCTTGAATTCCTGAATCGCGTCGGGCGGGGGCCGCATCACGAAGCCGGTGTTGAACGTGTCGTAGATGGTCGTGCCGTCGAGCAGGAAGCTGTTCGACTGGTTCCGCATGCCGTTCACGTTGAACCCGGCGGTGACGGCGCCGAAGCCGCCGGGCGTCGCGTCGCCGGTCTGGCCGCCGAGGCCGGACGGCGGCGCGATGACGCCGGGAATCAGGGTGCCGAGCTGCGCGAAGTTGCGGCCGTTCAGCGGCAGCTCGACGACCTTCTCCTGATCGATCGTGATCCCGAGCGTCGCGTGCGCGGTCTCGACGAGCGGCGTTTCCTCTTTGACGGTCACCGCCTCGGCAAACGCGCCGACCGCGAACTTCATGTCCACCCGCGTTGTGTCGCCGACCGTGACGACCGCCGCGGGTCGGACCACCGGTTTGAATCCGGTGAGCGATCCTTTCACGTCGTACGTGCCGGGCTGGAGGTGCGGCACGCTGTAGTAGCCGTCCGGGCCGGTGACCGCGGTGCGCGTCACGCCGGTCGCGGTGCTCGTCACCTCGACCGTCACGCCGGGCAGCACCGCGCCCGATTCATCCGCGATCAGGCCCGCAATCGCGCCGGTCGCCTGCGCGTGCGCCGCGCGCGGCAGCAGCGCCGCGATCGCCACCGCCATCACAGTCGCCGTCCGCCATCGGTTGGTCATGTGGGTCTCCAGTCGTCACCTTCCGCCTGAAGGCGGAAGCCACGAACTCTTATATGAATCTTGTCGCTTCCACCATGAATCTTGTGGCTTCCACGATGAATCTTGTAGCTTCCACGATGAATCTTGTGGCTTCCACCTTCAGGTGGAAGCACCAGCCAATTCCAGCAACGCCAGCGCGATCACCTTTGTCGCGTTGATCACGTCATCCACCGCGCACCACTCGTCGGGCTGGTGCGCGAGGTCGAGGACGCCCGGTCCGTACGCGACGCAGTGCGTGACGCCGCCGATTCGCGTCACGTGCTTGTGGTCGTACGTGCCGGGACTGGCGACGAGGCCGCCGCTCCGGCCGAGCACCTTCTTCAGGCTGCGATCGAGCACCGCGATGAGCGGCGAGTCGAGCGGCGTGCGGACCGGGTGCACGACCATCAGGTCCTTCAGTTCGTAGCGGAAGTCGCGCTCGCTCGCGGCGAGGCGATCGAGGAGCTGCACGATTTCCGCGCGCGCCGCGTCGAATTCCTCCTCGAGCAGAAACCGCCGGTCGAACACGGCACGGCACACGTCGGCGACGCACGGCGTCTGAATCCCGCCGACCGGCTGCCCCCCCGCGATGCCGTTGATGTTCAGCGTTGCGTGCCGCGCGCCCGCCGGGACGACCGGCATCGCGGTCGTCCGTCGCGCGAGCGCCGGCGCCAGGTCGCGCCGCATGCGGTCGATCAGGATCGCCATGTGTTCGACGGCGTTCACCCCGTGGAACGGCATGCTTCCGTGCGCGATTCGTCCGCGCGTCGTCACCTCGAACCAGTAGACGCCGCGGTGACCGATGCAGATGCGATCGACGTACAGCGGTTCCGGAATGATGACGAAGTCCGTCCGCGACGCGTTGATGTGTCCGCGCTCGGCGAGCCAGGCGACGCCCGCGAAGCCGCCGCTCTCTTCGTCGACCGTTCCGCTGACTTCGATCGATCCATTCAGCTCGATGCCGGCCCTGCGGATCGCTTCCGCGGCGTAGACGGCGCACGCGAGCCCCGCTTTCATGTCGCACGCCCCGCGGCCGTAGATCCGTCCGTCCTTCACGATGCCCGCAAACGGATCGATCGTCCATCCCTCGCCGGCGGGCACCACGTCGAAGTGGCCGTTGAGGTGAACGAGCGGGCGATCGGATCGGCCGCGCCGGACGCCGACGACGTTCACGCGCGGGTGCGAGGCGGTGTGTTCCGGTCTGCCTTCGGCCGGGTGGTAGGCGACGTCGAATCCGCATGCCTTCAGACGGCGGCCGATCGCCTCGGCGCACTCGGGATACCGCTCGCCCGGCGGGTTGATCGTCGGAATGCGAATCAGCTCCGACGTGAAGGCGACGATCTCGGCGGCCGCCGCATCGATCGTCGCGAGCACGCGGTCCGTCAGGTTCGTCGCGGCGATCGGCATCGTGCGCGTTTCTTACCGGAAGGGCATCACGTTGTCAAACGCGCACCCATGCACTACGATCGACACCCCGCCGCCCGCTGACATCCGATGCTGTATCTCCTGATCATCGTGATCTACTCGGCCGCGCAGATTGCGTTCGGCCTGTGGATCGCGCGGCGCGTCCGCGGCTCGGGGGATTTCTTCGTCGCGGGACGGCGCCTCGGTCCCGGCCTGCTCTTTGCGACGTTCCTCGCGGCGAACATCGGCGGCGGGTCCACCATCGGCGCGACGGGGCTCGGCTATCGCGACGGCCTCGCCGCGTGGTGGTGGGTCGGGGCCGCCGGCATCGGATCGGCGATCCTCGCCCTGTGGGTCGGGCCGAGCATCCGGCGCGTCGCGGCGGAGCACGACCTGCGGACCGCCGGAGATTTCCTCGAATGGCGGTACGACCGGCGCGTGCGCGCGACGATCGCGGCGCTGCTCTGGGTCGGCACGATCGCCATCCTGGCGGGTCAGCTCATCGGCATCGCGTGGATCCTCGAGGTCGTGATCGGCCTTCCAAAAATCGCAGGGTGCGCGATCGGCGCCGTCGTCGTCACCGCGTATTTCGGCGCGGGAGGCCTGCTGTCGTCGGCGTTCGTCAACGTGATCCAGCTCACCGTGAAAGTGATCGGGTTCGCGATCGCGCTGCCGATCGTGCTCGCCGCCGTGGGCGGCGTCGGCTCGATGCACGCCGCCATTCCGGATCCCGCGATGTGGAACCCGTGGCGGCACGGCGCGTCGGGATGGATCTACGTCGCCATGCTGACGCCGAATTTCGTCGTCTCGCCGGGACTGCTTCAGAAAGTGTATGGCGCGCGCGACGACCGCGCCGTCCGCATCGGCGTGGGCCTGAACGCGGCGGCGCTGTTCATCTATGCGCTGATGCCCACCCTGCTCGGGATGGCGGCGCAGGTGCTCCATCCGGGACTGGAGAACCGCGAGCTGGCGCTGCCGATGATCTTCATGCACGACGTGCCGTTCTGGGTGGGCGCGCTCGGCCTCGCGGCGGTTTTCTCGGCGGAGGTCAGCGCGGCGGACGCCGTCCTCTTCATGCTCGCGACCTCGTTGTCCCAGGATCTCTACAAGCGCTTCCTGAACCCGGGCGCGACGGACCGCCAGGTCCTGTTCGCCGCGCGGATCGCGTCGGTCGCGGGCGGCGCGCTCGCCATCGTGGTCGCGTTCCTGTCGAAAACCGTGATCGACGCGCTCAGCGTCTTCTACACGGTGATCGCCGTCAGCCTGTTCGTGCCCATTGTCGCCGGGCTGTATCTGCGGCGGCCGCGCCCGCTCGACGCGCTCGCGGCGATCGCGGGCGGCGTGATCGCCGTCGTCGTCGCGCAACTGTGGAACGATGGACAGCCGATCGGCCTGTTCACGCCGGCGATGTGCGGCCTCGCGGCGGCGTCGATCGCGTTCACGGTGGCTGGGCTGGCCCAGATTCAAGGATCGAAGACGCCGAAGGCACCGTCGAAGGTACCGAAGAACACCATGTAGGTTGTGTTCTTCGATTCTTCGAGATCCTTCGGCGCCTTCGATGTATGAGGAACGGATGGCAGGACTGTTCGATCTCACAGGAAAGACGGCGGCGGTGATCGGCGCGGGGTCCGGGATCGGCGAAGCGGTCGCGCTCGGGTGTGCGCGGCAGGGCGCCTTCGTGGCCTGTCTCGACATCAACGCGGACGCGGCGCGCGGTGTCGCGTCGCGCGCGCACGCGGACGGCGGGAAGGCGGAGGCCGGGACGCTCGACATCCGCGACAGCGCCGCGGTCGAAGCGTCATTCGCCGATGTTCAGAAACGCGGCGGCACGCTCGACGTCGTGATCTGCACGCCGGCGATCAACGTGCGCAAGCCGATCCTGAAATACACGGATGAGGAGTTCGCGCGCGTGCTCGATCTCAACATGCGCGGCAACTTCAACGTGCTCCGCGCCGCCGGACGGATCATGACGGCGCAGAAGACGGGCAGCATCATTCTCTTTTCCTCCATCCGGGCGCAGGCCGTCGAGCCGGGCCAGGCGGTGTACGCGGCGACGAAGGCGGCGATCGTTCAGATGGTGAGGACGGCCGCGGCCGAGTTCGGGCCGTCCGGCGTCCGCGTGAACGCGATCGGTCCCGGCGTGATCGACACGCCCCTGACCGCGCCGATCAAAGCGAACGCCGCGTGGTACAACGCGTACGCCGCCAAGACCGTGTTCAACCGGTGGGGACGCGCCGACGAAATGGTCGGCCCCGCCGTGTTCCTCGCGTCGGACGCGGCGAGCTACGTCACCGGCACGATCCTGTTCGCCGACGGCGGCTGGCTCGCGGCCGACGGCAGGTTCACGCCGCCGGGCACCTGACGATGCTGGCGTCGTGCCAATGGTGCTAAGGGTGCTGGAGGTGCTAAGGGTGCTGGTGCTGACGGTGCTGGCAAATAGCCATCACCACGGAGGGCGGCACGGTTAGCATCTTCGCACCCTTAGCACTACCACCGTTAGCACCTTTCGCACTCTTAGCACCAGCACCGTTAGCACCCTTCGCACCCTTAGCACCAGCACCCTTAGCACCTGTAGCACCTGTAGCACCGTTAGCACCTCACGATCCCCGCAGGGTATGATCCCATCCGCGAGGATGCCGCATGGCCACACTCCAGACGTCAGCGCTCACCGGGGAACAGATCGTCGATCTCACGAAGACGCACACGCTGTTCGAATGGTCGGCGCAGTCGGCCGTCGATCCCATCCCCGTCGCCGGCGCGAAGGGCTGCTGGTTCTGGACGCCGGAAGGCAAGCGGTTCCTCGACTTCAACAGCCAGTTGATGTGCGTCAACGTGGGCCACGGCGACGCGCGCGTCGTCCGCGCCATCCAGCAGCAGGCGGCGACGCTCGCGTACGCGAACCCGTTCATGGCGACCGAACCGCGCGCGCGGCTCGGCAAGCGGCTCGCCGGGATCGCGCCTGGCGACATCGACGTGTTCTTCTTCACCAACGGCGGCGCCGAGGCGAACGAGAACGCGATCAAGATCGCGCGGCTGGTCACCGGCCGGCACAAGGTGCTGTCCTTCTATCGCTCGTATCACGGCGGCACCGCGGGCAGCATGATGCTGACGGGCGATCCGCGCCGGTGGGCCGCCGAACCGGGCATGCCGGGCGTCGTCCACGTGCTCAACCCGTACCACGGGATCCAGCGCGGCTGGGACACCGCGGAGAAAGCGCTCGCGTACCTCGACGAGACGATCCAGCTCGAGGGACCGCAGACCATCGCGGCGTTCGTCCTCGAGCCCGTCGTCGGCACCAACGGCGTCCTCATTCCTCCTGACGGTTTCCTGCAGGGCGTGCGCGAGCTTTGTACGAAGCACGGCATCCTGATGGTCTGCGACGAGGTGATGTCGGGCTTCGGCCGGACCGGCGAATGGTTCGCCGTCAACCACTGGAAGGTCGTGCCGGATCTGATGTGCATGGCCAAGGGGTTGACGAGCGCGTACGTGCCGCTTGGCGCGGTCGGCATGCGCCGGCACATCGCGGATCACTTCAAGGACAAGGTGTTCTACGGCGGGCTGACCTACAACAGCCATCCGCTCGCGTGCGCGGCCGCGCTCGCGACGCTCGACGTGTACGAAGAGGACCGGCTGATCGACAACGCGCGGCGCATGGGCGCCGTCATGAAGGAGCTGCTGACACAGCTCGAAGCGAAGCACGAGATCGTCGGCGCGACGCGATCGATCGGATTATTCGGCCTGGTCGAACTGGTGAAGGATCGCACATCGATGGAACCGCTCGCGCCGTTCAACGGGACGTCCGATGCGATGAAGCGGCTCTCGAAGTTTTTCCGCGACGAGGGACTCTACACGTTCGTGCGCTGGCACACCTTCTTCACGAACCCGCCGCTGTGCGTCACGGAAGAAGAGATGAGGAAGGGGTTCGACATCATCGACCGGGCGCTGACCGCGAACGCGCGTGGTTGAGGCTCAACCAGAGAGATGACATTCCCGGATTACTTCATCACGTCTTCCGGTTTGACCACGGTCACGGCTCCCAGGTTCAGCGCGCGCACGCCCGCCTCGATCTTCTTCAGGTCGCCGATGACGACGACCGCGAACTTGTCGGGCTGNNNNGCGCGCTTCAGGTCCGCCGACGACACCGCGTGCACGCGGTCGTTGTAGGTCTGATAGAAGTCGGCCGGAAGATCGAAGACGAAGATCTGCGAGATCGACGAGGCTATCGCGCGCGTCGATTCGAAGTTGCGGGGCAGCAGCAGCGCCAGATAATTCTCGGCCTTCTGCACCTCCTCGTCTGGAATCGGGTCGTGAATCCGCCGCAGCTCGTTGAAGAATTCCTTCAGCGCCTCGACGGTCTTGTCGGTCTGGACGCCGGCCGCCGCGTAGAACGGCCCCGCGCCGCGCCGCATGTCGAACGACGAGCCGGCGCCGTAGGAATAGCCGTGCGCCTCGCGCAGGTTCATGTTCAGGCGTGACGTAAACGCGCCGCCCAGGATCGTGTTCAGCACACGGAGCGCGAAATAATCCGGCGTCGATCGCGGCACGCCGACCCAGCCGATCCGGATCTGCGACTGCGCCGCTCCCGGCTTGTCGATCAGGAAGACGCGTCGCGCCGTCAACTGCGGGGGTTTCTCGGAGACACCGGCCGCCGCTCCCATGCCTGCCTTCCACGAACCGAACGCGCCCTCGAGCGCGGGCA
>QHWR01000074.1:22815-39718 GCA_003223835.1 Acidobacteriota bacterium | reverse complement strand
ACTGCGCCTCATGGAAGCGGCGCAGGTCATCCACGGTGAATCCTTTCAGCGACGCCGCCGTGCCGATGGCGCCGGTTCCGTAGCGATGCTTCGCGCCATAGACGATTCGCGGGAACGCGAACTCGATGAGCTGCTCCGGATCGTCTTCCGCCTGGACGAGCGCGGTGAGCCGCTCTTCGCGGAGCCGGTTCAGCTCGTTCTCCGCAAACGTGGGGCGGAGGACGACGTCCGCCATGACGGGCAGGGCCTCGGCGAGCCGCGCGACCGGCACGTGCAGGTCCACGAACGACGCGTCCGATGTGCTGTTCGTGCTGAGTTCCGCGCCGAGATAATCGATCGCGTCGGCGATTTCGAGCGCGGACCGCGAGCCGGCCCCTTCGTCGAGCATGTCCGCCGTCAGGCTTGCGAGCCCGAACTTCTGCAGCGGGTCCGCGGCGCTGCCGGCGCGGACCACCAGCTCGAGCTGCGCGAGGGGCACCTTGTGCGTGCGGACGATCCAGATCGGCAGGCCGTTCGACAGGGTGCGCTTGTCGATCGCGGGCACCGTGAGCGTCGGCGCCGGCCCGAGCGCCGGAGGCTGCAGGCGATCCGGACCGCGGGGCTGCTGTCCCCCCAATTCCGCGCTGCAAATGAGGACGACGATCACCGTTGCGAAACGGGCCGGCGGCGCAACACGAGGAACGCGAAGCCACGTGGTCATCACTTCGCGGACTCTTTTGCAGGTTCCACGACCAGCTCCACTCGCTTATCGAGCGGCAGCAACTTCGCGGCGGCAGCGGTCACGTCGGCGGGGCCGAGCGCGCGGTATCGCGCCAGGTCGGAATTGAAGTACGCCGGGTTTCCGGTCTCGGTGTAGTACCCGTTCATCTGATCGCCGACGCCGCCGAACCCGCCGATCCGCTCCATCCGGTCGTAGAACGACGACTCGATCTGGTTGATCGCTCGCTGGAACTCGCGGGCCGCAGGCGCCGTCTGCTGCAGCGTCCGCAGCTCTTCGTCGACGATGCCGCGGATGCGATCGATGGCGGCCGTCGCCGTCTCCCCCTCCTTCGGCGGCCGCGCCGTGACGACGATCTCGAATTGCGAGCTCAGGCCCTGCGACGCCTGATACGCGGCGACGTCCTGCGCGATCTGCAGCTCGTAGACGAGCCGCTTGTAGAGACGCGAGTTCTTGCCGCCGGCGAGCAGCGACGAGACGACGTCCAGCTCCGCGTCGCCGGGCTGGAAATGGGCCGGCGTGATCCAATCGAGGTACAGACGTGGAAGCTGCACGCGATCCTGAATCGTCTTCCGTGTGACGGCGCCGAGCATCGGATGCGGATAATCGATCGGCGGCACCGGGCCGGGGCCGGGCTTCACGTCCGCGAACCACTTCTCGACCTTCGCGCGCGCCTCCGCCGTGTTGATGTCGCCCGCGACCACGAGGCTCGCGTTGGCCGGCTGGTAGTACTTCCTGAAGAACTCGAGCACGTCCTCGTAGCTGGCCGCGGTCAGGTCCTCCATGTAGCCGATGGTCGGCCAGCGATACGGGTGACCTTCGGGGTAGAGCATCTGCGCGATTTCGATCGACGCCATCCCGTACGGCGCGTTCTCGTAATTCTCGCGACGTTCGTTCTTCACGACGTCGCGCTGCGCGTTGACCGTCTGGGGCGACATCGCGTCGAGCAGGTACCCCATACGATCGGATTCGAGATAGAGCGCGAGGTCGAGCGCGTTCGACGGCACGTCGATGTAATAATTCGTCCGGTCCGCCGCGGTGGACGCGTTGTTGGTCCCGCCCGCCGATTCGAGCAGCCGATCGAACACGCCGTACTTGACGTGACCGGATCCCATGAACATCAAATGCTCGAAGAGATGCGCGAAGCCGGTGCGTCCCGGCTTTTCGCGCGACGAGCCCACGTGATACCAGACGTTGACGGTCAGCAGCGGCACCGTGTGATCCTCGTGCAGAATCACGTGCAGCCCATTCGGCAGGTTGAATTGCGCGTACGGCACCTCGACCCGCGATGCCGCCGGTGCGGGCGCGGCCGCGGCCTGCTGCGCGCGCGCAGCCGGGCCATTCGCAAAGCTGAAGATAAAGATAAGGACGAGGACGAGAGCAACGAGGGCCCGCACCGGCTTCATAAGGACGAAATTCTACTACTCTATTGAATGTGTATTCGTCGCGCGTGCCCGGCGATCGCCGGCCGAACGCGTTCGCGCGCGCGCTCGCCCGGGCGCGCGCCGACCGCGCCCCGCTCCTCGATTTGACGACGAGCAACCCCACGCAGGTTGGCATTCGCTATCCCGCCGGGTTGCTCGAGCCGCTCGCGGATCCGGCCGGGCTCGTGCACCGTCCCGAGCCCTTCGGCCTGCGTGAAACGCGCGAGGCCGTCGCGCGCGATTACGCGCGACGGCGCGTCACCGTGGACGCGGCGCGCGTCGTCCTCACAGCCAGCACCAGCGAGGCGTATTCATTTCTGTTCAAGCTGCTGTGCGATCCCGGACAGTCGGACGCGCTGACGCCGGCGCCGAGCTATCCCTTGTTCGATCACCTGACGCGCCTCGACGGTGTCCGGCAGCGGACGTACCGGCTGACCTATCACGGCCACTGGTGCACGGATCCCGCGGAGCTGGACGATGCGTGGACGAGCGCCACCCGCGCCGCGCTCGTCGTCAGCCCCAACAATCCCACCGGGTCCGCGATCCGCGAAGACGAGGCGCGCGAAGTGAGCGGGCGGTGCGCGTCCCGCGGCGCGGCGCTCATCCTCGACGAAGTGTTCTGCGACTATCCGTTCGAGCATCCGTGGCCCAATCCGGCGACGTTGACGGATCCCGCCTGTCTCGTGTTCCGCCTCGGCGGGCTGTCGAAGACCGTTGGATTGCCCCAGATCAAACTCGGTTGGATCGCCGTGGACGGTCCCGCGGCGCTCGTCCGGGACGTCCTCGAACGCCTCGAATGGATTTGCGACACGTATCTCTCCGTCTCGACGCCGGTTCAACTGGCTGCGCCGCGCCTGCTCGCGGACGGCGCGCCGGTGCGATCGGCGATCCTCGAGCGCATCCGTCTCAACTACGCCACGCTGCGCCGTCTGGTGTCCGATGTAGACAGCGTCGACCTCCTCCACGGCGACGGCGGATGGTCCGCCGTCCTTCGCGTCCCCGCGACCACGAGTGAGGAACAGCTCGTGCTCGCGCTCCTCGACGAGGACCGCATCGTCGTGCACCCCGGCTTCTTCTTCGACTTCCCCCACGACGCGTTCGTCATCGTCAGCCTCTTGCCGGAGCCGCGCGAATTCGCCCGCGGCGTCGCGCGCGTGCTGGAGCGTGTGGATGCCGCGTGAGTTCAGGGGCGGCCGGCACGCCGGCGTGCTGGTGCCGCTCTTCTCGATTCCGTCGCGCGCGAGCTGGGGCATCGGCGAGCTCGCGGATCTCCCGAGCTTCGCGCGGTGGATGCGGGACGCGCGTCTCGACTTCGTCCAGCTCCTGCCGCTCAACGAGATGTCGGACGGGCAGAACTCGCCGTACTCCGCGATGAGCGCGATGGCGATCGATCCGATCTTCATCGCGCCGGCGTCGATGCCGGACGTCGCCGCGCTGGGAGGCGAAGCGATGCTTCGTTCCGATGAGCGCGACGCGCTCGAGTACGCGCGCGCGGCGAGCGGCATCGCGTATGGCGCGGTCCGGCCGCTCAAGCGCCGGGTGTTTCGCGCGGCGTTCCAGCGATTCGTGTGCGAAGAGCGGGATCGGTCGTCCCCGCGCGCGGATGCCTTTGCCGCGTTCATGGAACGCGAGCGGTGGTGGCTCGACGAGTACACGCTGTTCCGCGCGCTCCACGCGCGCGAGGACGCGCGCTACTGGCTCGAGTGGCCCGCACCGCTTCGCGATCGCGAGCCGGCCGCGCTCGACGATGCGCGCCGCGAGCTGGCGAACGAAATCCTCTTCCATGCATACCTCCAGTGGGTCGCCGACGAGCAGTGGCGCGACGCACGGGCCGCCGCGGACGTCGGCGTCTTCGGCGACTTCCCGTTCATGGTCAGCGGCGACAGCGCGGACGTATGGTCGCGCCAGCAGGACTTCCGCATGGACGCGTCGGTCGGCGTCCCTCCCGACGCGTTCTCCGAGACGGGGCAGGACTGGGGATTTCCCGCGTATCGCTGGATCGAGGTCGCGGCGCGCGGCGACGAGTGGCTCGCGGCGCGCGCGCGCCGGAGCGCCGAGCTGTACGACGGCTATCGCGTCGATCACCTCGTGGGCTTTTACCGGACGTACGTCCGGGAGCGCGACGGCCGGTCCGCGTTCGTGCCGGGCGACGAGCCGTCGCAGATCGCACAAGGGGAGCGGCTGCTGCGCCTCTTCACCAGCACAAGCGCGCGCATCATCGCCGAAGATCTCGGGGTCGTCCCCGACTTCGTCCGCGAGTCGCTCGCGCGGCTCCAGGTGCCCGGTTATCGCGTCCTGCGGTGGGAGCGCGAATGGCACGCCGACGGGCAGCCGTTCCGCGATCCGTCGTCGTTTCCGGCGACCTCGGTGGCGACGACCGGCACGCACGATACCGAGACGCTCGCGGAGTGGTGGGACACGGCGCCCGGCGACGACCGTCACGCCGTCGCCCGCGTCCCGATCCTCCGCACGCGCGGCTGCTCCGGCGACGAACCGTTCGGCGACCGCGTCCGCGACGCCTTCCTCGAAGTCCTGTTCGCCGCGGGCGCCGACTTCGTCATCGTGCCGATTCAGGATCTCTTCGGCTGGCGCGATCGGATCAACACGCCTGCGACCATCGGCGACTCGAACTGGACGTGGCGTCTCCCCTGGCCGGTCGATGACATGGATGTCGAAGTGGAGGCACGGGAGCGCGCCGGGTTTGCGGCAAGGCTCGCGACGAAGCACGCGCGGTGACGACCGCTGTCAATGCCGAATGCCAGATGCAGAATGCCAAGAGCGTCTTGCTTTGGGCATTTGGCATTTGGCATTTAGCCCTTGGCCATCAATGGAGGCCCTGTGAGTTACGCAACCGTGATCGTTCTTGCGGCGGCGGTGGCCGTCCAGGCGCCGGGCGGGCAGCCCGACTGGACGGCGGTGCAGGCGGAGGCGGTGAAGACGCTTCAGGGTTACGTCCGGATCAACACGTCGAACCCGCCCGGCGACGTGACGAAGGCGGCGGATTTCCTCGCGGGCGTGCTGCAGCGCGAGGGAATCGGCGTCAAGCGATTCGAGTCGGGAGCGGGGCGCGTCATCCTGCTCGCGCGGCTGAAAGGCACCGGTTCCGGCAAGGCGATCCTCCTCGAGAACCACATGGACGTCGTCCCCACCGATCCGAGCCGCTGGTCGCGCGACCCGTTCGGCGCGGAGATTGCCGACGGCAGGATGTGGGGGCGCGGCACGATGGACATGAAGGGCATCGGCGTCGCGCAGCTCTACTCGTTCATCATGCTCAAGCGGCTCAACGTGCCGCTCGCGCGCGACGTGCTGCTGCTGTTCGTCCCCGACGAAGAAGTCGGCGGCACGCTCGGCGCGAAGTGGATGCGCGAGCAGCACTTCGACGAGCTGGATCCGGAATACGTCCTCGACGAAGGGGGCTTCGGCAGCCGCGACCTGTTCACCCCCGGCAAACTCGTGTTCGGCATCTCGGTCGCGGAGAAGAAGATCCTGTGGCTGCGCCTGCGCGCGGAAGGCGTGGCGGGACACGGCTCGCAGCCGATCCCGCAGAACCCCAACGATCACCTGATCCGCGCGCTCGGCCGTCTGCTGAACGATCCGATTCCGGCCGCCCGCTTCCGCGTCGTCGAAACGATGAAGACGCGCGTGGGAGCGCTCGCCGACAACAAATTCAACAACGCGATCCAGACGTCAACGATGTCGATAACGAGCCTGCGCTCCGGCGTCGGCGAGCCGCCGAAAGTGAACGTCATCCCGTCGGTCGCCGAGGCGCTGCTCGACTGCCGCGTGCTGCCGGGCATGACGGCGCAACAGTGGGTCGCCGAAGTGACGCGGCGCGTCGACGATCCGTCGATCAGGATCGACGTGACCTACGAGTCCGACGATCCGGTCGTGACGCCGGACGACACGCCGTTCTATCGCGCGCTGGAGTCGGCGGTGAAGCGGCACCACCCGGACGCGATCGTCACGCCCATGGTGGTGCCCTACGGGACCGATGCGAACGGCTTCCGGCCCAAAGGGGTGAAGAGCTACGGCTTCTTCCCGGGCATCGTGCCCGCCGCCAGCATCCTCTCGATGCACGGCGACGCCGAGTTCATCCCGACCGATGCGCTCGGCCCGGCGATCCAGATCCTGTTCGAAGCGTTGCGAGAGACTGCGCGATAGTCCCTAGTCCCTTGTCCCTCGTCCCGAGTCCCTCGTCCGGAGTCTCTTGTCCCTTGTCCTGCGTCAGACATCTGGACCAGCGACCCGAGACGAGGAACCCGGGACGAGGAACCCGGGACGAGGGACCCGCGACGAGGGACCCGGGACGAGAGACTAGGGACTAGGGACGCCCGTACCGCGGGCGGGGGCGGGCCGTGCCGGCGGCAGCGGCTTGCGGGGCAGCTTCTCGTCGCGGTTCGCCGTGTTGTAGACGAACGTCGCGACGATGACGGCGTTCTGGCGCATGTCGGCTTCCTGGATGCGCTCGTAAACATCCATGTTCGAGTGGTGCGTGCGCGACCCGTAGTCCACCGGATCCTGGATGAACTGGAAACCGGGGAGCCCGACCGCGTCGTACGACAGGTGATCGGTTCCGCCGGTGTCGCGGATCGTCAGCGCGTGCATGCCGACGTTGTGGAACGGCTTCATCCACTCTTCGAAGATCGGCGCCACCGCTTCGTTCCCCTGGAGGTACACGCCGCGGATCGCGCCGGTGCCGTTGTCCACGTTGAAGTAGCCCGCGAGCTTGGCGTGTTCCGGCTTGAGCTGCATCACCGTCGGATCCGCGAAATGGTCCTTCACATACGCGCGGGATCCGAGCAGCCCCTGTTCTTCGCCGCCCCACAGCCCGATTCGAACGGTGCGCCGGAGCTTGACGCCCGTCTGCTTGAGGATCCGCATCGCCTCCATCATCACGGCCGATCCCGCCGCGTTGTCGGTCGCGCCGGTCCCCGCCTGCCATGAATCGAAGTGCGCGCCGAGCATGACGATCTCGTCCGCCTTGTCGGTCCCCGGAATCTCCGCCGTGATGTTGAACGTGTTCGGGTCGTCGTCGTAGAACGTGTTCTTCACGTCCATCTCGATCCGCACCGCCTGTCCCTTGTCCATCGCGCGATAGAGACGCCCGTAGTGCTCCGATGCGAACGCGACCTGCGGCAGCCCCGGATCCGCGCCGACGTCGCGGCCGGCGCCCGGCGCCCCCTGCACGAACACCGTCCCGTCGTCGCCCCGTCCCGCGCTGACGAGCGCGAGCGCGCCTTCGTCCTGGAAGAACTGCGTGCGCTTCGCCTGGAACGCCTGCACGGCGCCGCGGCCGCCGGGCTGCCCTGGTCCCCCCTGACGTCCGGGTCCGCCCTGACGCGCGGGCGTGCCGAACGCGCCGCCGCGCCGTGGGAGCTGGCCGGTCTCTTTTTCCATGTCGGTCAGTTCGTCGTCCGTGTAGCGGTGCGCATCGGCGGTGAAATGCGGCGTGATATCGATGAATTTCGCGAAGTCGTCTTCCGTCTGGATGTCGGCGACGACGGCGTCACCCGAGACGAGACCGTTGGTGCCGGGCGACCACGCCATCGGATAGCCGATGATGGGAAACGGCGTCGGCGCGAGCGCCTGCGCGTAGAACTTGTCGTTCGACCAGCCGCGGCCGAACGGACCCCACGTTTCTTTCTTCGCGTTCGCGAGCCCCCAGTCGGCCATCTGTTTGACGGCCCAGTCGCCGGCGCGCTTGTAGTTCGGCGAGTTGGTCAGCCGCGGTCCGTACACGTCGGTGAGCCAGCTCTCGATCTCCATGACCTTCGAGCGCTGGAACCCTTCGTCCTTGATCCGGTAGATCGCGTCGTAGTCGTTTCGATCCGGCGCCGGCTGCGACACGACGGCCGGCGGCGCGGCGGATTTCGTCTGCCGCGCGCCTTGCTGCGCCGTCAACGGCACGAGCGCGGCCGCGGCGCCGACCGCCGCTGCGGCGACCCAGACCTGCTGTCGTGACGTGAACGTGAATCTCATCCTGTTCCTCCCCGGATCGCCCTGCACAAAATGGCAGGACAGCATACTCCAAGGCCCGATCACGGAAACGGGATCGACCCCCCAAGGTTGTAACGCACCCCGATACGCGCAGGGGGGACGACGCCGCGCAAATCATGGCGATGACGCGCGGTTGCAGCGCATTACGGGTTTCGTCGTACGGCTGGTCTGTCGGTTGCACTCGCGCGCGCGTGAAGGCGGCGGCATCGCGGTCACCCTGGAGCAACGGAGGGCCCGGGGACAGCGGGCCTCGAGCTGTCCGCGCTCCCAAGGATGCCATGAGCACTGTCTCCGTGACCTCCGAGCGTCCGGAAGCGCCGCTGTTCTCCGATGGTCTGGGGGATCGCGTCGTCGCGGTCGACAACACGGCCGGCGACCTGCTTCAGATCCTCCGCCTGCGGCCCACGCTCCTGTCGGTTGCGTCGTTCGAGTTCGCGCTGCGCGAACGCACGGCGCGCCTCGCCAACTTCCGTCACGCGTACTACGCGCGCGTCCGCCGCGTCGATCGCTATCCGGGCGGTCTCGCGATCGTGTCGGACCACGTCGAGGGGACGCGGCTGTCCGAGATTCTGCGCGTCGCGGCCGAGCGGCACCTGCAGCTCGACATCAACGCGGCGCTGTGCCTCGTTCGCCAGCTGGTGCCCGCGGTCGCGCTCCTGCACGAGAACGCGCGCGACGTCGCGCACGGCCTGATCGGGCCGGAGCGCCTGATCGTGACGCCGCACGCGCGGCTCGTGATCGCCGAGCACGTGCTCGGCTCCGCCGTCGAGCAACTCCAGTACCCCCGCGAGAAGCTGTGGCAGGAACTCCGCGTCGCGCTGCCGCAGAGCGCCGGCGCGCCGCGGTTCGATCATCGCGCGGACGTCACCGGCATGGGCCTCGTCGCGCTTGCGCTCGTCCTCGGACGGCCGCTGCGCGGCGACGAGTATCCGCATCGCATTCCGCTGCTGCTCAACGAGGCGCGCGCGCGCACGACGCCGGGCGAAGAGCAGCCGCTGTCGGCGTCGCTGCGGGGCTGGCTCGCGCGTGCGCTGCAGCTCGATCTGCGCCGCGCGTTCACGAGCGCCCCCGAAGCGCTCGCCGCGTTCGAAGAAGTGCTGGGCGAAGACAACGGCTACGTCGCCGGGCCCGTCTCGCTCGAGACGTTCCTGTCGCGTTACATCGCGTCGCTGCTCGACCCGATGGCGCCGTCTGCCGCCTTCGCATCGGCGTCCGGTTCATCCGCCTCCGCGTATGCGGCGCCGCCGCCCGCCGCGCCGGTCGCCGTCCCACCCGTCTCCGCGCCCGAATCGCCGTGGCACGTGTCGGTCCGCGACGTCACCGCGCAGCCCGCGCCGCCGCCGCGCACGACGCCGCCGGTGGGATTCGCGCCGCCCACGCCCGACGTGCACCGCGCGCCCGTCGAGCCGCCCACGCCGCCGCGGCAGGCCGCGCCGCCACCGCCGCCCGCGCCCGAGCTGTTCGTAACGCCGCCGCCCGTCGTCACGCCTCCTCGCGCCGTCGCGCCGCCGCCGGCCGCGCCGCCCCGCGCCGCGGCACCACCGCCGCCCGCGCCGAAGCCGGTCGCGCCGCCGGACATCACCGACCTGATCGGCGCGCTCGATCCAAAGGCCGCGCCCATCGGGCACGAGCCGCTCTTCAACCCCGACGCGCCGTTCACGGCGCACGCGCACGCGCAGGCGCACGCCCACGCGCACGCCGCCGCCGAGCCAGCCCGGTCGTCGTGGCGCCGCATCGCGATTCTCGTGGCGGTCCTCGTCGTGATCGGTACGGCTGCGATCGTGGCGCCGCGCATGCTGCGCAAGGCGGCCCCGACCGCGCCGCTCGGCACGCTCGCCGTGCAGACCAATCCGCCGGGCGCGCAGATCTTCGTCGACGGCGTCGAGAAGGGGCTGACGCCCGCGCGGGTGTCGCTCAGCGCCGGCGCCCACATCCTCGAGCTGCGCGGACGCGGCGTCCCGCGCGTGATTCCCGTGACCGTCGCCGCGGGCGCCGAGGTCTCGCAGTACCTCGAGCTGCCGCAGACGCCGGCCACCGGCAGCCTGCTCGTGCAGTCCGAGCCGGCCGGCGCGAAGGTGAGCATCGACGGCGTCGAGCGCGGCGTCGCGCCGCTCAACGTCAACGATCTCGCGCCGGGGGAACACGAAGTCGTGCTGCAGGGGGACAACGGGAACGTCCATCAGAAAGTCGTGATCCAGGCCGGCGTGACGGCGTCCGTGCTCGCGCCGATGGCGACGGCGGCGCCGCCGCCCGCGTCCGGATGGATCTCGTTCCGCTCGCCGATGACGATTGACGTGCGCGAGGGGGGCCGTCTGCTCGGCACGACCGATACCGAGCGCATCATGATGACCGCGGGCCGTCACGAGCTGCTGCTGACGAACGAAACGCTCGGCTATCGCGCCACCAGGGCCGTCCAGGTGCCGCCCGGCAAGGTGACCTCCGTCGCCATCGAGCTGCCGCAGGGCGTCATCAACATCAACGCCTCGCCGTGGGCCGAGGTCTGGATCGACGGCAAGCGAATCGGCGAAACCCCGATTGGCAACCTGCCGATCGCGATCGGCGGGCACGAGATTGTGTTCCGGCACCCGCAGTTCGGCGAGAAGCATCAGGCCGTCTCGGTCACGATGAGCGCGCCCGTCCGTCTCAGCATGGACATGAAGTAGCGAAGAGAGCGACATGAGAACGACGCACCATTGCATCGCTGCTGGTGGTCGTGACGATCGAAGGCACGGCGCTCGCGCAAAGCGCGGCCCCCGCGGACCCGATCGGCGCCGCGCGGGACCTCTACTCGTCCGCGCGGTACGACGAAGCGCTCGCGATGCTGAACGAGATGCACCCGAACGACGGCCCCAACGTGTCCATCGAGCGCCGCTCGATCGAGCAGTACCGGTCGCTGTGCCTGCTGGCGCTCGGCCGCGCGTCCGAAGCGGAATCGGCCATCGCCGCCGTCGTCACGTCCGACCCGTGGTATCAGCCCAACGAGAGCGACGCCTCTCCGCGCGTACGGACGGCGTTTTCGGACGTCCGCCAGAAACTGCTGCCCGAGATTGCGAATGGGCGCTACGCGGCCGCCAAACAGGCGTACGACCGCAAGGACTACGCGGCCGCGACGCAGCAGTTCCGCCAGGTGATGGCGCTGCTCGACGATCCCGATATGCGCGGACGTCTCGCCGATCTCAAGCTGCTCGCGAAGGGCTTTCTCGATCTGAGCCTCGTCGCGTCGATGCCGCCGCCCGAGCCGCCCAGGCGGGAGGCGCCGCCTCCGCCGCCGCCGGCGCAGCCCGAGCCGAACCGGATCTACATGTCCGACGATCTGAACGTCCTCCCGCCGTCGCCGATCAAGCAGAACGTGCCGCGGCTGCCCGGTGGCATGACGGCGCAGGCGCGGGACCACGGCGTCCTCGAGGTCATCATCGACGAGGCGGGCCGCGTGATTGCCGTCACGATCCGCCAGTCGCTGCACGTGCAGTACGACGCCGTCCTGATGAACGCCGCGCGCGAGTGGCGCTACCAGCCGGCGACCGTCAACGGCAAGCCCGTGAAGTACCGCAAGCTGATTCAGGTCAACCTGTCTCGACAGGAACAGCAGCAGCAGTAAATCGGCTGAGCCGTGTAATTTCGATGACAGGTTGCTCGCTCCCGCGCTCATCCGTAGCGCGCGTCCCCTGACGTTCCACGGCTCGCATCAATGAAATCGGCCGCATGTGCTGACGAGCCATGCTGGCAGGAAACTCGCACTCGTGCGGGGCACGATGAGCCAGCGCGTGTCTCTGAATGAGCTCGCCCACGCGGGCGTGCGGCTGCGTCCCGCGGAAGCGGCGGCGATCGTGTCCGAGATCTGCCGGCAGCGCAGCGAGGGACGGCTGCGCGGCATTCCGTCCGCGCACGTCGTTCGGATTACGGACGAAGGGCGCGTCATCGCGGAAGGCCCGGTCAACGCCGACGGTCCCGCCGTCGCGCGCGCGGCCCAGCTGCTCGAAGATCTGATGCCCCCGATCGACGCGCCCCCCGAGTTGCGCGCGCCGGGCGGGCTGCGGCTCGTCATCGCGCGCGCGCTCGGCGTGCTCGACCTTCCGCCGTATCCATCGCTCGAGTCGTTCTGCGCCGCGGTGAATCGGTTTGCGACGCCGGATCTGCCGGCCGCAGCGCGCGAGCTGTTCGCGGCGTGGGTCGCCGCGCGGCAGCCAATCGCCGAACCCGAGGCGAGCGGCAGGAACGAGGAAGCGCTCGTGCCGGCGCCGATGCCGCTCCTGCCCGTACGAAATGCCAACACGGGGCTCACGATCTCCGATGTTCGCCGCGCCCGCCGCGCGACGGGCCTGACGCTCGGCGACGTCGCGGAGCGCAGCCGGATTCCGGCCCCGCTCATCCGCGAGCTCGAGTGGGGCTATCTCCGCAACTGGCCCGCCGGCCGATACGGACGTACGCAGCTCGTCCGCTACGCCCGCGCCGCGGGGCTCGACGTCGATGTCGTGCTCGACGTCGCCGAACCGCTCCTCATCGAAGCCATCGCCGAGCGCAATCGGGAGTACGCGGAAGCGCAGGACGAAGCCGCGGAAGCGGATCCAAGCGGTTTCGTGTCCGATGTGGTGATCGAGGATCGCGGAGAGATTATCGTTTCGTCGGCGCCCGTTCCGGCGCCGGAGCTCCGGGAATCCCCTGCGTCGATTGACGTGGCTCGCCCCGCGTCGCGCCGGCGAGCGCGATTGATCGCCGCGCTCGCCATCCCGGCGATGATTGCGCTCGCGCTGATTCCGTCTGCATGGCAGCCGGCCCGGACGAACCGGGAGGCGTTGCACGCGCGTCGCGCCGCGCCCTCGAAAACCGACGCGGCCGAACCGCCCGCCCCCCCGCGCACGGTCGACGTCACGCAGCCGCTGGTGCGCCGGACCTCGACGTACTCCCCCGCGTTCACGAATACCGGCACCGCGGTGTTCTTCACGGAACGCGCGCGCGACCGCAGCGCGCTCCTGCGCGCCGAGACGGGCGGCGACGGATCCGTGCTGCGTATCACGCGGGTCGTGGACGACCGCGCGCAGAACTTTCACGCCCGGCCCTCACCCGACGGTCTCCGGATCGCGTTTGATTCCGATCGCGACGGCGAGCGCGCGGTGTTCGTCGCCGACGCGGACGGGCGGCACGTTCAGCGCGTCAGCGGCGACGGCTTCGCCGCCGTCCCCAGCTGGTCCCCCGACGGGAGTCAGCTCGCGTTCGTCAAAGCGGAACCGGAAAAACCGCAGGTGTGGAATCTGTGGACCGTGAATCTCGCGACGCTGCGGCAGCGCAGGTTGACGTCGTATCCGTTCGGACAGCCGTGGGGCGGCTCGTGGTTTCCGGATGGCCACCGCCTGGCGTACAGCCACGAAGATCAACTCGTCGTCCTCGACGCGGCCACCGGCACTCGCCGCGTCTACCGGAGCCCGGTCTCGGGTCAGCTCGTTCGCACACCCGCCGTCTCGCCCGACGGTCGACGGGTGATCTTCCAGGTCCAGCACGATGGCGCCTGGATGCTGGAACTGAAGGACGGGTCGATGCGGCGGGTGCTTGACGATCCGTCCGCCGAAGAGTACACGTGGTCCCCCGACGGCCGTCGGGTCGCCTTCCACAGCCGCCGTACCGGCGGATGGGGGGTGTGGGTCATGTCCAGTCGGTAATTCACCAACCGGCTGGGACCATCTGCTAAACTGCCGGGCATCATCTTGATGATGAGCCGGTTCATCTGTGCGGCGCTCGCGGCGGCGCTCGTGACGGGTTGCGCGCAGCGGCACGACGATGCGCCGCGGCGGCATGCGGACGTCCTGCTGGCCGTCGAGAACCAGATCGTCGAATCGCGCGTGCCGGCGCGCGCGACGCTCGACCGCCTCCTTCGCGACAACCATCTGCAGAGCGATCTCGTGAACGCCGCCGTGCAGGCCGCGCGCGGCGTCTTCGATCCGCGCGAGCTGCGCGCCGACCAGCCGTACAAGCTCGTGCTCTCGCTCGACGGCTTGCTGCGCGAGTTCGAGGTGCAGCTCGACGCCGATCGCTTCCTCCGCATCGTCAACCGCGATCGCGCGCAGCCGGCGGCGCTCGACGCGGAGGTGCTCGCCTACGACAAGCACACCTCCGTCGTCGCGGCCGAGGGCCACATCGACGGCGACCATCCGTCGCTCATCGCGGCGATGGACGAGACGGGGGAAACCGTGCAGCTCGCGCTCGGCGTCGCCGACGTTTTCTCCGGGCAGATCGACTTCGAGCACGATCTGCAGCCGGACGATCGGTTCCGCGTGATCTTCGAGAAATCGACGCGCGAAGGACAGTTCGCCGGGTACGGCGCGATTCTCGCGGCGTCGTTCGAGGCAAACGCCCGCGCCCATCAGGCGTTTCGCTGGACGAATCCGCAGACCGGCAAGTCCGGCTATTACGATCGGGAAGGCCGCTCGCTGAAGCGGTTCTTCCTCGCGTCGCCGTTGAAGTTCATGGTGAGGCCGCGCGTCACGTCAGGCTTCTCGCTCCACCGGCTGCATCCGATTTATCGTGAATATCGTGCGCACCTCGGCGTGGACTACGGCGCGCCGGTCGGCGCACCCGTCGTCGCCGTCGCGAACGGCGTCGTCGTGTCGGCGGGATACGGCGGCGGCGGCGGCAACACAGTCCGACTCCGCCACGCGAGCGGCTACGAGACGTACTACCTGCATCTCTCCGCGTTCGGCAAGAGCATTCGCGCGGGCGCGCGCGTCGAACAGGGACAGGTGATCGGCCGCGTGGGGATGACGGGCTCCGCGACGGGGCCGCACCTCGATTACCGGTTGCGCAAGAACGGCGCGTTCGTGAATCCGCTGCTCGAGCACCGCCGGCTTCCGCCCGGCGAACCGATTCCCGCCGTGCAGCTCGCCGCGTTCCGCGCGTCCCGCGACCGCCTGCTCGCGCAGCTGTCCGCCACCGTGCTCGCCGACACCGCGCGCAAGCCCGACGCCGTCAAAGCCGCCGCGGCGCGCTAGAGCCACGGACTGTCACGAATCACATTCGCCACGGATTACACGGACAAACACGGAACAAAACAATAACGTTCCGTGTCCCTCCGTGTGATCCGTGGCTACGTGGTCCGTGTCGTTCCGTGGCGCCGCTCAGAAGATCATCTTCAACGCCAACTGGATGATCCGTGGTCCGCTGGACGTGAGCGACTCCTGGAAGTTCGTCACGCGCGTCAGCGTCGTCCCGCTCGCCGAATACAACGTGTTGCGGACGTTGCTGATGTTGTCGCGGTTGAGCAGGTTGAACCCTTCGAAGATCACCTGCAGCTTCGCGCGTCCCGCGGGGAAGTCGCGCGCGACGCGCGGGTCGAGCGACACCTGCGCGGGCAGCCGGTACTGATTGCGTTTCGTCCCCGGCGCGATGTCGTTGCGGTTGTTGCCGTCGCGGTTGATGTCCGCGCTCACGTACGCGCTGTACGGCTGGCCCGACTGCGCGGTGAAAATCGCCGCGAACGTCCAGCCGTGCACGAACGTCCCGCCGCCCTGCGGCGCGTAGACGCCGCTGAACACCAGGCGGTGACGCTGGTCGTTGTTTCCCGGCGCACGATCCGCGTCGAAGTTCGCCGGATTCGACGCGAACTTCGCATCGTCCGAGCTGGCGGGGACGACGGCGGTGGCGTCCGGGACGGTGTCGGTGACCTTGCCGAGCGTGTAGGCGGCGCGTGCCTGCAGGCCGCGGGTGAACCGCCGATTCAGCTCGAACGTGATCCCGTTGTAGGTGGACACGGCCGTGCTCTGGAACGAAATGATGCGCGCGAAGTTCGTGAACGGGCCGGGCGCGAACTGATAGTGCGGCAGTTGTTCGCCCGTGGACGCGACGGTGAACGTCACGGGGGCCGACGCGCCGATGTTGATGTCGGTCGAGCGCGGCAACTGATCGCCGTGGACGAAGAGGTAACTGACCGACACCGACGTGTCCGGCGTCAGCGCGTAATCGGCCCCGGCGCTCGCCTGCTGCACGCGCGCGTTCTGGTAGTTGCCGTCGAACTCGAAGATGGTCGGCTTCGGCAGCGTGACGCCGGTCGGCATGCTCGCGAAGATGTTCGGATACGTCGGGACGAGCGCGCCCGTGAACGTGATCGTCTGCACGTTGATGCCGTTGTTCGAGTGCGCCGTGCCGACCATGATCGACGGCGTGCGCCCGTAGAACAGACGCCGATCCGCGGTCCCCAGTTGTTCGTGTCGGTCTTCAGAAAGCTGGTATCGATCCCGGCGGACGCCAGCTGCGCGTCGGGGTTTCTTATCTGCGGCTGCGCGAACTTCTGCAGGTCGTAGCGCAGCCCCGCGTTCACGGTCACCGACGGCGTCACGCGCCATTCATCCTGCGCAAACACCGAGTACTCGTTGATGTCGGGGTGCGTCGTCGCGCCGGTAGTGCCCGGGCCGGGAAATGCCTGGACGTATCGCTCGTTCGCGCCGTCGGGCGCGCCGCGCTGGAACGACGCGAGCGTCTGGAACGTGTAACTGCCCGAGAAGTTGCCGGGAAAGAAATTGAGGATCCGATCGAACTGGAAATCGAAGCCGCTCTTGAGCTTGTGTTCGCCGCGAATCCAGGTCACCGCGTCCGCGAGCTGCGCGCGCTTGATCGTCGTCTCGCGCGGGCTGAAGAAGTTGCGCCCGATCGTCAGGATCGTGGACCCGCTCTGCCGGACCGCCGCCTCGGGCAGGTCGGTGTTCGCGAGGCCGGGTTCGCGGTCGCGGGCCCACTGGAACCGCGCCTCGTTCAGGAGCGTGGGTCGGATGATGCTCGT
>QHWR01000074.1:0-22783 GCA_003223835.1 Acidobacteriota bacterium | reverse complement strand
TCGAAGTTCGCGCCGTTGAAGTTCTGGTGGTTGTAGCGGACGGAGAGCCGCTCGTTGCCGGTGAGCTGCGAATCCGTCTTGATCAGAAACACGTTCTGGTTCTGCGTCCGGGTCCAGCTCTGGGCGAGCGCCTGCAGCTGTGCCTTCGCCGCGAGCGTCGCCGCATCCGACGGCGTGTCGGCGGGGAAGCTGAGGATGACGTCGTTCGGCTGCGTGTTCCGCTGGCCGTCGTAGTCGAAGAAGAAGAAGTGCCGGTCCTTCTGCAGCGGCCCGCCGAGGCTGCCGCCGAATTGATTGTAGTGGTACGGGGACTTCGCGCGATGGTTCAGGACGTTGATCGCGTCGTTCGCGTTCAGCGCCTTGTCGCGGTAGAACTCGAAGACGCTGCCGTGCGGCTCGTTGCCGCCCGATTTCGTGACGACGTTGATGACGGCGCCGCCGGCGCGGCCGAACTCGGCGGAATACGCGTTCGAGTTCACCTGGAACTCCTGCACCGCGTCCTGGCTGAACTGATACGGCGCGCGTCCCGAGCCGGTGCGCCCGAGCGTCTGGCCGAAGAACGTGTTGTTCGTGTCGGCGCCGTCGACGACGAGGCTGTTCAGCGTGCCGCGCTGGCCGGCGAAGCTGATGTCGCCCGTGCGCACGTCCCGCGTCACCCCCGGCGTCAGCAGCGCGAAGTCGATGAAGTTCCGGCCGTTGACCGGCAGGTTCGCGACCGCCGTTTCGCCGACCGTCGAGCTGACCTGGCTCCGGCTGGTCTCGATCACCGGCGACTGGCCCGACACCGTGACCGCCTCCGCGATTGACGACACCGTCAGCTCGATCCTGAGCGTCAGCGTCTGCCCGACCGTCAGCTTCACGTCCTTCTGCTCGAACGGTTTGAACCCCGAGAGCGTCGATCGCACGCTGTAGTCGCCGACGGGGAGCAGCGGCGCGCGGAAGAGGCCTGCCGGGTCGGTGACGACTTCCCGCGAGAGGCCGGTGCCCTGATTGACGATCGTCACGCTCACGCCAGGCAGGACGGCGCCGGTCGGATCGACGACCATGCCTTCGATGGACCCTGTGGCGCTCTGCGCGCGCGCGAGCGTCGCGAACACCATGCTGAGAATCGCCGCGGCGCACACCACTCGCCGCAGCCGCCCGGCGGCAATCGAGCCGACCATACGTGACCTCCAGGAGAGAACCGGATGAAAGAGGCAGAGTAAAATAACCGGATGGCTTCCGTCCACCCCTTCCGCGCCTTGCGTCCGGCGCCGGAACGGGCGGCGGCCGTCTCGTCGGTCCCGTACGACGTCGTCAGCACCGACGAAGCGCGGCAGATCGCCGCCGGCAACCCGCTCAGTTTTCTTCACGTCACGCGCCCGGAGATCGATCTGCCACCCGGGACCGATCCGTACTCCGATCCGGTCTACGAGAAAGCCCGGCAGAATTTCACGGCCCTGCGAACGCGCGCGCCGCTCGTCGTCGAGGATGCGCCGTCGATTTATCTGTACCGGCTTCGCATGGGCGCGCACGAGCAGACCGGCGTCGCGGCGTGCTTCTCACTCGACGAGTACGACAACGACGTGATCAAGAAGCACGAGCGCACACGCAAGGACAAGGAAGACGATCGCACGCGACACATGATCGAGCTGCGCGCGCAGACGGGCGTCGTGTTCCTGACGTACCGCGCGTGGTCCGCGATCGACACCATTGCGGCGCGGGTCGCCGCGTCGCGGCCGTTGTTCGATTTCACGGCGGCCGATGGAATCCACCACACCGTGTGGCGGGCGGGCGCGGAGCAGGCCAAGGGGCTGGTGGACGCATTCACCAGCGTCCCCGAGCTGTACATTGCCGATGGCCATCACCGCGCGGCGAGTGCCGCGCGGGCGCGCACCGAACTCGCCCGGACCGCTCATCTCCGGCCGGGCGACCGTTCCGATGCGGACACGTTCATCGCCGTGGCCTTTCCGCACAATCAGGTGCAGATCCTGGCGTACAACCGGATCGTCAAGGATCTCGCCGGTCGTTCGCCGGAGCAGTTCCTGACGGATCTCGGCGAGCGGTTCCCCGTCCCGCCGGGGACGCCGGTTCCGGCGCGCAAGGGCCACGTGTCGATGTATCTGGCGGGTCGTTGGTACACGATCGACCTGACCGAGGCGCGTCAGTTGACGGCGTCGTACGCCGACGCGCTGGACGTGTCGCTCCTGCAGGAACAGGTGCTCGCGCCATTCCTGAAGATTGGCGACATCCGCACCGACAAACGGATCGATTTCGTCGGCGGCGGCCGCGGCACCGCCGCGCTCGAGGAGGCGGTGAACGCCGGCCGGGCCGCCGTCGCGTTCTCGCTGTTTCCGGTGACGATCGACGATCTGCTGACCATAGCCGACGAGGGAGGCATCATGCCGCCCAAGTCGACATGGTTCGAGCCGAAGCTGCGGGACGGACTGCTCATTCATGAGATCTGACCGAGCGGTATGAAGGTCCTCGTCGCCGACAGATTCGAGCAGTCGGGGATCGACGCCCTGAAGGCGGCGGGATGCGACGTCGTGTACGAGCCGGACGTCAAGGACGACCCGCTCGCCGACGCGATTCGGTCGAGCGGCGCGGACGTGCTCGTCGTGCGCAGCACGAAGGTGACGACGCCGATGCTCGACGCCGGACGGTTGTCGCTCATCGTCCGTGCCGGCGCGGGCTACAACACGATCGACGTGGCCGGCGCGTCGAAGCGCGGCATCTACGTGTCGAATTGTCCCGGCAAGAATGCGATCGCGGTCGCCGAGCTGGCGTTCGGGTTGATCCTGTCGCTCGACCGGCGCATTCCGGACAACGTCGCCGATCTGCGCGCCGGCAAGTGGAACAAGAAAGAGTACGCGAAGGCGCGCGGGCTCTACGGGCGGACGCTCGGCCTGCTCGGCGTCGGCAGCATCGGACAGGAGATGGTCCGCCGCGCCGCCGGATTCGGCATGCCCGTCGTCATCTGGAGCCGCCGGTTCGACGGCGAGCAGCGGCCGCTGACGGAAGAAGACGCGCGCGCGCTGGGTCTCGAAGGCGCGCTCCGGACGATTCACATCGAGCTGGCGCCGACGCCGGCGTCGGTCGCCGAGCGCGCGGACGTGCTCAGCGTCCACGTGGCGCTCGGACCCGAGACGAAGGGACTCGTCAACGCAGCCCTCTTGAACCGCCTGAAGCCCGGAGCGATGTTCATCAACACCGCGCGCGGCGAGGTCGTGGACTACGCCGCGCTCGCCGATGCGGTGAAACAGCGCGGCCTCCGCGTCGGACTCGACGTCTACGCCAACGAACCCCCTGGCCCCACCGGCGACTTCGCGGACGATGTCGTCCGCCTGCAAGGCGTGTACGGCACGCACCACATCGGGGCGTCAACCGATCAGGCGCAGGACGCGATCGCCGCCGAGACCGTCCGCATCGTGCGCAGCTACAAGGAAACCGGCCACGTGCCCAACGTCGTGAACCTCGCGCGCCGGACGCCCGCGACGCACATGCTCGTCGTGCGGCACCGCGACCGGCCCGGCGTGCTCGCGCACGTGTTCGATCATCTGCGGCGGGCGAACCTCAACGTGCAGGAGACCGAGAACATCGTATTCGAGGGGGCCGAAGCCGCGGTGGCCCGCATCAACCTCGATGGCGCGCCCACGGCCGACGTCTGCGCGAGAATCAAGAGCGGGAACGCCGACGTTCTCGATTTGCAGCTGGTCACTTTGTAAGCTGGAGCTGGACGCTATGTCATCTACCACCACGACGACTCGCATCTTCAACTTCTCCGCCGGTCCGGCGGTTCTGCCGGTCGAGGTGCTCGAGGAAGCGCAGCGCGACCTCGTGTCGCTGCCCGGCGTCGGCATGTCCGTGCTCGAAATCAGCCATCGGTCGAAGGCGTTCGACGAGATCATCCAGGGCTGCGAAGGGGACATGCGCAGGCTCGCCGGGATCCCGGACAACTACCGCGTGTTGTTCCTGCAGGGCGGCGCGAGCCTCCAGTTCTCGATGGTGCCGATGAACCTGCTCGGGCCCGGGCACACGGCCGACTACATGTCAAGATCGCCGCGTCCACCGAGAGCGAAAACTTCGCGCGCGTCCCGCGGCAGGACGAGATCAAGGTCGATCCGAACGCGGCCTACGTCCACATGACGTCGAACAACACGATCTTCGGCACCGAATGGCACTACACGCCAGAGGTCGGCCGCGTGCCGCTCGTCTCCGACACGTCGTCGGACATGTTCAGCAGGCCGATCGACGTCGCGCGGCACGCGTTGATCTACGCCGGGGCGCAGAAGAATCTCGCGCCTGCCGGCGTCACCATCGTCATCATCCGCGACGACATGCTCCAGCGGTCGCCGTCGACGATTCCGACGATGCTGAATTATGCGGTGCACGCGGAGAACGCGTCGCTCTACAACACGCCGCCGGTGTTCGCGATTTACGTCATGCGGCTCGTGATGACCTGGCTGCTGAAGCAGGGCGGACTCGCGGCGATCGAAAAGGTCAACATCCGGAAGGCGAACAAGCTGTACGCCGAGATCGATCGCAGCGGGTTCTATCGCGGGCACGCGCAACAGGACAGCCGGTCGCGGATGAACGTCACGTTCCGGCTGCCGAACGAAGAGCTCGACAAGAGATTCGCGAAGGAGGCGACCGCGGCCGGGCTCGACGGGTTGAAGGGGCACCGCTCCGTCGGTGGCATGCGGGCGTCAATCTACAACGCATTTCCCGAAGTGGGGGTGGACGCGCTCGTCCAGTTCATGCAGGAATTCGAGCGGAAGAACGGGTAGCGTCTCCTACTCGACCCGCACGAACACCTCGTCCCATTGCATGTGGTGTTGTTCGGGGCGACCGCGCGTTCCGCGAAACGTGTCTTCGAGGATCGCGAGCTGTTCGATCCTCGCGACGTCCAGGAGCTTCCAGCCGCGCACGAGGCTGGTGCTCTCGCCGCGTACCTGATAGACCAGCAGCTTCGCGGTGCCGTTCTTCACGCCGTAGTCGTGCGGCTCCGCGATGCGCCACTTTTCGTTGTAGTAGAAGCAGACGAGACGCTTGTTCGCGATCGCGAACCGGAGCGACGTATCGCACGCCGATTGGTGTCCCATGGCCGTTGCGGATGGACCACGGGGCCCGCCTGCAGCATCGCAGCCCTTTCACTATGCCAGAAATCCGTCGACTGTTGCGCGCGGTCCGCGCGACCGCCGGTGCCTGTCGCGCGATCAGGCCCCGGCCGTCAAACGCCGGTGAGGTTCCGAAAGAAAGAACAGGTTCTGATTCGTGTCGCCAGGATGCCGCGGATGGAAGCGGCTTCCGTCGAACGCATACGCCGCGTAGTCGAGCCCCGAGAACACGTCGAGCATCGCCCGGAATTCGGATCCTTCGCGGTCGTTCGTCTCGAGCGTCTCGACCTGAACGGCCGGATGCCACCGCCCAAGGGCCGCGACGGCGCCGCGGACGCAGTGCAGCTCGTGGAACTCGGCGTCGATCTTGATGAACGTGAGCGGACGATCCGTGTCCTCGAGCACGGAGTCGAGGGTTTTCGTGGCGATGTCGACGTGCCGCAGCGAATCCGGCGCGCCGCCATGGCGCACCGGGCCGGGCGTGCCCTGGATGATGCGGGCATCCCACCATGATTCGCCGCCGCCGTCGTATCGTGGGATCTCCATGGTCGCCGCTTCGACGCGGTCGCTCACGGCGTACGGAAACAGGCGCACGTTGCGCAGGTCGAGACGCCGGACCGCCTCGCCGAGAATCTCGAACGTCTGCGGCATCGGCTCGAAGCTCCAGACGACGCCCGTCGGGCCGACCAGCCGCGACAACCGTTGCGTGTAGAAGCCGACGAACGCGCCGACGTCGATGACGAAATCGCCGGGACGGACGAGCAGGGGCAGCGCGCGCGCGTCGGTCTCCATCAGTTCGTCCGAGTCCTTGCGCAGCAACCCCACGTAATAGCGCTTCTTGAGCGCGAGCAGGACGCGCTCGGGCACCACCGACGCGATCGCGCGTTTCGTCTTCAGCGCCAGAGGCGACGACTCGGAATTCCACTGACGAAGGATGGACTGGATGGGGCCGCGGTGAGACATGGCACAGGCGGTGTCGCAGAACGCGTGCCAACCGGTGACGGCGCAAAGAAGCCCCTCGCGAGGGCCCGCGCGGACAGGCGCCTTGCCGACCAGCTAACACGTTGAGCGCCAGTCGCTTCCGTTCTTCTTCCGTTCTTACAGAAGTCTTACAAACGGTCCTCCGGATCCCTGTTACGTTGAACGTCTCTGACAAGGAGATCCGGAGTGCCCGTACAGCGTTTTCGCAGCTCGGTCCTTTATTCATACTCGACTCTGAACTGGTTCACGGCGTTCGTCATGATCGCGTTTCACGTCGGCGCCGTGATGGCGCTGCTGCATTTCAGTTGGACGGCGGTCGCGGCGGCGGTGGCGTTCCACTGGCTTGCGGTGGGCCTCGGGATCAGCCTCGGGTATCACCGGCTGCACACCCATCGCGGCTACAAGACCTCCAAGGCTTTCGAGTATTTCCTTGCCATGTGCGGCACGCTGACGCTCGAGGGGGGCCCGATGTTCTGGGTGGCGACGCACCGCGTCCATCACCAGCATTCGGACACAGACGGCGACCCGCATACGCCGCGCGACGGCGGGTTCTGGGCGCACATCGGCTGGATCCTCTTCGGCGATACCCACCACAACAATACCGAGCTGATGGCGAAGTACGCCCCGGACCTCGCCGCGGATCCGTTCTATCGCCGGCTGAACACCTACCACTACCTGCCGCTCATCGTGCTCGGGGTGGCGATGCTCGCGCTCGGCGGCTGGCCGCTGGTGTACTGGACGATCTTCTTTCGCGTCTGCTTCGGCCTGCACGCGACGTGGCTGGTCAATTCGGCGACGCACATGTGGGGCTCGCGCCGCTTCAACACGCATGACGACTCACGGAACAGCTGGTGGGTGGCGCTGCTGACGTTCGGCGAGGGCTGGCACAACAACCATCACGCGCACCCGGTCTCCGCGCGCCACGGGCTCGCCTGGTACGAGTTCGACGTCAGCTGGATCACGCTCAGGGCGCTCGACGCGATCGGCGTCGTGCGCGATCTCAAGGTCGCGAAGATCCGCCGCGTGCCGCAGACCGAAGCGGCCTGACGGTCACTTGTCGCCGTACGCGTCGAACGCGGTCTTCCAGCCAAGCTCGAGACGGCGGATCGCTTCCTTCAGCCGGCGCTCGCGCGTTTCCTCTTTCTTGGCTTCCGTAATCCACCGCAGATAGTCGCGCCGATAACCGGGCGCCAGCGTGTCGAAGAACCTCTGCGCCCGCGGATGCGCCGCGAGCGCCTGCGCGACCAATGGCGGCACGCGGCTGCTGACCGGCAGGCGCGGGGGCGGCGGTTTGACGTCCGCGGGGCGCTTGGCTCGTCCCGCATCGGTCATCCGGCCTTCGCGTTCCAGCCGATCGAACTTGTCGAGGTTCACCTTCGACCAGTTCTTCGGATTCGATCGTGGGGTGAACCGCTGGATGTAGTAATGCTCGTCGAGACGCTGGACCGTCGTGTCGATCCACCCGAAACACAACGCCTCTTCGAGCGCTTCCGCGTAGGTCACGCGGGGCTTGCCCGATCCCGCTTTCGCGAACACGAACCAGACGTCCCTCGCGCGCGCGTGATTCTTCCGGAGCCAGGTCCGCCAGGCCGCCGCCGTGGTCACACGCAGGAGCTTTCGCTTCTCCGCCATCGGCCGCGCATTGTACCGCACGCAGTGCGCTATATTTGAGGCATGATCAGCGGGCGGCGGCGGTCCGTGATCTTCTTCAGCGTGCTGGGCGCCTGCCTTGTGGCGCTCGCCATCACGCTGAACGTCAGTTGGATTGTCCTCAACTGGCGCGAAGGGATCCTCGCGGTCCTCGGCTTCATCTTCTTCCTGCTCATCATCGCCGGCCTCGTCCTCAACACCATCTTCCTGGTGCGCGAGATCCGGCGCAACGAGCAGCACGACTCGTTCATCAACGCGGTGACGCACGAGCTGAAGACGCCGGTCGCCTCGATGCGTCTGTACCTGCAGACGCTCCAGACACGCGACGTCGACGACGCCAAGCGCCGCGAGTTCTATCGCATCATGCTCGAGGACAGCGATCGGCTGCTGCACACGATCGAGCAGGTGCTCCGCGCCGGCGCGACAGCGTCGCGTTTCCGCCGCACGGCGAAGTCGAAGCTCGATCTCGGCGAGATCGCGCGGGAGTGCGTCGAGCTGGCCCGGACGCGCTTCAGGCTCGGCCCCGAGTCGCTCGACTACGTCCAGCGCACGGGCACGCGCCCCTACGTCGTCGGTGACGCCGACGAACTGAAGGCGGCGGTGTGGAACCTGATCGACAACGCCGTCAAGTATTCGCAGGGCGACGTGAAGGTGCACGTCGAGCTGGAGGAGCTCGAGGGACAGCGGCTCGCGGTCCGCGTACGGGATGAAGGGGTCGGTATCTCGCCTGCCGAGCTGAAACGGGTGTTCAAGCGCTTCTACCGGATTCCGGCCGCCGTCGCGGTCCGGACCAAGGGCAGCGGCCTCGGACTGTTCATCGTCCGTTCCGTGGCGCGGAAGCATGGCGGACGCGCGTTCGCCGAGAGCGCCGGTACGGGGCACGGGAGCACGTTCACCTTGATGCTGCCCGGAGCGTCCGGCTGATGGCCTCCCGCGTCCTCATCGTTGAAGACGAGCAGCACCTGGCCGAAGGCGTCCGCTTCAACCTCGAGGCGGAGGGATACGAAGCCGACGTCGTCGAAACGGGCGAGGCGGCGCTCGAACGTCTGCTCGGCGCCGCGCCGCGCTACGATCTCGTCGTGCTGGACGTGATGCTGCCCGGCAAGGATGGATTCGCCGTCGTGAGCGAGCTGCGCGAGCGGCGCCAGTTCGTGCCGGTCTTGATCCTGACCGCGCGCGGCCGGCCGGAGGACGTGCTGAAAGGCTTCGACGCGGGCGCCGACGATTACCTGGCGAAGCCGATGGAGCTGGCGATTCTCCTCGCGCGCATCGGCGGCCTGCTGAGGCGGACGCAGTGGCTGCGCGGGCCCGCGGATCGATACACGTTCGCCGGACGTACCATTGACTTCGACGCGCTCGAGCTGACGGTGGGCGATCGGGTTCTGCATCTCACGCTGATGGAGGCGAATCTGCTGCGATTTCTGATCGGCCGGGAAGGGAAAGCCGTATCGCGCAAGGACGTGCTCGAACAGGTGTGGGGGCTGCACGAAGACACCGACACGCGCGCGATCGACAATTTCCTCGTGCGCCTCCGGCGCTACATCGAACCGGATCCGTCGCGCCCGCGTCACCTGGTGACGGTCCGCGGCGTCGGATACCGGTTCATCGCGAATCCGGACGGGCAATCGTGATCGCCGCGCTCATCCTCTTGCTCACGGCGCAAGCCGGCGCGGGATTGTCGGGCACCGTCCTGGACGCGGCGGGCGCTCCGATCGGCGGCGCAGTCGTGGAGGTGTCGAAAGGCGCCGCCGCCGCGACGCTCACATCATCCGCGGATGGGACGTGGAGCGTTTCCGCCGAGCGGCTGGCCGCTCTCGGCGCCGCAGCCGGCGTCCGCGTGCGGGTTTCCGCCGATGGATTCACGCCGCGCACCTACGACGTCTCGCTCCCCGCGGCGGCGCTGCGCACCGTCCTCGATCCCAGCGGCATCACCGAGCGCGTGACCGTGTCGGCGCCGGCCGCCCAGCGGCTCTCGATCGAGGCGAGCGCGACGACGCTGGATGCGGCGGCGCTGGCGTCGGCGCCGGCGCTGATGCTGGACGATCAGCTGCGCGCCACGCCGGGGTTCAGCCTGTTCCGGCGCACGTCATCGCGCGTCGCGAATCCGACCACGCAGGGGGCGACGCTGCGCGGTCTGTCCGCCTCCGGCTCGAGCCGGACGCTGGTGCTCGCTGACGGCGTGCCGCTCAACGATCCGTTCGGCGGATGGGTCTACTGGGATCGCATCCCGATGGCGGCGATCGCGCGGGTGGACGTGATCCGCGGCGGATCCAGCGACGTGCACGGCGACGAAGCCCTCGGCGGCGTCATCCGCATCGAGACGCGCGCGTCACCGGGCGCGGATCTGCGCGTCGAGGCGGGGGGCGACCAGACGGCGCGCGTCTCGGCCTACGGCGGGGCGCGCATGAATGGCTGGACCGCGGGCGCGGCCGCGGAAAAGTTCACGACCGACGGCTACATCACGATCGCGCCGGAGTCGCGCGGACCGGTAGACGTGAAGGCCAACGCGTCGAGCGCATCGGCGCACGTGTGGGGGACCGGCGTCGCGGGACCGGTCACGCTGGATCTTCGCGGGCAGTATTTCGACGAGGACCGCGGCAACGGGACGCCGCTGCAGATCAACGCGACCGTCACGCGACAGGTGAGTGGCGGCGCGCGCGGGATCGCGCTCGGGGGCGCGTGGGCGGCGCGCGCGGACGTGGGCGCCGTCAACTACCGGCAGACGTTTACCGCCGTCGTCGACGTCGCCCGGACCGCCGAGCGCATGACGAACGCACAGTGGGTCGGCACAACGGCCGGCGGCGCCTCGGTCGAATGGGTGAAGGCGGCAGGACGTATGACGTGGCTCTTCGGCGCGGCGGCGCGTCGCGTGCGGTCGAACCTCGACGAGCAACGCTTCGCCGTCACGGGCGTTCCCGCGCCAGTCGTGCGTACGCCGGCGCGTCAGCAGAATGTCGGCGTCACGATCCAGTGGGCGTTCCGCGCTTCGCCGCGCCTCTCGATCGAGGCGGGCGCACGCGGCGAGCTCTGGTCGTCATCTCGTCTGGACGATGCGTCGGCGGACCGGCGGATCGGATTCTTCGAGCCGCGGGTCACGGCGGCCGTCAGAATCTCCGATGCCACGACATTTCGAGCGTCGTGGCTGAGCGGTTTTCGCACGCCGACCATCAACGAGCTGTATCGCAGCTTCCGCGTCGGCAACGTCAACACGCTCGCAAACGCGTCGCTCGATCCGGAGGAATCCGCCGGCCCCGAGGTCGCGCTCGTCACGACGCGCGGGCGGTTCTCGGGCCGCGTGATCGGGTTTGCGACGTGGCTGAACGGCGCGCTCTACAACAAGACGTTGTCGTCGACGCCGGCGCTCATCACGCGGCAGCGCACGAACGGCGACGTGCGGGCGGCCGGTGTCGAGGTCGAGGGCGAGGGGCGGCTCGCGCCGTGGCTCGCGCTGACGGCGTCGATCGCGGGGATCGACTCGCGGTTCACGTCGGGGGATCTCGACGGTCTGCGCGTCCCGCAGGTGCCGCGCGTGCAGGGGAGCCTGGGCGTCCGGCTGACCGGACGTCGCGGCGTGAGCGGCGCGATCGACTGGCGCGCGGTCGGCGCGCAGTTCGACGACGACCTCAATCAGTTCGCGCGATGGAGAACGCCCTGAACGAGGATCTGGACACGGGGCGGACGCCGATTCGGACGGTGGGACAACCCCGCGTCGCGCGCGCCGGCGTCACCGCGCGCTGGTAACGGTGGTCATTCCGGCGCCGCGGACGGCGTCCGGCGCCGACGCCGGCGACGGCGACGACGGCGGAACGGGGGAGCGCCGGAGTCGTGGACGGCTGCCGCTGCCACCGGTTGCGCGCGCAGCTCCCGCCAGTGCGCTACCGCGTCGGGACGATTCCCGTGCACTTCCAGAAACGTCAACGCTTCGTCCAGCACATGACGGTGGAGCAGCCCGCGCTGGACGCGGAACGGCGCGCGCAGGTCGACGAGCCGCGGCTGCAGCGCCAGGATCTGATGCAGCCGCTCGACGTCCCGGCGCGCGAACGCCAGCATGCCCAGCTCCACCCGTCGCTCCAGCGCGTCCGCCGCGAACCGCTGACGGCGTCCCACGAGCCCGAGCGGCGCGAGCAGCGTCCCGGCGAGGATCCCGTTCGTGAGCGTCTCGGGCGGCCCCGCGAACTGACGCCGGTACCGATCGAGCGCCGCCACCGACTCCCACACCGAGTCCGGCGCCTCGTCCAGCTCCGGCGCGATCGCGTGCAACAGCTACGTTTCCTGCAGCATGCGCAGGCTCGTCTCGGCGGAACCCGAGCGCAGGATCTTGTAGAACTCCTCGAGGACGCGGCTCGGCGCGCTTCGCGCGATCTCGTGGCGCTGACGGTCGATCGCCTCGAGGACCGGTTCGTCGATGCGAAAGTCGAGCCGCGCCGCCAGCACGACCGCGCGCAGCATCCGCACCGGGTCCTCCAGGAACCGCACCTCCGGATCCCCGATGCTGCGGATTACGCGCGCGTCGAGATCGTCGAGACCGCCGACGTAATCGATGATCGAAAACGATCCGATATCGTAGAAAAGCGCGTTGATCGTGAAGTCGCGGCGAAACGCGTCTTCCTCGGGTGTGCCGAACGTATTGTCGCGGTGGATCAGGCGGTCGTGCGCGCGCACCTTCGCCGCGTGCGTGGCCGCCGCCTCCTTGACCTCCGCCGGCGGCGCGTCCGGGTCGACGACCGGTTCGGGCGTCGCTTCGATCTCGGCGTCCACCTCGGGCGGCAGTTCCGCGGCGTCCACCTGGCGGCGGAACGTCGCCACCTCGATCGTCTTCGGCCCGAACTTGATGTGCGCGAGACGGAAGCGGCGTCCGATGATCCAGCAGTTGCGGAACAGCTTCTTGACCTGATGCGGATGGGCCGACGTTCCGATGTCGAAGTCCTTCGGGCGGCGGCGGAGCAGCAGATCGCGCACGCTGCCGCCGACCAGATATGCGGCGTAGTGATGTTCGTGGAGCCGGTACAGGACTTTGAGGGCGTCGGGATCGATGTCGCGCCGCGAAATCGCATGAGCGGATCGCGGAACGATGGTCGGTTCCACCATCGCCGCGATTATAGCATCAGGCGTGTGGGCGATCCCGATAAATGCCAGACCTTCAAGGATTTAGGACGAAGTCTACCGTGTGCTACCATCGCAGGATGCGCCGCGTCGTGTCTGGCTGGCTGGTCCTCGGGGCCCTCGCCGCCGCGGGCGGCGTCAGCACGGCCGCGGTCGATCCCCTGACCAGCGCGCGCCGCCTCTACAACCAGGGACTTTTCGATCGCGCGCTCGACGCGGCGCGCGAAGCCGAGGCCAACGCGGCCAGGGTGGCGTCCGCGCGGCTCGTCATCGGCCGCGTCCACCTCGAGCGGTTCCGCCGCAACACCGATTCGGCGGATCTCGAAGCGGCGCGCGGCGCGCTCCGTGGCCTCGATCCCCGCGCCCTCGATTCCCGCGAACGCGTCGAGCTGGTGATCGGCCTCGCCGAGCTGCTGTACTTCGACGATCGCTTCGGCGCGTCCGCCGAAATGCTCGAGCCCGCGCTCGACGCGACATCGGCGCTCGGCCCCGACGCGCACGAGCGGGCGCTGGAGTGGTGGGCGTCCGCGCTCGACCGCCAGGCGCAGACCGTGCCGGTCGACGAGCGCGCGGACTCTTATGGACGCATCGTCGATCGGATGCAGCGCGAGCTGGCGCGGGACGCGGCGTCGGTGCCGGCGAATTACTGGCTGGTGGCTGCCGCCCGCGGCCAGGGTGATCTTGCGCGCGCGATGGAGATCGTGACGGCGGCGTGGCTGCGCGCGTCGCTGACGAAAGACGCCGGCATCGGGCTTCGCGCCGATCTCGACCGGCTGGTCGTGCAGGGGATTCTGCCCGATCGCGCCGCGCGCATGCCGGCACGAGACCGCCGGCAGGCGCTTGCCGGCATGCTGAACGAATGGGAAGCGTTCAAACAGAAATGGCGATGAATCCCGGATTCACCCTTTTGCCTCCTTCCAGTTCTCGCCGATTCCGACGTCGACCGTCAGCGGCACGCTGAGCG
The DNA here is from genome assembly GCA_003223835.1 of Acidobacteriota bacterium. GTDB lineage: Bacteria > Acidobacteriota > Vicinamibacteria > Vicinamibacterales > 2-12-FULL-66-21 > Gp6-AA38. The sequence continues at coordinate 8,986 of QHWR01000074.1, read as the reverse complement.
TCACGGCCGACTGCATCAGTTCGCGCACCGCCGCCGCCGTTTCGTCGGCCGCCTCTCTCGGCGCCTCGAAGAGCAGCTCGTCGTGCACCGTGAGGATCATGCGCGCGCGTCCGCCGGCGACGGCGGGAAGCGCCGCGTGCACGTCGATCATCGCGCGCTTGAGGACGTCGGCCGCGGTGCCCTGGATCGGCATGTTCGACGTCTCTCGCTCGGCGGCGCTTCGGACCTGGCCGTTCTTGTTGTTGATGTTCGGCACCAGCCGCCGCCGCCCGAACATCGTCTTGACGACCCCGGTGGCGCGCGCGTCGGCGAGCAGCCGGTCGATGAAGGCGCGGACCGACGGAAAGCCGGCAAAGTACGCGTCGATGAATGCCTGCGCCTCCTCGCGTGAGACGCCGATGTCCTTCGCGAGCGTAAACGCCTGTTTCCCGTAGAGCAGCGCGTAGTTGATGATCTTGGCGCGCCGCCGCAGCTCGTGCTTGCTGAGCCCGCTGTTGGGTCCGAAGACCTTCAACGCGGTCTGGTCGTGGATGTCCTCGCCGCGCGTGAACGCGCCGATGAGCGCGTCGTCGCCCGAAAGATGCGCGAGCACGCGCAGTTCAATCTGGGAGTAATCCGCCGAGATGAGCACGTTGCCGCGCTCGGCGACGAAGGCGCGGCGGATTTCGCGTCCCAGCTCCGTCCGGATCGGGATGTTCTGGAGATTCGGATCGCTGCTGCTCAACCGGCCGGTGGCCGCGACCGCCTGATTGAAGCAGGTATGCACCCGGCCGGTGTCGGGGTTGACGAGCTGCGGCAGCGCGTCGATGTAGGTCCCCTTGAGCTTCATCAGCGCGCGCCACTCGAGGACGAGGCGAGGCATCTCGTGGCCGAGCGCCAGCTCGTCGAGCACCTCGAACGCGGTGGACTGGGCCTTCGTCTTCGTGGTCCGGCGAATCGTTTCCGTCCGCAGGCCCATCTTGTCGAACAGGACCTCGCCGAGCTTCTTCGGCGAGTTGATGTTGAACTCCTCGCCCGCCATCGGTTCAGTTCCTGATCGATCTGCTGCGACTGCGACGCGAGCGCGGCGCCGTCGATCCGCACGCCGGCCCGTTCGATATCGACGAGGACGGGAATCAACGGGTGCTCGAGCTGTTCGTACACCGTCTCGAGATCTTCCCGCGCGAGCAGGTCGCGCAGCGCCGGCGCAAGCTGCCATGCGAGATCCGCGCGCTCCCCCGCGTAGTCGAGCGCGGCCTCGACCGGAATCTGCGCGAACGACACCGACTTGGCGCCGCGGCCGCAGACGTCCTCCTCGGTGAGCGCCTTGTAGCCTGCGTGTTCCAGCGCCAGATCCTCGAGACGGTGCTCCGACCGCGTGGCGTCGATCAGATAGCTCGCGAGCATCGTGTCGGTCTCGAGCCCCTGCAGGACGACGCCGTGGCGCGCGAGGAGGATCGCGTCGAACTTCAGATCGTGGCCAATCTTCCGGACGGCGCCGTCCTCGAGCACGGGCCGGAGCGCGTCGAGCGCGTCGCGGACGTCCACGCCGCCGTCGAATCCCAGTCCGCCCCCGATCGGGACGTAGCGCGCCTGGCGCATGGCGCCCGGCGCATCGGGCAGCACGCGCAGCGCGAACCGTCCGGCCTGCCGGAGGTCCGCCGCGAGCGCGCGGACCGCATCCGGCGTGTCCACGACGCTGTAGTCCTTGCCGACCGTCTGCGCCGTCGGCGCGAACTCCATGACGAGCGATCGAAACCCGAGGCGGGAAAACAGCTCGAAGCAGCGCTGCTGCGAGACGCCGTGATACCGCACCGCGTCCGGCTCGAATTCCACCGGGCAGTCGGTGTGGATGCGCGCGAGCGCGCGGCTCTGGCGCGCGTCCTCGGCGTGCGCGAGCAGGCCCTCGCGATAGCGTTTGTTCGTGACGTCGCCGGCGTGGGCGAGGAGCGCCTCGAGACCGCCGTACGCGGCGATCAGGTCGCGCGCGCCCTTCTCGCCGATGCCGGGGACGCCTTTGATGTTGTCGATCGAATCGCCCATCAGCGCGAGCACGTCCACTATCTGCGCGGGCGTGACGCCGAACTTCTCCTTGACCGCCGTCGCGTCGTACCAGGTCCCCTCGTCTTTCGGGTTGTAGACCTTGATCCCGTCGTGCACGAGCTGGAAGAAGTCCTTGTCGCCGGTGACGATCGCGACCTCGAATCCCTGCGCCGCGGCCTTCGTCGCCAGCGTGCCGATCACGTCGTCGGCTTCGTAGCGCCGCGACGTGAGGATCGGGACGCCCAGCGCCTCGCACGCCTCGTGGACCCACGGAATCTGCTCCGCGAGATCGCCGGGCATCGGCGCGCGGTTCGCTTTGTAGTCGGTGGCCAGTTCGGATCGGAACGTCGGACCGGCGAGATCGAACGACGCCGCGATGTACTGCGGCTGTTGCTCGTTCATCAACTTGCGCAGCATCGTCACGAAACCGTAAACGGCGTTCGTGGACTTGCCATCGGGACCGGTCAGCCCGCGGATCGCGTGATACGCGCGATACATCTGCGAGCTGCCGTCGATCAGGTACAGACGCGGCGGCGTGGACATCGGGCGGGAAAACTTCAGTATATCATTCGGGCGATGCGCTTTCGGACGCGTGCGGCCCTGCTGGCCGTCGTGCTGCTGGCAGCCGGCCCCGCGTTGTCGGGCTGCCGCGGACCGCTGTTCGGCCGTCCGTACGAGTACGAAGAAGATCTGACGCTGAACCTCGATGGATCCGCGACGCTCGTCGTGAACGCCTCGGTGCCCGCGCTCGTGGTGCTGCGCGGCCTCGATCTGCCCGCCAGCCGCATGGCACGCCTCGATCGCGTGAAAGTGCGCGAGCTGTACACGTCGCCGTACGCGGAGGTACTGCGCGTGAACGAATGGGTCCGCGACGGCCGTCGATTCGTCGGCGTGCGGCTGGGCGTGCCTGACGTTCGCAATCTTCCGAAAGCGCGTCCCTTCTCCTGGTCGACCTATACGCTCGTGCCGGCCGCCGGCCAGCACGTGTTCACCGAGCGGGTCGGCGCGTCCGCGTTCCGCCCCGGCACGCTCGGCAACGTCGGCTGGAAAGGGGACGAACTGGTCGCGTTCCGCCTGCACCTGCCGAGCCGCATCACCTTTCACAACGCGCGGCAGTTCGACACGAACGAGCCGCGCAGCGTCGAGCGCGGCAATATCCTCACGTGGGAGCAGCGGCTCACCGATCGCCTCGACGGCGTCCCCGTCGAGATCACGGTGCGGATGGACAGCGAGTCGATTCTCTATCGCACGCTGTGGCTGTTCGCGGGAGCCTTCACCGCCGCCGTGCTGGTGCTCGGGCTGCTGATCTGGTTGACGGTGCGCCGCGGCGCGCGCGCGGAACAGCAGACGTAGCCGCGTTGCCGCGCCGCTGCAGCCCTGGCGGAGGCGGTCAGCTCCGCGGTGTGAGATCCCGCGTCTTCTTGTCTCCGTCCGACAGGCTGATCGCCGTCGCCGCGTCTTTGATCTGCCCGAGGTACGACGGATCGAACCACTCACCCTGTTCGACGTCGTCAACGGCGATCATCAGGTAATCGCCGGGCGGCAGTCCCTGCAGATGGTACGCGCCGGACTGGTTCGTCCGCGCAACCTGGATGTGGCGCGACTGCGCGCGCCAATACAGCGGGTCGGATGAAAACGCGATGACGGTCATCGCCTGCGCCGGCGTGCCGGCGGCCGTTCGCACCGTGCCGTCGATCTGCGTGCTGCGATCCGAGAAGACGACCGTCACGCTGTTGACGTCGGGACCCCCTCGCAGCTCGACGACCTGATCCGTCGCGTCGCGTCCGCCGACGTTGACCGCTTTCAGCGTCCACGGCGACGGTCCCTGCGCGGTGACGACGTACTTGCCGGGCAGCACGTTTTCGGCGGTGAACGCGCCGTTCTTCTCCGCGCGCGTGCCCGCGCCGCCGCCGGGACCGCCGAACCGCCCCAGCGGGCCCGCCGCCGCGCTCGAGTCCGCGCTCGTCAGGTTCACGCGGAATGTCGAATAGTCCGCCGGCGCCGGCGTGCCGGAGGATTCCACCGTGATGTTTCCCGACACGGTAATCCCGCCGATGAGCGTCAACGTCAGTCCGGTGATGTTCTCGCCGTTCACGAGGAGGTTCTGCGTGGCGGCGCGCGGCTCGTCCGAGCGGCCGCCGCTGCGTGCGACGGCGGTGTAGCGTCCCGGCGTCACGTTCACGATCGAGAACGTGCCGTCCTCTTTCGTGTTGGCGCGGAACATCTGTCCCCGCAGGATGCCGGCGCCCCCGTCGTCGGGCAGCAGCGTGACGCCGACGCTGGTCCCCTCGGTGCCGACGACGATTCCGCTGACCGTGATCGTCGGGACGAGTTGCAGCTGAAAGTCGATGCCCGTCGTTTCCTGGCCGCCGGCGACCGGGATCTTCGTCGCCTCCGACGGCGCGATCACGCCGGGGTAGTACGTCGGCGCGTAGCCGGTCGGCTCGGGGTCGGCTTCGGCGCCGGCACCGAATAACGCGCCGAGGCCGCCTCCGAGCGCACCGGGTCCGCCGCGCCCGGGTCCGCCTCGGCCGGCTCCGGCGCCGCCGATGACGGCGGCGGCGACGCCGCGCAGCGCGCCGGCGATGCCGGTCGCGGTCGCGCTGACGAAATACTCGCCCGGCGGCAGACCGAACACCCGGTACTGGCCGCGATCGTCGGATTGATCGACGCCGGCCGGCGTCAGCTGGCGTTCGCCGCGTACGTACTGATAGCGCATGACGGTGACCATCGCGCGCGCGAGCGGTTCGCCGTCCTCGTCGAGGACGCGTCCGGTGATGACGCCTCCGCGCAGCAGCCGCATGTCAACGTTGCCGAGTTGCTGGCCGTCGGAGAGTTGGACCGGTGTGCCGGGCTGCGCGGGACGGCGCTGCCCGTAGATGCCATCCACGAATCCCGCCTTCGAGGCCGAGATCGTGTAGGTGCCCGCGATGAGTTCGCCGATCTGGAAGCGACCCTGCTCGTCGGTCACCGTCGCGCGGGCGACGCGGGCGGCCGGAGCCGTGACCGAGACGCGCGCGCGCTTGATGGGACGGCCGTTGTCGACCGACAGCACGCGGCCGGCGATGATCGCCGTTCCCTGGGGCGCCGGCTGCTGCGCGCGATCGCGCGCGGGGCCCTGACCCCGACGCCCCTGCGCCTGTCCTTGGTCCTGCGGCTGCCCTTGACCCTGTCCGGCCGGGGCCGGCGGGCGCTGCTGCTGAACCGCCTGGGTGGCGGCCACCGTCGCCAGCAGCAGGATGCCCGTCAAAAGCGGACGTGTGCGGGTCATGCGTTCTGATTGAGTTTAGACCCAATCCGCTGATGGAGGTTACGACCAGCGACCTCTACATTTCGGTCCGCAGCTTGTTCGTAATCCCCAGCTCCCCGCGTCCGCTCGCGAGCGACTGCGCGAGCATCTTTTCGACCGGGCTGTTGACGACGCCGGTCAGCGTGACGTGACCGCGATCGACGACGATGTGGATCGGCGGATTGACCATCGCGGCGTAGGTCCAGAACGACGGGCTGCGGTAGATCGCGCGCGCGATGTTCGCGCGGAGGTCGTCGTCGAAGATCGACACCGGCAGCACTTCGATGTTGTTCCGGACGCTCCGCACGCCGTCGATTTTCGTGACGCGCTTTTCGATGTCGCCGCGCTTGTACGGCATGGTCACTTTACCGGTCAACGTGACGTGTCCGTTCTCGACCGACGCGTCGATATCGTCGAAGATCGTGTAGTGGGTGTAGCCGGTCACGGCCGCCGCGATCTGGTCGGCGAGCCGCACGTCGCGCAGCTCCTGCGCGCGCGCCGCGCGCGGCGCCGCCAGACACGCCAGCAGCGCGAAGAAGACGAGAAACCGGGCCTTCATGATTCGAGATCCTCCGGCCGCCCTGCGGCCTCCGGGCAGGCGGTCCTGGCGAGCGCCGTTGGCGGACATCGCAAAGAGAATGCCAGCGCGATCGTGCGGAAACATGCGGATGCGGTGCGCGGCGGTGTCCTTCGGCGCGAGCAGGTGTTACGGCCCGGCGACATATCCGCGGCGCGCGCGCACGTGGTACGAGGGCTGGCGCAGCTCGACGCGGATCGTGTGCCACCGCCCGTCTTTCGTGCCGGGCGCGGCATAGCCGAGATAGTACTGGGATGATCTCGGTGCGGCCGCCGCTGTCGTCGGTGATGTCCCGCAGCGCGGCGACGTTGACGCGATCGTCGCCGGTGCGCCAGCGCCCGCCGCCCGACGGGCCCTGCGGCGGCGGCTGCGGCGGCGGTGGCGGCGGCGGCCGGCGTCCGCCGGGCATCGGGAACGGAAACGGGATCGGACTGCGCGGTCCGCGCGGGCCGGTTCCCGGCGGGCGCTGCGGGCTGTTCATGACATACAGCGCGCTGCTCTCGCCGTCGATGCCGATCGCGTACACCAGCACCTCGGTTTGTCGAATCAGCTGCTTGATCGCGAAGACGTCGGTGCTGCTGCTCGTGTCGTTCCCGTCCGAGATGATCACGACCGCCTTCTTGCGGTTCTTTCCTGTCTGCGCCATCGGGATCGCTTCGGCGAGCGTGTCGTACAGCGCCGTGCCGCCGCGCGCCCGGACGCGCGCAATCGCGTCGCTGAGGCGCTGGCGATCCTTCGTCCATCCCTGGACGAGCTGCGGCTGATTGTCGAAGGTGTACAAAAACACCTCGTCGTCCGGATCGAGGAGCTGGAACAGCAGTCGATCGAGCGCCTGGCGCGCGGCGTAGATCTTTTCGCCGTCCATGCTGCCGCTCGTGTCGAGGATGATGCCAAGGCTCACCGGCACGCGTTCCGCGCTGAAGTGCGTGATCGGCTGCTGGCGGTCGTCGTCGTAGACGTGGAAGTCGTCTTTGTTGAGTCCGGCGACGAACCGGCCGGACGCATCCGTCACCGTCGCGGTGACGTTGATCAGCTCGATGCCCGTCCGGAACTTGAATCCTTCCTGACCGCCGGAGGACGCACCCTGCTGTCCGGCGGCGAGCGTGACCGTCGCGAGCGCGGCGAGCAGCGGCACCAGCTTGATCGTGCGCATGGCGTTCACCGTGATCCTATGGACGATTCTCGGCGACGGCGGTCGCCGCCTGCCGCCGATCGACGTGCGCGATGACGCGCCCGTCTTCTCCGCGGAAACCGATTCGGTAGCGCGCGACGTTCTCGGACGCGGGCACGGTGACCACGAATGGCGATTCGTCGCCCGGCTGCAGCGTCGTGTAGTCGAGCGGCGCGCGGCCGCTCGCGAGGAACGAACCGTTCCGATCGAACGCGAACGCCGTGACCACGACGCGCGACAGCGACGCGCCGTCGCGCGGATTCTGCACGAGCCCGGTGATCGTCAGGGTGCCGTTCTGCCGCGTGTCGCGCAGCGAGAGCAGCTCGAGTCCGGGCGCCGGCACGGGCGCGGTCGTCGTTGCCGGGGCTGGCGCGTGCGCGGCGCCGGAATTCCGCGCCGTCAGCGCGAACAGCACGATTGCCGCCGTCGCGAGTCCGAGTCCCGCCATCACGACGAAGCGAGCGCCCCACGGAGACGCGTGCTCCTGTTCCTGGAACAACGTCGCCGGCGCGGCCGCGGGCGGCGCGGATGGCCGCAGCGGAAGATCGGGTTCTTCCGCCCGACCGCCTTCGCTGAAGCTACGGCGGTCCGCCGTCGCCTCGCGCGGAGGCGGAAGGCGGAAGCCACGATCGCGCTCGACAGGTTGCGGCTCCGGCAGGTGACGATGCGTCTCCGGCTCGAGCGCCAGCTCGGTCAGCGCCGCGATGCGCGCGTCCGTCCGGCGCCGATCCTCTCGATAGAATCGCCATACGACGACGCCGAGCCCGACGGCGATTGCGAGCGAGACGAGCGTCACGATCACGAGGGTGGTGTCCATAACGTTTCACATCGTCCGTTTATCTCAACTTGAACTCGACCGCGACTTCGACGATCACGTCCACTGGAACCCCCAGGCGGTGCGCGGGGGAGAAACGCCACTGCCGCACCGCATCCGCGGCGCGCTGATCGAGGCCGGCGCCCAGGCCCTGCAGCACTCTCACGTCTCCGACGCTGCCGTCACGGCGGACCACGATCTCCATCACGACGTCTCCTTCGATGCCACGCCGGCGTCCCTCTTCCGTGTAGTCCGGTTTCACTTCGCGCAGGATCGACGGCGGCGTGATCCCGCTGCCGGGACGATATGGACCTCCGCCCGTGCCGCCGCCCGAGCCCGGTCCGACGCCGGAGCCGTCGCCGGGACCGAGGCCGGTGCCGTTGCCCGTGCCTGCTCCGCCTCCCACGCCCGGCCCGTGACTCTCCGTTTGCGCGGGCGACTCCGCGGGGATGCCGATGCGATCCCGATTGTCCGCCGGCACCGGCGCAATGGGCGCGACGATCGGCGGAAGCGGCTCCGCCTTGAGCGGCGGCGGCGGCGGCGGCGGCGGATTGGTCACCCGCTGCACCGGCGGTTCGATCGGGGGCGGCGGCCGCCGAACCGGCAGCGGACTACGGATCTTCTGCGCCCCTTTCAGTTCCGCCTTGGGAGGCGGCGCGGGTTGCTTCAGGCCGCCACCCCCGCCACCGCCGCCGGGACCCGGCGTCGCCAGAAACACCATCCGCAGCGCTTTGAAATCCTGCGGCGTCACCTGCGCGTGCGACGCCGTCATCCCCATCGTCGTCGACAGGACGATCGCGGCCGCGAGCCCGGCGTGAAGACCGCCCGAGAGCACGAGCGGCATTCCACCGCGCCGCTGGTCTCCCTGGCGCGGCCGAAACAACGCGCGGTCCCCGGCGGACCCGTTGAGCTGACGGACGGCCCGCACGGCGTCACGCGCCGTCAGGTAGCGGCCGTCCAGCGGCCGGATACTCCCCGCCCCGACGAGCGCGCGAACCTCGCGCGGACGGACTCCTGCCGCGGCGGCAACTTCCGCGACCGAAAACACGTCGGGCAGGCGGTCAGGCAGCAGCATGGCGAGGGCTGAGAACCGTGACGGGGCAAAAGCCGTTC
>QHWR01000277.1:4771-14077 GCA_003223835.1 Acidobacteriota bacterium | reverse complement strand
GATGGCGGAACAGGGCATGGAAGAGAAGTCCGCCGAGTTCCGCCGTCGCGGTGAGGTCTACGTTCCCCGGGAATGATCGCGCGGCCCGCGACGTCCGCCGACGCCGCCGCGATCGCGCGCATTTACAACGACGGCATCGACGATCGCGTCGCCACGTTCGAGACACGCCACCGCGCCGCCGAAGACGTCGAAGCATGGCTCGGCGGACGCCATCCGGTGGTCGTCGTCCAGGACGAGGCGGACATCGTCGCGTTCGCCTCGACGAGCACGTACCGGCCGCGTGACTGCTACGCCGGGATCGCGGAGTTTTCCGTCTATGTCGCCCGCGACCGGCGCGGCCGCGGGTACGGTCGCGCGGCGATGCTGGCGCTTTGCGACGCGGCCGCGCGCGCCGGATTCTGGAAGCTGGTCTCCCGGGTGTTCGTCGAGAACATCGTGAGCCGCGAGCTGTTGAAGTCGATCGGGTTTCGGGAGGTAGGAGTTTACGAACGTCACGCACAACTCGACGGCGTCTGGCGCGACGTCGTCATCGTCGAGAAGCGGTTGTCATAGGAACGCCGCCCTCGGAGCGGCCCCGATCACATGGGCGGAAGCGGGACGATCTGGATGACGGTCTTGAATCGCGCGGGCTGCGCGCCGCGTTTCGGGTTGAGATAGCCCGCGGAGCCGCCCCTCGTGTAGTCCTTCACGGTCACGCTCGGCGGAAACGCCATCGTCTCTTCCTTGAACTTGCCGATGTCGAACTCGTGGATGGGCGGTTCCTCGTACACGAGATCGCCCTTCATCTTCAGGATGGTCTTGTAGTAGGTGACGATCTCGATGAAGTCGCTGTTGGTGCCGTAGATGTAATAGCGCTGGCCGCGGCCGGCGTCGAACGACCCGAGGAACTGCGCGCCAGGGTAAATCGGCACGCCGAGATTCGGCTCGGCGGGATCGCCGGGCGCCGTCGGAGGCTGGACCTGCGGGGCCGGACGCTGCGGCGCCGGCGACGCCGGCTTCGTGTCGCCCGGACGCGGAAACGGCTGCGGCACCTGCGCGGCGGCGCCATTTCCCGGCCCGGCGATCGCCAGCGCGCCAGCGAAGCACACGCGACACGCTATGCCGCGAATCATGTGAGTATTATAGCGAGAGAGATCGGAGAGCCGGGCTTTCCGTTTCTCTGGTGTCCTTTTTCAGCGCTCGGCGCCTTCGCGCCTCGCTCGGGCCGCAGGCGCTCTTGCGTCTTGTCGTTTTTATGGATCCGCTGCTGTCCTATTGCGAAGCCCAGCTCCCGCAACTCGTTGAGACGACCGAGTCGCTCGCGCGGCTCGAGTCGCCGAGCACCGACAAGACGGCGGTCGATCGGTGCGGCCACGAACTGGCGAGCCGCCTGACTCGGCTGGGCGCGCGCGTCGAGACGCTGCCGCAGCACGCGTGCGGCGACCATATCCGCGCGGAGGTCGGCGGCGACGGCCGCCCCGTGCTGTTGCTCGGGCACTTCGACACGGTCTGGCCGATCGGGACGCTCGCGCGCATGCCGGTCGCGCGTCGTGAGGGGCGCCTGCAGGGACCGGGCACGTTCGATATGAAGGCCGGGCTGGCGATCGCGATGACGGCGCTCGACGCGCTGCGAGCCACCGGCACGGCGCACCCGCCCGTGGTGATGCTGTGGACCAGCGATGAGGAGATCGGCAGCCGCACGTCTCGCGACGCGATCGAAGCGGAGGCGCGGAGGGCGCGCGCCGTGCTCGTCCTCGAGCCGTCGCTGCCGGGCGGCGCGCTCAAGACGAGCCGGAAAGGCTGCGGCGAATTCGAGCTGACGGCGCACGGCATCGCCGCCCACGCGGGCCTCGATCCGGGGCGCGGCGCCAGCGCGATCCACGAACTTGCCGCGCAGATCGCCGCGATCGAGCGGCTCCAGGATCTCTCGCGCGGGATCAGCGTGAACGTCGGCGTCATTACGGGCGGCACCCGTCCGAATGTGGTCGCGGATGAGGCCCACGCCGTCATCGACGTGCGCGTCCCGACGAGCGCGGACGGCCATCGGATCGACGCCGCGTTCCGCGCGCTGCAACCGCTGCGTCCGGGGACGCGTCTCACTGTTAAAGGGGGCTTCGAGCGTCCGCCGCTCGAGCGGACGCCGGGTGTCGCGCGGTTGTTCGATCTCGCGCGCGACGCCGCGAGTTCGATGGGACGCGATCTGACCGAAGGGGCCACCGGCGGCGGGTCCGACGGCAATTTTACCGCGGCGCTCGGCGTTCCGACCCTCGACGGGCTCGGCCCGATCGGCGACGGCGCGCACGCGCACCACGAACATGTGGTGGTTTCCGAGCTGCCGTGGCGAGCGGCCCTCGTGGCCGCGCTCCTCAACCGGATGCAGGCGGTGGAGTAAAATAGAGTCATGCCAAACGGGTTGAAGACGGCGTTGCTCCTCGGGTTGCTGAGCGGATTGCTGCTCGCCATCGGGGACGTCGCGGGCGGGACCAACGGGCTCGTGATTGCGCTGATTTTCGCCGCCGTGATGAACCTCGGGTCGTACTGGTTCTCGGACAAGATCGTCCTCCGGATGTACAACGCGCAGGAGGTCGGCCCCGGCCATCGGCTGTTCAACATCGTGGAACGGCTGACGCGGCAGGCGCAGCTCCCGATGTCGCGCGTCTTCGTGATCCCGGATCCCTCGCCCAACGCGTTCGCGACGGGACGGAATCCCGAGCACGCGGCGGTCGCGGCCACGCAAGGTCTCCTTCAGGTGCTGACCGACGGGGAGCTGGAAGGCGTGATCGGCCACGAGCTGTCGCACGTGAAGAACCGCGACATTCTGATCAGCTCGATTGCGGCGACGATTGCCGCCGCGATCATGATGTTCGGCCGCATGGCGATGTACGCCGGCATGTTCGGCGGCCGGGACGACGGCCGGGATCGCGGGAACAACCCGATCGCGCTCCTCGCGATGATCATCCTCGCGCCGATCGCCGCGATGCTCATCCAGTTCGCGATCTCGCGGTCGCGCGAATACGCGGCCGACGCGTCCGGCGCGCAGATGGCGGGCAACCCGTACGGCCTGGTGGACGCCCTGAAGAAGATCGACGCGATCGCCAAGCGCGTGCCGCTCGACGCCAACCCGGCGACGGCCCACATGTTCATCATCAAACCCTTTTCCGGCGGCGGCCTCGCCTCCCTTTTCAGCACGCATCCGCCGACCGACGCGCGCATTCGCGCGCTCTTGGGCGAGACGCGGTAGGAAATCCCCTCCACTCTCTGAGTTCGGCCGGGCGCGGTCGCACCCGGTCGAGCCGTGTCTCCCTGGCCGCACATCATCCGAGCATCGGACGCTTTCCCTTCTGTATCAGCGAATTACCATCGACTCAGGCGACGGCGTCTTCAGCGGATCGCCTTTTGCTGTCTCACCGGCCAGGACGTTTCGTGGAGGCGCTCGTGGAGGATTTCGACATCCCGCAGAACAAGCTGGCTGAGTCGGCCGAACGCGTGGTCGACCGCGCGCTCGAGGAGGCCAGGCGCCGCGAGCATGCCCTCCTCACCAACGAGCACGTGTGCCTCGCGTTCGCGCAGATGGAGTGGGACATGTTCGGCCAGGTCATGCGCGACCTCGAGCTCAACCCGCATGAGATTCTGCAGGCGGTCGAAGAGCACCTGCGGCTGCTGCCCAGCGTTCCGGGCCGCGAGCTGCGCGTGGCGCCGTCAACCAAGCTGCTGTTCAAGCTCGCGCTGCTTCACGCCAGCCGGTGCGGCCGGCACACGATCGAGGCGACGGATCTGTTCTCGGCGATCTTCGAGGAAACGCAGGGGATCCCCGTCTCGATCATCCGCCGTCACGGTATCGAGCCGGAGGCGCTCGTCTCCCGCCTGAACACCCGGATGCGCGATCACGAATTGCGCGAGGAGCGGCTCAAGAAACGGTTCGAGCTGCCGCCGTTCCTGAAGCACTTCGCCACCAACCTCAACCAGCTCGCGCGGCAGGACAAGATCCCGCCCGTCTTCGGGCGCGACGCCGAGATGGAGCGCGTTCTCGAGATCCTCTGTCATCGCGAGCGCGCGAATTCCGTCCTGCTCCTGGGCGAGCCGGGCGTCGGCAAGACGGCCATCGCCGAAGGGATCGCGCGGCGCCTCGAATTCGAGCCCGACCGCGTGCCGGTCCGCCTGCGCGACTGCCAGATCGTCAACCTGCAGATGAACACGATGGTCGCCGGGACGATGCTGCGCGGCATGTTCGAGGATCGAATCCAGAACGTGATCCGGGAGATCAAGGAGCGGCCGAACCTGATTCTGTTCATCGACGAAGTGCACACGATGATCGGCGCGGGCTCTGCGCTCGGCGCGCCGTCCGACGCGGCCAACGTGTTCAAGTCGGTGCTCGCGCGCGGCGAGGTCCGGATCATCGGCGCGACGACGTTGAGCGAGTACAAGGAATTCATCCAGGAAGACGAGGCGCTCGCGCGCCGCTTCCGCACCGTGCAGGTGTGCGAGCCGTCGATCGAGGAGACGCGGCACATCCTCTACAACCTGCGCCCGCGGCTCGAGCGCAACTACTCCGTCCGGATCAAAGACGACGCGATCGAGACCGCGCTGGAGATGTCGTCGCGTTACATGCGTCATCTTCAACTGCCCGACAAAGTGATCGGCTGGCTCGACACCGCGGCGGTGCGCGCGGAGATCGACAAGCGCTGGGAGGTCACGGGCCAGGACGTCGTACAGGTGATCTCGCAGGCGGCGCGGACGCGAAGTCACCGAGCGCTTCCGCGACATCGAGGACCGCCTGGCGCAGCGCGTCGTCGGTCAGAAGAAGGCGATCGACGCGGTGTCGCGGCGGCTGGTGCTGAACAAGGGCCCGCTGAAGGACGGATTCGATCGTCCCGACGGCGTGCTGCTGTTCCTCGGCCCCACCGGCGTCGGAAAGACCGAGCTGGCGAAGTCGGTCGCCGAGTTCCTCTTCGGCGACGAGAAGAAGATGATCCGCGTCGATATGTCCGAGTACCAGGACGGCGCGGTCGCGGTCGACAAATTGATCGGGATGCCGCGCGGCATCGTGGGGTCCGAGCGCGGTGGCGTGCTGACCAATCAGCTCAAGGACAATCCCTACTCGGTCGTGCTGCTCGACGAAGTCGAGAAGGCGAGCCCGGCCATGCTGAATCTGTTCCTGCAGGCGTTCGACGAAGGCTGGGTCACCGACGGGCGCGGCAAGCGCGTGTATCTCAGCGACGCGATCGTCATCATGACGTCGAACATCGGGTCGGAGCACTTCCGCAAGCTGACGAGCCCGCTCGGCTTCTACTCGAGGCACATCGGCGTCGAGCAGATCCAGAGCGAGATCATGCGCGAGGTGGAGCGGCGCTTCTCGCCGGAGTTCCGCAACCGCATCGACGAGGTCGTCGTGTTCGCGCCGCTGACGCACGACGAGGTCCGCGAGATCGCGCAGCAGCAGATCCTCAAGATCCAGAAAGCGCTCGTCCGGAGCGGCCGATCGCTGGTCGTGACGCCTGAAGCGCTCGAGCAGCTCGTGCAGGACGGCTACAGCCTTCCCTACGGCGCGCGGTTCCTGAAGCGGACCATCGAGGATCGCATCAAGCTGCCCATCAGCCAACGCTGGGTGGAAGGGCAGAGCTTCATCGCCGACGTCAAGGACGGCGCGGTCGCGATCGAAATCCACGAGGCGCGCGACGGATATCCCGCGCTCGCGGCGACCGCGTAGTCTCCGGTTTCGATTGCGCTACCTTCTTACGGCCGCGCTAACCCGCGGCCGGCTCCTTCAGCGAGAAACGGTCGTGGCGGTGACCCATTGGAAGCGGGCCTGTTCGGGCGACGGCGGATCCGCGGGGTCGTCGCCGCCCGACTCGCGTGTACGCGATACCTTCGAGGCACGGCGCCGCAGGTCGTGTTTCTGCTGCAGCATCTCGATGAGCGCGCGCACGGTTGCGGCGTACTCGGGGGACGCGTATGCGCCGGGGAAGAGCCGCTGGTAGCTGTCGACCATGTGCGGGAATTCCCTGGCCAGAAATCCCATGAAGTAGTCTTTCGTCCCACCCTTCAGGTGCAGCACGTTGGCGCCCATGAACGCCGCGCCATGATCCGCGACCGCTTTGATCGTCGCTTCGAGCTTCGACGTCTGCGTCGTGAAGCCTGGGACGACAGGCGCCATCAGGACGCCGGCGTTGATGCCGGCGTCGCGCAGCGCGCGGACGGCGCGAAGCCGCTGCAGCGGCGGCGCGGTGCCCGGCTCGAGCGCCCGCCACGTCTCCTCGTCCACGGTCGGGACGCTGACGCAGACCGTGCAGCGCGCGACGCGTGAGAGATCGGCCAGGAGGTCGGCGTCACGGACGATCATCGGTCCCTTCGTGACGATGCCGACCGGCGTGCGTGCGGCGATGAGCGCGGCGAGCGTCCCGCGCGAGAGCTTGTAGTGCCCTTCAATCGGCTGATAAGGATCCGTCGCGGTCCCGAATGCCACCAGCTCGCGCTTCCATGACGGATGATCGAGCTCGCGCTTCAACACGTCCACGAAGTTCGTCTTCACGAAGATGAGCGACGAGAACTCGTCGCCGGGACCCAGCTCGAACTGCGTCTGATATCGGCGGGCGAAACAGTAATGACAGCCGTGCGTGCAGCCGCGATACGGGTTCAGCGTCCAGTTGAACGGCATTCCCTTGACGGGATTCAGCGCCGATCGGCACGTCACCTCTTGGTACCGCGCATCGTCCGCCCGGCGCTGCGCCTGATCGAGCGACTCCGGTCCGTGTTCGCGGACCTGCAGCGCGATCATCCGGGTGGTGGGGCGGGTCGGGCCGAGATCGAAAAGCGCCGGGGAGTCCATGGCAGTTTCGCTTTTGCTTCGCCATGATCTCCCGGCGCGCCGTTCGTGTCAACTGCAGGTTTTGCCGGCGCCTTCGACTATCGCGACTGGCCGTCGTGTTTCTGGCGGTAGATGTCGCGGCTCTCGCGGTTCAGGTCGCGTTCGAGCTGACGATGTTCACGGACGCTCAGTCCTCCGCCGGTGTGGCGATCGCGCGCCTCGAGCGCCGCAATCCGCGCTTCCTGCGCCTCGAGCCGGCGCGCCTCGCCGCGGGTCAGCGATCCCGACACGATCCCCTGATAGATCCGCGCCTGCTGCCGCGCCTGTCGCTTGTTGATGCCCTGCGCCGAGGCGTTGAGCGACGCGCCGAGCCACACGCAGACGAACGCTGCCGCCACTTTCGTGACTCCGAATCGCATGATCGGCCTCCTCGTCGGTCAGGCGCTTTCAATTCGTTTAGACCGTCCGGGCGCCGCAGGGTTGAATCAGACGTTTTTGTCAGAGGAGGTACGCGAGCGCGAAGCCGACCTGCGCGACGAACATCATCCGATACATGTGCGCCCACGATACGTGGTTTTCCTCGACGGCGAGATCTTCCGGGTGGCGCAGCATCAGATAGCAGACGTACACGCCGTACACGGTCATGACGACCGAGAGGATCTGCAGCAGGATGAAGTGGCCGGTGAGGATGCCGGCGAACGCGCCGGCGGAGATCATCAGGAACGGGATCACGAACGACGGCGAGATCATCCACGCGGCGCGCCGGACGCCGTAGATGATTGGCAGCGTCCGGCAGCCGCCGCGCGCGTCCCCTTCCATGTCCGCGAAATCCTTCGTCGTGGACGCGCCGAGCAGGAACAACCCGAAGATCAGGCCGATGTACCACGGCTCGACGCCGGCGATCGTCTTGACGGCCGACCAGCCCGACACTTTCAGCAGGACGCCGCGCGGAATCGCGATCGTGACGTTCGCCCAGATGCCCAGACGTTTGGTCCGGAAGGGAGGCACCGAGTACAGCACCGTGATGGCCGTCGCGATGACGACGATCCAGAAGCACTCGTGACGGCCGTCCGGCGCGACGAGCCACGCGAGCGCGAGCGCCACCAGGTACGCCGCGATCGTGAACGCCCACGCCGCCGTCATCGGCAGGCGCCCCGAGGGGAGCGGACGCTTCGGCTTGTTCACGCGATCGATCTCGAGGTCGTAGATCTGATTGAGCGCGTTCGACGCCGCGTTGAGCACCGCCGCCATGATCGATCCGATGAGCGGATACACGATCAGCGACGGACGCCAGACCTCGCGTGGAAACGCGCCGATGGCGGTGGCGGCGCCCGACGCGAAGCCGAGCGCCGGCGCGACGAGGGTGAACGGCCGGCTGAACTCGAGGAGCAGGCGCGCGCGGCTCATGACATCCACGCGTGCGCGGCGAGCGCCGTCAGCGCCGCGATGGACGTGTTGACGAAGTTCAGCGAGTCGTTGTTGAGGATGCCGGGCGACTCCAGGGTCGCGCCGAGCCAGCTCTCGACCAGCGATCCCACCGTCGCCGCGACGACGATGACGAAGAGCGTGGCGCCGCCCGGGACGATCCCGAGCGCCGCGGCCACCGTGGCGAGGGCAAGCGCGCCCACGATTCCGGCGGCTGTGCCTTCGAGCGACACCGCGCCGGACGTCCCCGGGGCCACACGCTGCCACGTCGTGACGGCGTACGTCCGTCGCCCCCACGCCTTGCCAATCTCGCTGGCGATCGTGTCGCTGCCGCCCGCGACGAGCGCCGCCGCGAACGCCAGACGCGCCGCGTCGGGCGACGGTCCCGCAACCGCGAGCATCGACGCCACCGCCGCGGCCCCCGTATTCGCGATCGCGTTGCCGGCGCCGCGTCGTCCGCCGCGTTCTTCGGCGATGCCGAGCAACGTCTTGCGCCGCAGACCGAGACGCGACGTCACGGCCGCGGCGGCGAACGTCACGAACAGGAGCAGCCACCCGCGCCAGCCGGTCGTCGCGTAGATCAGCGTTCCGATGATCGCGCCGCCGAACGCCCCCGACAGCGACACGGTTCGCGCGCGATGGCCGGCGAACGCGACGACGGCGTTCACAGCGACCGCGGCCGGCAGCTGCGCGATGACGTGCGGTCCGGCGGAGGCGACGGCGCCGGCGTCGATGACCGACGCCATCCACAGCGTCGCGCCCGCGGCAAACGCGACGGACAGGTTGTCGTCGAGCCTGATCGGAACCGTCTCGACGGCGGCGGCCACGAGGGCCGCGGCGATCGGCGCGACGATCGTAAACGCCAGCGGCGGGTCGGGGTGGACGGCCGCGCGGCACCACCACGCGAGCAGGATGCCGCCCGCGGCGCCGGCGACCACGAACGACGCCGTGCCCGCCATCGTCTTCTCGCGGTTCCACGGCCATCGCGGTCCGCCGATCGCGCGGCCGCCGATGGTCGCGAGGCCGTCGCCGAGCGCGAGAATCCCCCATGCGGCGGCGACGATGTCGAGACGGTGCGGAAACGCGAGCAGGAGCAT
>QHWR01000277.1:2435-4747 GCA_003223835.1 Acidobacteriota bacterium | reverse complement strand
CCGATAGAGGCGTTCGCCGGCGATCCTCGGCAACAGCAGGAGGTTGAAGGCGAGCGCGGCCGCTGCGAGCGCCACTGCCTGCCACCACGGCAGCCACCGCAGCAGCAGCGCGAACGCGCCCATCGAAATATGGACGGCCTGGCGTCGCGTCTCCGAGAACCCGCCGTTCATGCCGGACGTGGTTGGGCCGGATCGAGCGCCGCGCGCCAGTAGTCGAGGAGGTCGGTCAGCGTCCGCTCGATCGGAATCTCGGCGCGCCACCCGGTATCGGCGGCAATCCGATTCGGATTTCCGACGACCCGCGGGTTGTCGTGCGGTCGCATCCGCGCGGGATCGGGAGCGACGCGGACCGTCGCGCGCGCGCGTCCGAGGAGGATCTCCAGCAGATCGCCGACGCGATAGGCGCGCCCGGAGCAGACGTTGTACGGACGATCGGGCCGCCCGTGCGACGCGAGCAGGCGATAGGCGCGCACCGTGTCGCGCACGTCGGTGATGTCGCGGAAGGAATCCAGGTTGCCGACGGAGAGGACCGGCTCGCGTCCACCGGCTCACGTACGTCGGGTCCTGCCGCGGCCCCGCGTGGTTGAACGCGCGCGCGATGACCACGTTCGTGTACGACTGCGCGGCGACCATTTCCTGCGCGAGCTTGCTGACGCCGTAGGGGCTCGACGGCGCGATGGGATCGCCTTCGGTAATCGGCTGAATGGAAGGGCGATACACCAGCGCGGAGCTCGTGACGATCACAGGGCAGGAGAGGCCCAGGTCCCGCGCGGCATCGAGCAGGTGCTGCGTGCCGACGGCGTTGACGCGGAGCGCGCGCGCCGGGCTCCGCCACGACGCGTGCACGTCGGCGACTCCGGCGCAGTGGTAGATGACCGACGGATTGATGCCGGCGAGCGCCGCGCGGACGGCGTCGGGGTCGAGCAGATCGACGGCGTGCCACCGGACGCGCGGATCGTCCCGGCGCTCCTCCACCGCGCGGCCGCCGCGGTGCGCCCACGCCTCGACGGCCGAGGACTGCACGAGCTGATCGAGGAGGTGACTGCCCGCGAAGCCCGTGGCGCCGGTGACGAGCGGAACGCCGGACACGCGTGCCTCAGGAAGCGCTGCCGCCGTACTGGCGCTCGTAGTACTTGCGGAATTCCGGATCCTGGTCCTTGATCGTGCGCCACCATTGCTCGTTGCGCCGGTACCAGGACACGGTGTCGTCCAGGCCCTGCTCGAACGGCACCTGAGGGTGCCAGCCAATCGCCTGCAGCTTCGACGTGTCGAGCGAGTACCGCCGATCGTGTCCCGGCCGATCCGCCACGGGCTGGATCAACGTTTCCGGCTTCCCGACGAGCTGCAGGATACGCCGCGTCAGATCGGCGTTCCGCACGTGATTGCCCCCCCCGACGTTGTACACCTCGCCGGGGTAGCCGCGGTCGATCAGCAGCTCGATCGCGCGGCAGTGATCGCCGACGTGCAGCCAGTCGCGCTCGTTGAGGCCGTCGCCGTAGAGCGGCAGCGGCTTGTCGTCGATCGCGTTGGTGATGAAGAGCGGGATGATCTTCTCGGGAAACTGGTACGGCCCGTAATTGTTCGACGCGCGCGTGATGATGACCGGCACCTGATACGTCGCCCAGTAGCTGTATGCGAGCCGGTCCGCGCCCGCCTTGCTCGCCGAGTACGGATTGCGCGGCTTCAGCTCGTCCGTCTCCAGGCTCGCGCCCTCGCTGATGCTTCCATACACCTCGTCGGTCGAGATCTGCACGAACCGCCGCAACCGCGGGTTCTGCAGCGCCGCCTCGAGGAGCACGAACGTCCCGTACACGTCGGTGGTGATGAACTCGCCGGCGCTCATGATCGCGCGATCGACGTGCGTCTCGGCCGCGAAGTGCACGATGACGTCGGCCGCCGCCGCGAGCGGCGCCGCGACGCCGGGGTCCGCGACGTCTCCTTTCACGAACTCGTGCCGCGGGTGTTCCATCACCCCCTGGAGGTTCTCGAGCCGTCCGGCATACGTGAGCTTGTCGAGCGTGGTGACGCGCCAATCGTGGTGCCGGTCGAGCGCGTAGCGGACGAAATTGGAGCCGATGAATCCGGCGCCGCCGGTGACGAGAACGTTAACCATCCTTGCGGGTCCAGTCATAAGGCAGGGTTCCGTGCGGCTCGAGCCGGTATTCGTCCGGATCGTCGTAGCGGTAAGGCTCGGTCGGCACGTTCACGACCAGCGCCGGTTCGGGGCTGATGCACTTCCAGCCGTGATACACCAGGTTCGGCACCTGCACGAGCGTCGGGTTCTGCGTCCCGAGGAAGAATTCGTTGACCGC
>QHWR01000277.1:0-2381 GCA_003223835.1 Acidobacteriota bacterium | reverse complement strand
GCGATGGTAATGCCACGCCTTCACGACGCCCGGGTACGTGCCCGACACGTACACCTGCCCGAACTTCTGAAACAGCTCCCCATCGTCCGCCCGCAGAATCTCCATGAGCCAGCCGCGCTCGTCCGGGATCAGCCGCAGACGCCGGGTGCGGACGTCATGAATCGGGGCGCGCGAGGCGATGGCGTACTTGACCGGGGCGCTCACGGTACGTTCCCTTTCGTGATTCTATCCGCACCACGGCGCCAACAGAGATCACAGAGAAGAAAAGACCCCTGTGCGCTTACCAACGAATCCCTACTTCGGAATTATCTCCGAGCATGAAGCGGTAGGCGGACGGCTTGACCGGCAGGCGATAGATCCGCACGTTCTTGCCGATCAGGCTGTCCTCGACGCGGTTGGCGAGGTCGCTGATGACGCTCCCTTCGAGCACGATGCTGTGTTCGATTTCCGAATCGCGGATTTCCGCGCCGGTCGCAATCGAGGTGAACGGACCGACGTACGCGTGGACGATGCGCGCGCCGGCCCCGATGATCACGGGCCCGCGGACGACCGACCGCTCGACGACGGCGCCTTTCTGGATGATCACTTTTCCCTCGACGCGCGACTCCGCGTCCACGCAGCCCTGAATGTCCCGTTCGATCGTGTCGAGAATCAGCCGGTTCGCCTCCAGCATGTCCTCGAGCTTGCCGGTGTCCTTCCACCAGCCGTCCACGATGTGGGGCCGGACCTCGAGTCCGCGATCGATCAGATCCTGGATCGCGTCGGTGATCTCCAGCTCGTCGCGGAAGCTGGGCTTGATGCGCTTCACCGACTCGAACACCGCGGCGGAGAACATGTAGACGCCGACCAGCGCGAGGTCGCTCTTCGGCTCTTTGGGCTTCTCGATCAGTCGCACCACGCGGCCGTCCGACAATTCGGCGACGCCGAACATCTGCGGGTCGGGAACGTGCGCCAGCAGGATCTGGGCGGCGGGGCGCTCGCGCATGAATTCTTCGGTGAAGCGCGTGATTCCCTTGTTCAGCAGGTTGTCCCCCAGGTACATCACGAACGGCTCCCCGTCGATGAAGCGTTCGCTGATGAGCACCGCGTGCGCGAGGCCGCGCGGCGCATCCTGCTCGATGTACGTGACGGTGACGCCCCATGCGGACCCGTCGCCGACCGCGGCGCGAATCTCCGCCTGCGTATCGCCGACCACGATGCCGATTTCGCGGATGCCGGCCGCGGCGAGCGCCTCGATGCCGTAGAACAGCACGGGTTTGTTGGCGACCGGAACGAGCTGCTTGGCGCTCGTGTACGTCAGCGGGCGGAGGCGCGTGCCTTTCCCGCCGCTCAGGATCAATCCCTTCATCTGGTCATCTAAGGCTTCAACGTCCCTGCTGGCCGCCGAATGAGCCAAGCAGGTTGGAGAACGATCCGATGCCCGCGAGCGTGAACGAGATGTTGAACCGGTGGTCCTGGACGACGCCGATGTTCAACGTCGTGCCGCTGTAATTGAAGCTCTGATACTCCACGGCGACGCCGCAGCACTGCGAATTGTAATACGCGACCCAGCGCTGGTTCATAAAGAGCGATCGACGGACGTCATAGTTGAACGAGTACGTCCCGCCGTAGCCCTTTCCGGGCGCCTTGAGCGTGGCGTCCGCGTTGATGTAGTTGCTGGCGAAGAGGGGGTTGTTGAACGCGCTCAGGTTTGGGATAAAGCGGCGCTGGCTCCAACCGGCCGAGGCCACGAGCCACGAGCTTTTGACGTACGACCCGCTGGCCGCTATCGTGCGCAGCGCGTGCGCCTGGGTGTCGTACTCGGTGCGGAACGACGCATCCATCAGCGTCGTCGGCGCCACGTGCACGAGGATCGCGACGGGCGACAAATGGCTCGGCGGCAGCAGCACCGTGCCGTCCGGTTGCAGCGGGTTGAACGTGCTGCTCTGGTACTGGAGGTCGTATTTCGCCGCGTTCTCGTCCGTGTAGTACGTCTGCGAGACAGAGACGCTGAGAATCTCGCGAGCGGTGTCCTTCTTCGCGTAAAGACGATTGGTCACGCCGTAGGTCGCGCGCGTGACGCGTCCGACGATCCAGTCGTTGCCATCGAGCTTGACGATACGGTCGAAGTTGTCGATGGGCGACGTCCGCTGCAGCGCGAGCGTCGGCTGGATCACGTGCTTCAGCTTCCTCCCGGGCTTGTTGAAGATCCTCGTGAACGTCGGGCCGGTGATGCGCGTCGACAGATCGTAATACCGGCGGCTGATCGGCGTGGCGACTTGCGCGTTGGTGCCGGGCGCGAGACTCTCGGTCCAGTACGTATCGCGCCAGCTCACCGACGAGTTGAACGTGAGAAACGGCCAGCGCGTGAACGGGAACCGGAGCGTGGGCACCACGTCGAA
>QHWR01000073.1 GCA_003223835.1 Acidobacteriota bacterium | reverse complement strand
CGTCAGCCGAGCCTGTAACTTCGCGCGCGCGCCGTCGGCGGCGAGGGTGTCGGCGATCGTCTTCGGCAGGAACTGACGGTCCGTGCACTCGAGAATCGCCGCCGTCTCCTGCAGATCCTGCTCCACCCCCTGCGTGGACGGCATGAACTGCGAGACGACGGTGGCGAGCGACTCGCGCGTCACGCTCGTCGCGCCGGCGAGGATCGACGCGCGCCACGCGCGGCCGACCATGCCTTCGATGTCCGCGCCCGACAGATGGCCGCGCTGCGGAATCGACGGCACGTCCTCGGGCGCCAGCTTCGTGCCGAGCTTGCCCGCGAGGATGACGAACATCCGCCGGATTTCGCTCTCGTCCGTCGGATAGAACAACGGAATGTGCACTTCAGCGCGTCCCTGCCGCTTCAGATCGATCGGCAGCAGGTCGGGACGCGCGGTCAGCAGCATCCAGAGGATCTGGCCGCGATATCGCGTGTCCCCCATCTGCGCGGCGATCATCCCGAACACGCGGCTCGACGTCCCCGAATCCCCGTCCTGCTCGCGATTGCCGAGCGCGGCGTCCGCCTCGTCGACGACGACGACGACCGGTCCCATCGCGCGCAGCACCGAGAGCACGCGCTCGAGGTTGCCTTCCGTCTCGCCGACGTACTTCGAGCGGAAGTTCCTGAGGATCACCGACGGCACGCCGATCTCGCCGCTCACGCACTGGGCGAGAAACGTCTTGCCCGTTCCGACCGGACCGCAGAGCAAGTATCCCATCGGCAGGCTGTCGAGGGCGCCGCGCTTGAGCAGCGCCGCGTCCTCGCGCAGCCTCGCCTTGGCCGCTTCGTGGCCGACGACGGTGTCGAGCGTCCATTTGGGCTCGACGAACTCGAGCAGTCCGTGGCACTGCCGCTCGATCAGCCGCTTCTTCAGCGTCCGGAAGACGCCGGTGTCGAGCCGGCGCCCGCTTTCCTTCGACGACTGCAGGAGCACGTTCAGATCGGTGAGCGACATCCCCGCGGTCA
Source organism: Acidobacteriota bacterium (assembly GCA_003223835.1). Classification (GTDB taxonomy): domain Bacteria; phylum Acidobacteriota; class Vicinamibacteria; order Vicinamibacterales; family 2-12-FULL-66-21; genus Gp6-AA38. The sequence continues at coordinate 23,223 of QHWR01000073.1, read as the reverse complement.
GCTTCGAGAGATCCTCGGCCGCGAAGTCGGAGTAATCCTTCAACGGCGATCCCGCCGTCGTGGCGGCGACGAACGATCGGCGCGTCGGTTCGTCCGGCAACGGCACTTCGATCGAGGCGACATGAGGATTGCCGGTGAGCCGCTCGCTGAGATCCGAGAGCTTCTCGTCCACGAGGATGAACGCCATGTTCAGCCGCTTGACGTGCGGGCTCATCGCCCAGTTGAGCAGCGTCACGAGCTGGGACGACGACTGCAGGCTCAGGCGGCCCGGCTCCCCGGCGGGAAACAAGTACGACGCCTGATCGATGATGACGGCGACGCTGAGTCGATCCGCTTCCGCCGCCATGATGTTGTTGCGGACGAGACGGTCGAGCGCCGCAAACGTCGCCGCGGGATCCTTGGAGAGCGCGCTGAGATCGCCGACCTTGCGCGTCGCGAGCGTGACCATCTCCTTCAGCCGCGCTTCCTCCGCGCCCGCGAACGCGCGCAGCCCGCGGCCGAGGTCGTAGTGCAGCACGAGCGACCAGCGTCCGAACAACTGCTCCGCCAGGAATTCCGCGACCGCGCCGTAGCGCGCGCCCGCGCCGCCGCTCAGCGGGACGAAGTCGTACGTGTTCCCGTACAACACGAACACCGCCGTCGTCCCCGAGAAATACAGGTCCGCAAGCTGGGTCGCCCACTTCGGAAACCAATCCGGCAGGCTCGCGGGACGTCGGTGCGCGGGGTCGGGCATCATTGCCGGAGCACCTGCCGCAGGTCGGTGTCGAGGATCGGCGGCGGCTCGTCGAGCTGCTCGCCGAGGCCGGTGAGGTTCTGCAGCTCGCTCACCGCTCTCTCCGTCTGCCGCATGCTCTCCGCGGCGGAGTCCACCTGGCTGCTCAGGAAGTCGGGGTCCTGGCGATTGACCGCCATCTCGGCGAGCGCCTGGATCTTCCCTTCGATCCGATCCAGTTCGACCGACACGAAGTCGCCGTTCTTCTTCGCGCGGTTGTAGTTCTCGAGCCGCAGCTCGCCCATCGCGACGCTGTCCTGGAGCGAGCGGACGACGCGGTCGTCGCCCGCGGCCTGCGCGCTCGCGAGGTTCTTGCGCAGCTCCGTCACGCGCGCCGTGATTTCCTGGTCGTTCATCGTCTGCAGGAATCGATCGAGCGCCGTCTTCGAGAGCAGCAAGCGCAGGAACAGCCAGAGGAGCCGATCGAGGCCGGGCGTCCGGATTTCTTCGGCGGCGCCTGGCGCGCCGGTCGCGCCGCGGACGCCGGCGGCGATCCCGCGCATCTCGACGCACCGCGCGTGAAGCGCCTCGAACCGTTTGCGCGCGGGCGGCGGCAGTCCGGCGAGCATCTGCAGGAGCGACGGCGGGGGCGCCTGCGGCGTGGCCGGTCCGCCGGACTTTCCTTCCGTGTGCACCTTCGCGTCGATCGCCGCGCGAAACCTGGGAATGGAAATCAGGCCGGTGAGGTACGTCAGCTCGCCGGCGGCGACGAGCGGGAGCAGCACGCCGGCGACGGGCGTCAGCGCCGCGGCGGCGGCGCCGCCGAGGAAGAACAGCAGGTTCCAGCGGAAGAGGAACGCTTCACGCAGATAGTCCGGCACGCCCGCGGCGCGCCGCGACATCGGCGGCGGCGGGGCCGGCGGCTTCGGCGGACTTTGCGGCGGCGTGGGCACGTCAGTCGCCCGCCCGGGTTGACGATGCCAGCGAGTCCATCAGGTCCCGGATTTCAAACACGTATTTCATGAATTCCGGATCGCGCTGCATCTCCTTGGGCGGACGGTCCGGTCCGGGGACCTTCATCTGCCGGAGCAGCGTGCCGGGCGCCGACGAAAAGACGTAGACGCGATCGCCGAGGTACACCGCTTCTTCGATCGAATGCGTCACGAAGAACACCGTGGCTTCCACCTCCCGCCACAGCTCGACGAGCAGCGCCTGCATGTGCAGGCGCGTCGTCGGATCGAGCGCGCCGAACGGCTCGTCCATCAGGATGATGCGCGGCGAGAGGATCAGCGTCCGCGCGATCGCGACGCGCTGTCGCATCCCGCCCGACAGCTCGCCGGGATACTTGCACGCGTCGCGCTTGACGTCGAGGCCGACCCTGGCGATCCACTCGCGCGCGCGTTCGTGCCGCGTCCGTGCCGGGACGCCCTGACATTCCAGACCGAACGCCACGTTGTCCTCGACGGTCCGATTGTCGAAGGACGTGTAGTCCTGGAACACCATGCTGCGATCCGTCCCCGGCGCGCTGACGGGCTTTCCCGCGACGAGGACGGTGCCTTCCGTTGCGGGATGGTGCGGCCGAAGCCCCGCGATCAGCCGCAGCACGGTGGACTTGCCGCAGCCGGAGGGACCGAGGATCGTGACGAACTCTCCCTTCTTCGGAAGGTCCGGCACACAGAAGGTGACATCGCGGATCACGACGAGATCGCCAAACCGTTTCGTGACCTTGTCGAACTCCACGATATTCGCCGCCGTCGCCGGCTCGGCCGCAGCAGCCACACTCATTCCTCGACCGTGCGGTACGGGAACAGCCCACGTTGAAACCAGAAGAGCAGGCGATCGATCCCGTACGCGAGCAGCCCGATGATGATGAGGATCAGGATGACGTGCTCGGACATGCCGCGACGCTGGCTCGCCATCAGGAGATAGCCGAGACCGTGCTGCGCGTTGATCAGCTCGGCGAGCATGATGTAGCCGAACGCGAGGCCGAACAGGTGCCGCAGGCTCTGATAGATGTCTGGCAGCGCCAGCGCGACGAGCACCTTCCGGACGATCTGGAGCGACGAGGCGCCCAGCGTCTGCGCGGTTTCGATGTAGCGATCGGGCACGGAGGCGATGGCGGCGACGACGTCCGAGTAGATGAACGGGATGCAGGCGATGAAGATGAACATCACCTTCTGCGTCTCGTCGATCCCGAACCAGAGGATCGTCAGCGGGATCAACGCGGCGACCGGCAGGTTGCGGCCGAAGAGCGCCAGCGGCGCGCCCGCCGCCTCGAACACGCGCCACGATCCCGCGACGATCCCGAGCGGGACGCCCACCAGCGTCGCGAGGCCGAACCCGATCAGCACGCGCTTGAGCGTCGCCGCGATGCTCTGCAGCAGCGCGCGGTCGGTCCAGAGGCTCGGGAAACTCTTCACGACCTCCGCCGGGCTGGGCAGGATGATCGGCGAAATGAGACGGTCTTCCGATCCGATCCCCGTCGTCGCGAGCCACCAGAGGAGCACGAGGACGCCCATCGTGCCGAGCCCCACCAGCCGCCGGGTCATCCGGGACGGCGGGAGGCGCAGCGTCAGGAGCGGCGGAGACGCGTGGCGGTGCATTACTTGGACGCCGGGGCCGCCTCCGCCGGGTACACCTTGATCTCCACCCGCCGGTTCTTCGCGTTGTTGTCCGGGTCCGAGGAATCCGCGGGACGATCCCACCCGATGCCCGCCGTCGAGAACTGGTTCGGCTGCAGCGACGGGAACCTGCGCACGAGCGCCTGCTTCACCGAGTTCGCGCGATTCGCCGACAGCTCCTGCACGAGGCTCTTCGGCACCTGCCCCTTCATCGATCCGTCGGTGTGTCCCTCGATCACGATGCGCGCCGCGCCGTACTGCCCGGCCAGCTTGCCGACTTCCTCGACGACGAACGTGACGTTCGGGTCGTACAGCTCCTCGACTTCCTTGCCGTCCACGGTGCGCGTGATCTTCTTCGTGAGATCCCACGAGTTCGGGAAGAAGTGGATCACGACCGTTTTCGTGAGGATCTCTTCTTTCTCACCCTGGATCGACCCCGCCGTCGCGGGCGCGAACTGGACGTCGTACTCGTTCTTCTGGCTCGCGTACTTCTGCTCGGCGCCGAGTTTCTGGATGACGGAGAAGTCCATCACCTGATCGAACGGCGTCTGCTCGCTGACGGCGTTGATCTTCTTGTACAGGAAATACGCCGTGTTCCACGTGCGCTCGAAGTTCGTCGGGTTGTTCTGATTGAGGAAGAAGTCGCGGTTCTCCGCGTAATTGGTCGAGTGCGCGTCGCCGAGCATCCCGAGCGCGTCGCTCTCGGGGATCGAATAGCCGGCCGCCATCAGCTTGGCGACCTTCTGCTTCGCCTCCTGCACCTTCAGGTCGTGCATCGCGTCGAAGATGCCCCGAGAGATCCCTTCCATGATGTCGGGGTTGTCGTTCGCGAAGTCCGCGCGCGCGAACCAGACGTCCGCGATCAGCTTGTTCGCCGTCGACGTCGTCACGATCAGGCGGTTGCCTTTGACCTTCTCGAGGTTGTAGATGTCCGGCGCCCAGCTCACGCAGCCCGCGAGCCTGCGGTCCGCGTTGAAGGCGGCCGCGGCCTGAAACGCGTCCTGCGTGAACTTGAACTCGACTTCCGCGGGCTGCACCCCGGCGTTGATCAGCGCGTTGAGGATGAAGAAGTGCGACGGCGAGTTCTGCGCGAGCACGATCGTCTTGCCGCGCAGATCCGCCATCGTCTTGATCGTGTCGCGGACGACGATGCCGTCGCCGCCGTTCGACCAGTCCACCTGCTGATAGATGCGCGGCATCACGCGCGAGTCCTTGCGCAGCCCCTCGACGAAGAGCGGCACCATGTCGAGCGTGGCCCAGCCGACGTGCAGGTTGCCGGCGGCGTACGCGTCGCGCATCGCGATCGGGTCGTCGATGAGGACGAGCTCGACCTTGAAGTCCTTGCCCCCCGGCGCCTTCCACGCCTTTCCGGGCTTGAACCCGTTGTTCGCGTAAATGATCGGGCCCCAGCCCGCCCACACGTTGATCGCGAACCGGACGGTGCGGTCCGCCAACGGCTTGTAGTTGGAGATGCCTTTGACCGCGGGCAGGCGCGACGACGCGACGTAGTTGTATTCCTTGACGGTCGTGATGCCGGAGCTATCCGGGGCTTCCGCCCCCTTCTGCATCTGCTTCAGCTCGTCGTTCGAGATTCGTCCGAACCTGCCGCCGGGCCCGAGCGCGCCGTAGCGCCACAAGGCCACGCCCACGAGGCCGACGACGACGAGGAGCACCGCCGCGTAGAAGGCCGGTCTGGGTTGTCCGTTCGCCATGTCTGATCCTTATGTCGTCTGCTTCTGGGTCGTCTTCTCGTCGGCCGGACCCAGGTCTTTCGTCGTTTGCGCGACGGGAGTGGTATCGGGCGATTTGAGTCCGAGCTCCACTTCGAAGTCGTTCAGCGCCTGATCGGCGAGCTGCGCCTGCATGCGCTCCTCGGCCTTGATGTCCGCGATCCCTTTCTCCGATAGATCCGCGGACACCCGCACCTTGCCGCGGTTCTGATCGATCCGCTGCTGGATGACCGACTCGATCTCGCCGAAGTCGGTCGTCAGGTTGACGTCGAAGGTTTCCGACAGCTTCGCGATCTCCGCTTCCGCGGCGCTCATCTTCAGCTCGGCGTCGTACTTCTGGATCTTGTCGCGCAGCTCGATCAGCTTCTCGTTCGCGTGCTTGATCTTCGTCAGGTTGTTTCCGTAGGCGCCCTCGTGCATCTGCAGCTGCTGCTCGTTGGCCTGGAGCTGCGTCTTCGCCTTCTGCAGCTCCAGCGCGAACTTGGCGGCCGTGGCGCGATCGCCGGCCTTCAAGTACGCCTTCGTCTCGGCCTCGAGCCGCTGCGCCTGCGAGCGGTTGGCCGCGACCTGGCGCGTGACGCGTTCGACGAGGCCGCGATACTGTTCGAGCCCCGTCCGCCCTTCTTTCAATTGCTCGACGGCGCGGTCGTACTCGTATCGCATCTGCGCGACGGGATCGGCTTCCCAGAACAGGTTCGCGATCTTGTTGAGCTGCGCCCTGAACGCCGACCAGAACTTGTGGAGGATCACGGTTTCTCCTTCTTGACGGGTTCCTTCTCTCCCGCATCGACCGCTTCGGCCAGGATCTTGCCTTGATAGAGCCCGTCGAGCGCCTGGCGCAGCTCGCCGCCGGTGCCGGCGCCGAGCACGTCGCCCCCCGTCTGCTTGAGGAACGCGAATTTCTCGGGACTCGTGTCGAATGCGACGAAATACACCTGCACGCCCCCTTCGCTCTTCCGCCAGATCTCGCGCGCCACCGCTTCGGGATCGCGGCCGCGCGTGTTCTCGCCGTCGGTCACGACGAGGAGATACTTGCGGAAGACGCCGGCGCGATACAGATCGGGACGCGCCGTCGCGAGCGCCTCGCCGATCGCCGTCCCGCCGCCCGGACGCGGCACCGTCTCGAGCGCGGTGCGAACGGCCTCGCGATCGTACGGCTGGATCGGCCGGAGCACGCGGACGTTGCTCGCAAAACTATACAGACCGATCTTGATCGGAAAGTCGGGCCGCTTCGCAATGAACGCGTCCGTCGCCTCGACCATCGCGCGAAGGGCCTCCTGCGCGACGACGTATTTGGGACGGGTGTCGCCGGGCGCCGTCTCGCCCATGGACCCGGACGTATCGACGAGGATCGCGACCGCGGCGCCGAGTCCCTCTTCGACCTCGGCCTGGTACGGCGCGGACGCCTCGGCGGGTTCGGCGCGATTCGCCGGCGCCGTCCCCTGGCCCGGGGACGGACCGCAGGCGGCCAGCCACGTCAGCGCCAGCGCGGCCGCGAGCGACGCGGTCGTGCCCGCGGCGTCCCTCGACGCCCTCGGGACGCCCCGAGCCCGTCGACGGGCGTGCCTCGGCATCTGGCAGCCGGAGTGCAGGAAACCGGAGGGCGAACGGGGCGCCCGTGAATGTTGAGTGGGCAACTGCGCAGAGTGTAGTCTCCGGTTCCCCTCAGGATCAAGAAGGTGCACGTGCGGACGGTTGCGTTCTACATTTCGGGCCACGGGTTCGGGCACGCCTCCCGGCAGATCGAGATCATCAACGCGCTGACGAGGCGCGCGCCACAGATGTCCGTCGCGATCCGGACCTCGGCCGCGCGGTGGCTCTTCGATCGGACGCTCAGCCGGCCGCTTGAACCTCACCACAGAGATCACGGAGAACACAGAGAACAAAACTCTGTGACCTCTGTGACCTCTGTGGTGCATCCCTCTGCCCCGACGTTGATCGAGGGCGCCACCGATACGGGCGTGATTCAAATCGACAGCCTGCGGCTCGACGAGGCGGAGACGATCCGCCGCGCCGCCGCGTTCTACGCGGATCTTACGGAACGCGCGCAAACGGAGGCCGGCATCCTCCGCCAGCACGACGTGCGTCTCGTCATCGCCGATGCGCCGCCGCTCGCGTGCGCGGCCGCCGCCGCGGCCGGCGTCCCGTCGATCGTCGTCGCGAACTTCACGTGGGACTGGATCTATGCGGCGTATCGCGAGGCGCTCGCGTTCGCGCCGGGCGTCATCGAAACAATTCAGGCGGCGTACTCGCAGGCTGAAGCGGCGTGGCGTCTGCCGATGCACGGCGGGTTCGCGACGTTTCGTCGCATCACTGACGTGCCGTTCGTCGCGCGGCATGCGCGGCACGGGCGCGAGGAGACATGCCGGCGTCTCGGGCTGCCCGCCGGCGAGCGGCTCGCGCTGTCGTCGTTTGGCGGCTACGGCGTCAGCGGGCTGGACCTGGCGTCGCTCGACTGCTTCGATACGTGGCGCATCGTCGTCTCCGGCCAGTCGCCGCTGCGCGACGTCCCGCGCGGCGTGTGTGTCGTGGACGAAGCGCGCCTGTACGACAGCGGCCTGCGCTACGCGGACCTCGTCGCCGCGGTGGACGTCGTCGTCACGAAGCCCGGGTACGGGATCATTTCCGAGTGCGTGGCGAACGGGACGGCGATCCTCTACACGTCACGCGGGCGCTTCGCGGAGTATGACGTCCTGGTCGCCGAAATGCCGCGGTTCGTGCGATGCCGCTACCTCGAGCAGGATCGGCTGCTGGCGGGCCGCTGGCGCGACGCGCTCGACGCCGTCGTCAGCGCGCCGCCGCCCCCCGAGCAGCCGCCGACGAACGGCGCCGATGTGATTGCAAGTATGATCGCCGAGCGTTTGATGTCGTAGCGCAGGCATAGAAGGACCCAACACCAATGCCGAGCCGCCGCACGTTCCTCTGGTCGTCTGCCGCCGCCATGATCCTCGGCCGCATCCCACGCGTGTTCGCGCAGCGAGGACGTGGTGGTCAGGAGCCCGCGACGATTCCTCCGTCGATCGCGGCGCTGACGTCGATGGCCGACCAGGTACGGCCGATCACGAACGACGAGCGCAAGGCGCGGATCGAGCGGGCGCGGCGGCTCATGGCGCAGCAGAAGATCGACGGCCTGCTGCTCGCCGGCGGGACGTCGATGGCGTACTTCCTCAACATGCGCTGGGGCGGCGGCGAGCGCCTGTTCGCGTGCGTGATCCCGGTGAAGGGGGATCCGTTTTTCGTCTGCCCCGCGTTCGAACTGGATCGCGCGCAGGAACAGATCGCGCTCGGCCCCTTCGGCGGCGCGAAACCTGACGTCCGCACGTGGCAGGAAGACGAAAGCCCGTACGCACGCGTCGCGCAGGGGCTCAAGGACCGCGGCGTCTCGTCTGGCTCGCTCGGCATCGAGGAGACGGTGAAATTCGTCTGGAGCGACAGCATCGCGCAGGCGGCGCCGCAGCTCAAAGTCGTCAGCGGGACCCCGATCACCGCGGGGTGCCGCGCGATCAAGGACGCGCACGAACTCGAGCTGATGGGGATCGCGAACACGGCGACGCTGAAGGTGTACGAAGCCGTCTATCATGCGCTGCAGCCCGGCATGACGCAGAACACCGCGTCGAGCCTCATCGCCGCCGCGTATCGCCGGGTCGGCTTCGCCGGCTTTGCCAGCGTCCAGGTGGGGGAATACACCGCGCTCCCGCACGGCTCCATCACCCCGCAGACGATCCGCGAAGGCACGATCGTCATGATCGACGACGGCTGCACGGTTGACGGCTATCAGTCGGACATCACGCGCACGTTCGTGCTCGGCAAGGCGACCGACAAGATGAACAAGGTCTTCGACATCGTCCGCGCCGCGCAGGACGCGGCGCTGAAGGCGGCGCGGCCCGGCGCCGCCGTCGAAACAGTGGACGCCGGGGCACGCAAGGTGATCACCGACGCCGGCTACGGCCCCGGCTTCAAATACTTCACACATCGCCTGGGCCACGGGATCGGAATGGACGGCCACGAGTGGCCGTACCTCGTCGCGAACAACATGTTCGGCCAGCCGCGCACCGTCACGCTGACGCCGGGAATGTGTTTCAGCGACGAGCCGGGCATCTACATCCGCGGGGAATTCGGCGTGCGGCTGGAAGACGACATGCACATCACGGACGAGGGCGCGAAGCTGTTCACGCCGCAGTCGGAGTCGTTGGAAAAACCGTTCTGAAATGCTAGGACTCTATACAGGTGACCAATGACCAGAACTTCGGGATGTTGACCTTCTCGATCGAGACGGGCTGAAGGTCGGCCTGCGCCAGGAACGCCGGCAGGTCGAGATCCGATTTGAAGCCGATGTGAATCGTGAGCGGCGAAATGAGCCGCTCGATTCGCGAGACGAACGCGTTGGGGCTCAGGAAGTGGTTCAAGAAGATGATCCGCCCGCCCGGGCGGCAGACGCGGCGCATCTCCTGCGCCACCTTCACCGGGTCCGGCACGACGCTGATCAGATACGGCGCGTAGACGATGTCGAACGAGCCGTCCGTGAATTTCAGATCCGCCGCGTCCATCTGCAGCAGGCGCACCGAAAGATCCTTGCGCGCCGCGCGCTCGCGTGCTTTCTCGAGCATCGACCCGGAGAAGTCGATACCCGTGACCGAACAGTCCCGCGGATATAGTGAGAGGTTGATCCCGGTGCCGACGCCGACCTCGAGCACGCGCTCGTCCGGCTGGATGCCCATCCGTTGGATCGCCTGCAACCGTCCCGGGTGCAGCGACGGTCCCCAGATCAGGTCGTAGACTTTCGCCAGCTTGTCGTAGACGCGCTCGACGAAGTCGTTCTCGACGGCGGTGACCGACAGTGCCCGCGTGGCGGCGTCGCCGGTCCCGATCGGATCTTCAGGCTCGGCTTTTCGCTCGAATAAGGCCATCTCTGCGATACTCCGTCCCGTTCGCAGCGCGACGGAAGACCGGCACGAAGTGCAAGCCGGGTGCCCGGGATTGAGCGGCTTCAGGACTATACCCTTTCAGCATAGTCCCGGCAAAACAAAACGCGAGCCGGACGGGTTACGCCCCGACCGCCTCGACGACGCCGAGCGCCGCTTCGATTGCCTTCGGCGCGGTTGAAATGTGGACGCCCTGCACGAGCGGACGGACCTCCGCCGCGATCTCGCGCGCAATCGCGAGTCCTTCCTCCGCCGCGCGCCCCGCCGCGTCGGCGCGCCGCATGCGATCGAGTACCGTCTCCGGCACGCGCACGCCCGGGACCTCGTTCGCCATGAACTCCGCGTGCCGCATGCCGGCGAGCGGCATCACGCCGGCGATCACCGGGATGCGGTGATCGCGCACGCGATCGAGGAACGCGCGCAGCTCCGCGACGTCGAACACCGGCTGCGTGACGGCGTACTCCGCGCCCGCCTCGACCTTGTAGGCAAAACGCCGCAGCTCCTCTTCGAGATTCATCGCACCGGGATTCGCGGCGACGCCGATATGAAACGCCGTCGGCTGCCCGAGCGGCTCGCCGCCGACGTCCATCGCGCGATTCAAGCGCGCGACGACGTGCGTGAGGCCGATGGAGTCCACGTCGTAGACCGCCGTTGCGTCGGGATAGTCGCCGAGCTTCGGCGGATCCCCGGTGACGAGCAGCAGATTACGGACGCCCATCGCGTGCGCGCCGATGAGGTCCGACTGCATGCCGAGCAGGTTCCGGTCGCGGCACGCGAAGCACAGAACCGTCTCGACGCCCGCCTGCTGCTGGACGAGGACGGCGGCCGACAGCGCGCTCATGCGCGCGCTCGCCCGCGGCCCGTCCGGGATGTTCACGAGATCGACCCCGTGGATCTTGAGCTGCCGCGCCTGCTCGACGATCGTCTCCGCGTGGAAGCCGCGCGGCGGAATCAACTCCACGCTGACGACGAACGTGCCGCGCGCGAGCGCGTTCGCCATCCGCGATTTCTCGGCGCGCGCGATCGGCGCCACGGCCGGCGTCGTACGAGCCGCGTCGGTGCGGCCGGATCCGGTCCGGCTGCGCACCGATGTGACCGCGCTCGGCGCGATGGCGCGGACCGCCATCTTGATATGCCGGATGTGATCCGGCGTCGTCCCGCAGCAGCCGCCGACGAACCGCACGCCGTTGGCGATGAACCGGCGTGCGTAGGACGCCATGTACTCCGGCGAGCAGAGATAGATGTTGCGGCCTTCGATCTCGCGCGGACGGCCGGCGTTGGGCTGCGCCGAGAGCTTGACGTGCGCGATCCGCGCCATCCGCTCGATCGTCTCGAGCATCGCCGCCGGCCCCACGCTGCAGTTCAGCCCGACGACGTCCGCGCCCAGCGCTTCCAGCTCGGGGACGAACGTCTCCGGCGCGACGCCGTCGAGGTTGTTCCCGTCCTCTTCCGTCGTCATCTGCGCGACGATCGGCAGGTCGCCGACGCTCCGGACGGCGCGAATCGCGGCCCCGATCTCGTTGACGTCGCGGAACGTCTCGAGGACGAACAGGTCGACGCCCCCTTCGACGAGCGCGCGCGCCTGTTCGCGGAAGTACTCCTCCGCCTCGTCAACGCCCGTCTTGCCGTACGGCTCGATGCGAATCCCGAGCGGCCCGATCGCGCCCGCGACGTAGGCCTGCTCGCGCGCCGCGTGCCGCGCGATGCGCGCCCCCTGGACGTTGATTGTCTGGACCCGGTCGGCCAGCCCGAACGCGCCGAGCTTGATCCGATTGGCGCCGAACGTGTTCGTCTCGAGCACGTCGGCCCCGGCGCGCACGTACGCCTGGTGGACCTCCGCGACGAGATCCGGCTGCGTCAGGTTCAGCTGGTCGAAGGAGCGATTCAGGAAAATGCCCTTCGCGTACAGCATCGTCCCCATCGCGCCGTCGCAGACGAGCACGCGCTTGTCGAGCTCGGTTCGAAAATCAGGAAGCGGCATGGGAAATCACGCAGTATTCAATCGTATCTCGTATTCCATCGTTTCGGCCTCGATCACGAAGTAAGACCGCGTGACGAGATCGAGGCCGACCGAACGAACCCCCTCGCGCTCCTGCTCCGAGAAACGGTGATGGTGCCCGAAGAGGTGCAGCCGCGGATGCATGCCCGCCAGCACCTCGTTGATCTGCGCCTTCCCCGCGTCGGGACCGCGTCCGCCTGGAAACGGCCGGAACGGCTTGGCCGGTTCGTGCGTCAGGAACACGTCGACGTCGCGCAGACGCTGGCACGCCTCGACTTCCTCGCGGACGAAATGCCGTCGCTTGTCGGCGAGCTCCGTCGCGCGCGCGGACCCCTTCTTCGGGTGTGGAAGCTGGGCGGCCGGCGTCTCGTACCACGTCGGCGCAAACGTGCCGCCGAGCGCCGCGACGCGGACGCGGTCAATGACGCGCGCGGTGCCGTTCGCCAGGAAGTGCAACCCCTCCGCGACGTCGCCCGCCGCGATCGCGTCGAAGTTCTCGTTGTTCCCTTTGATCCAGTACACGTCGGCGCCGAGCGGCTCGTAGCGTCCGTCGGCAGCGGCGATGTCGCCGACGCACAACCAGAAGGGAATCTCAGGATGGCGCGCCGTCACGCGCCGCGCCGCCTCGAATTCGCCGTGAACGTCGCCGAGCGCTCCAAAGATCAATGAGGAGCGGTCGGGACCAGCAGGTCCTCTTTGTCCCAGATGAAGTCGCGGTTGCTGTACACCGCCAGCTCGTAATCCTTCCCCATGAAGATCGCCGACACGGGACAGGCTTCCTCGCAGAACCCGCAGAAGATGCACCGCATCTTGTGGATCTGGTAGACCTTGGCGTACCGCGGCCCGGCTTGCACGGTCCCGTCGTTCTCCGCCGCCTCGAGGTAGATGGCGTCGGCCGGACACGCGACCGCGCACAGCCCGCAGGCGACGCACTTCTCGAGCCCGTTCTCGTCGCGCATCAGGACCTGCTTGCCGCGCCACTTCGGAAATACCGGGATCTTCTCGTCCGGATAATTGACGGTGATCTTTTTCTTGAAGAAGTGCTTCAGCGTGGTCGCGAAGCCGATGATGAACGCACGGATCATCCTTGGATCATACCTGATCGGTCCTCGGTCCCTCGGCCCCCCATCCCTCATCCGTCATCCCGTCATCCGTCATCCCTCATCGGTAACCAATTCGCGATGCTATACTTACAGCTAAAGTGCACGAGCAGACCAAGCTGCTGTCGGGAGAGCAGATCCTCCTGACGACCCTGACGGTCAAACTGGCCGTCGTGGCCGTGTTGTCCACGATGCTCGTGCGGTTTCCATGGTTCCGGCGCATCCTGCTGACCGAGAAGCGGGACTGGCCGGAGCGGCTGATCTTCGCGGCGAGCCTCGGCGTGCCGCTCGTCGCGGGCGTCGTCTCGCGCCAGCTGCTCAATTACAACGCCGCCGACTTGACGCTCGCCGGCTCGTTCCTCGCCGGCCTGCTCGCCGGCCCGTACGCGGGTGCGATCGTCGGCGTCATGGTGGGGATTCCGCCGCTCGCGACCGGTGAATGGATTGCGTTCCCGTTCGCCGTCGGCTGCGGATTCGCCGGCGGCGGCCTGCGCGAGATCTGCCCGAAGGAAGCCATCTGGCACTTCTCGCCGGTCTTCTTCACCGGCCTGCACCGCCACGTCTGGCGGCTCCTGCGGCGGTTCCAGATCGACTGGGTGGTCGTCCTGCTCGCCGGCCCGATCGGACTCGAGATCCTCCATCAGTTGCTCGGCCACCGCTGGCCCACCCGCATCTTCTATCTGCCGGCGACGACGCCGCTCCTCTGGGTGACGATGATCCTCGCGTCGATCCTCTCGGTCGCGATCCCGATCAAGATCTGGAACAGCGCGCGGATCGAGCACCGCCTCCAGGAACAGGAAAAGCTGCTGATGGCGACGCGGCTCGACGCGCTCGCGAGCCAGATCAATCCGCACTTCCTGTTCAACACGCTGACGTCGATCTCGTCGCTCATCCGGTCGCAGCCGGAGACCGCGCGGACGCTCATCGTGAAGCTCTCGGGGCTGCTCCGGCGCCTGCTGCGCAGCCAGGAACACTTCGTGACGCTCCGCGAGGAGCTGGAAGCCATCGACGAATACCTGGACATCGAGAGCATTCGGTTCGGCCCGAAGCTGAAGATCGAAAAGCTGATCGACCCGGGCACGCTCGAAGTGATCGTTCCGAGCATGCTCCTGCAGCCGCTCGTCGAGAACTCGATCAAGCACGGCCTGTCGCAGAAGATCGGCCACGGCTGCATCACGATCAAGAGCCGGCGCGAGAACGGTCACGCCATCATCGACGTGAACAACGGCGTCGGCGTGAACCCCGCGCACGTGGACCGCGTGCCGGGCAGCGGAATTGGCTTGCGCAACGTGAACGAACGGCTGCGCGTCATCTACGGCGCGAACTATCAGCTCAAGCTCGACAGCGTCCCCGGCGAGGGGACGTGCGCCCGGATCGTCATCCCCGAGCTGGTGGTGCCGGCGCGCATCACCGCATAACAGGCCGATGAATAATGCGGCCTGAATGCCGAATGCCAAACGCAAATGCCAAAAGCACGTTGTTTTCGGCGTTCAGCATTGGGCATTTAGCATTTGACATCGAGGAGTAGCGACGCGTGGAACACCTCCGCACCGTCGTCGTGGACGACGAACAGCTCGCCCGTGACGAGCTGTGTTTCCTGCTCGAGCAGGTGGGGGGCGTCGAGGTCGTGGCCCAGGCCGGCAACGGCGTCGAGGCGTTGCGCGTAATTGAGGAACATCAACCCGAGTTGGTGATGCTGGACGTGCAGATGCCCGGCATCACCGGGTTCGAGGTTGCCAGGCGCCTGCTCCAGGCCGGCGTCGAGTCGGAACTCGTGTTCGTGACGGCGTTCGATCAGTACGCGATCGAGGCCTTCGAGGTGAACGCGGTCGATTACCTGCTGAAGCCCGTCGAGCCGGCTCGGCTCGGCACCGCGGTAGACCGTGTCCGCCGCCGGCTGGCGGCCGATCGCGGCGCCAAACCGCGGACAGCGGAGGACTTCGACCGCCTGCTGCAGATTCTCTCGGACCGGCAGGACCGCCGCGAGCAGCTCGCCATCAAGGTTGACGAACGGTTCCTGTTGATCCACTCCGACGAGCTGATCCACGCCTCGGTGGAGGACGACGTGGTCCGGGTGGTAACGAACAGCTTGTCTGGAACGTCCAACTATCGGACACTGGATGAATTACAGGCCCGGCTGGATCCCGCGGTATTCTGGAGGGTACACCGGTCGCACCTGGTGAACATCAACAAGATCAAGGAGATCGTGCCCTGGTTCAGCCGCAACTACATCCTGAAGATGAGGGACCAGAAGGGCACCAAGATTCCCGTGAGCCGGTCACAGACGAAACGGCTGCGCGATTACCTGAAACTATGACCACAAGCAACGACTCGCCGTTCGAGCCGCCGCCGCCCGAGCGGTTCCAGGAAACCCCGCTCGAAGCGTACTCGGCGCCGTCGATCGCCGCCGATCCGCTCGTCCCCGGCGATCCCGCGGCGGCGGTCGCCGCGCCGGTCCCCGAAAGACGCCTCGCGCTCGACAGCACGTCAATCTGGCTGAACCGGCTCGGCGAGGAACTGCTCGCGTGGTTCAAGACCCTCGCGTCGGCGGCGGTGTACGCGACCCTCATCGTCACCTTCGGGTTCCAGGTGGCGCGCGTCGAGGGACAGAGCATGGCGCCGACGCTGCAGGATCAGGACCGCCTGATCGTGAACAAGCTCGCGTATCGCATCGGCGAACCGCACGTCGGCGACATCGTCATGCTCTACTACCCGCTCAAGCCGGAGAAGTCGTTCGTCAAACGGATCATCGCGGAGGAAGGCGACCAGGTCCGCGTCGTGGACGGCAAGGTGTACCGCAACGACGTCCTGATGGACGACAGCTTCGTGCCCGCCGAGTTCCGCAGCCACGACGACTGGGGGCCGCAGGTGATTCCCGAAGGCTATTACTTCGTGATGGGGGATCACCGGAACAACAGCTCCGACAGCCGTCACTGGGGATTCGTGCCGAAGAAGTACATCATCGGCAAGGTGCAGCTGCGCTGGTGGCCGCTGGCGCATGCGAAGGTGTTCTGAGGCCCGGCGCTGCCGCGAAGCCCCGGCCGGTACGATGCGGTTGCCACGGTCCTCACCCGCGTCCTGATCCTGAACCTGACCGTCTCGGCCGCGAAGCTCGTTCTGGGCTACGTGACCGGGACGGTCAGCGTCATTTCTGACGGCTATCATTCCCTCGCCGACTCCGCCTCGAACATCGTCGGCCTGATCGGGCTCCGCGCGTCCCGGATGCCGCCGGATGCGGATCATCCGTACGGACATCGCAAGTACGAGACGCTCGCCGCGGGCGGCATCTTCGTCTTCCTGCTGCTCGCGCTCCTCGAGGTGCTCCGCGGCGCGGCGAACCGGCTGACCTCCGGGGTGCTTCCGCACGTGACGGCGATCAGCTTCGTCGTGATGATCGTGACGCTCGCCATCAACGCCTACGTGGTCCGGTACGAGGGAGGCGAAGGGCGGCGGCTGAGCAGCGAGCTGCTCCAGGCGGACTCCCTGCACACGCGCAGCGACGTCTACACGTCGGTCGCGGTGATCGTTTCGTTGGCGTTCGTCTATCTGGGGCACTCGTCGCTCGACGCGATCGGCGGCCTCGTCGTCGCGGTGTTCATCGCGCGGACGGGGTACGAGATCGCCCGCGACGCGTCACGGGTTCTCTCGGACCGGATCGTCATCAGCGAAGACGACATCCGCGCGGTCGTGATGAGCGTGCCGCAGGTGCTCGGCTGCCACCGCATCCGCTCCCGCGGCTCCTACGATCACGTGTTCGTGGACCTCCACGTCTGGTTCGCCGCCAACACGGCGCTGCGCGACGCGCACGAGCTGTCGCACGTTGTGAAGGATCGGATCATGGCCCGGTATCCGCAGATCGCCGACGCGATTATCCACATCGAGCCGGCGCCGAACACGGATCCTTCCGCCTGAAGGCGGAAGCCACGAGATTTCTTACCAACAACGAGATTTCTTACTTACTTACCGCGTGGCTTCCACCTTACCGCGTGGCTTCCACCTTACCGCGTGGCTTCCACCTTCTTACCGCGTGGCTTCCACCTTCAGGTGGAAGGCCTCTTGACAACAGGCCAGCTGGCTGTCTTGATGCTCCGCTAGGTCGGGCCTACTCCGTGCCTCCATACAAACGCTCGATCACGTTCCGATACCTTTCTTCGACGACCTTGCGTTTCACCTTCAGCGTCGGCGTCAGCTCGCCGGAATCGATCGAGAACTCCGACGGCAGGAGCGCGATCTTCTTCACGCGCTCGAACTGCGACAGCTCGCGGTTCAGGCCGTCCACGATCTCCTGATACAGCGCGACGACGTCGGGACGCGCGACCAGTTCCTCACGCGACGCCGGCGGACGGCCGAGAGCCTTCAGCCTCCGCTCCAGGGCGGCGAAATCGGGCACGATCAAGGCCGCGACGAACTTGCGGCGGTCGCCCAACAGCACGGCTTCGGACACGAGCGGGCTGCGCTTGATGACCGCTTCGATCGGCTGCGGCGCGATCTTTTTTCCACCCGACGTGACGAGCAGGTCCTTCTTGCGATCCGTGATCGCGAGGTAGCCGTCGGCGTCGATCGTCCCGACGTCGCCGGTGTGGAACCAGCCGTCCCGCAACGCGTCGGCGGTCGCCTCCGGCTTGTTGTAGTACCCGCTCATGACGTTGGGGCCGCGCGCCAGGATCTCGCCGTCATCCGCGATCTTCAGCTCGACGCCGGCGATGGCCTTGCCGACCGTGCCCAGCCGCAGCGCGTCCGGTGGATTGACGGTCAGCACGGGCGCCGTCTCCGTCAAGCCGTATCCCTCGATGATCGGCATGCCGACGCCGTAGAAGAACTCGGCGACGTCGGCCGGGAGCGGCGCGCTGCCGGAGACGAAGTAACGAATACGCCCGCCGACGCCTTCGCGAATTTTCGAGAAGACGAGCCGCTCCGCGAGCTTCGCCTGAAGCCGCAGCAGCCGGCCGATCGCCCGGCCGCGTAACTCGGAATGGGCGCGTGCGCGGCCGACGTTGACGCCCCACGCGAAGATCGTGCGCCGCGGGTTCGGCAGCGACTGGCCGGTCGCCAGGATCCTCGCCTGCACTTTTTCGTACACCCGCGGCACGGCGGTCATGATGGTGGGCCGCACGGCCGTGATGTCGCGACCGATCGTCTCCATCGATTCGGCGAACACGATCGTGACGCCGGAGGCGAGATACACATACGTCACGGTCCGCTCGAACGCGTGGCTGAGCGGCAGGAACGACAGCGCGACGTCGTCGGGCGTGCACGCGAGCGCCTGCTGCGACGCCACGAGGTTGGACGCCAGGTTGCGGTGCGTCAGCATCACGCCCTTGGGCTCGCCGGTCGTGCCGGACGTGTAAATGATCGTCGCGAGGCGATCCGGCGTCACGGCGCGGCTCACGTCGCGGTACTCCCGCGCCGCGCCCCACTCCGCGACCATCCGCGCGTGTCCGCGCTCCTCCACGTCGCCGAGCTCGATCGCGGATGGCGACACTCCGTGGGCCGGATCGAAGGAAACGACGGCCTGAAGCGCCGGAAGGTGATGGCGCACGTGCTGGATCTTCTCGAGTTGTTCCGCGGTGGAGACGACGGCGAGCCGCGCCCCGGAGTCCGTCAGGATGTATTGCGCCTGCTGCGCCGTCAGCGTCGGATAGATCGGGACCGTGACGGCGCCCGCGGTGAGCACCGCCAGGTCGCACGCCAGCCACTCGGGACGGCTCTCCGACATGATCGCAACGCGATCGCCCGGCGACACGCCGAGCGCCCGGAATCCCAACGACAGATCGCGGATCGCCTCGAAGAGATCCTTGCTCGACTGGCCGCGGATCTCCCCCTTGATCACGCGCCCGACGAGCAGCGCCTTGGGATGACGTCCGCTGAAATGAAATGGCAGGTCGGCGATCGTGTTGAGTTCCGGAGCCGGATCGACGGCGGGAAGCGCCACGCGGAGATAGTAAGCCACAGATGAACACAGATGCACACAGATAACGAACGACTTCGCGCGGAGGAGCGGAGACGCGGAGGGCGCGGAGAAGACAACCGAATAAGCGGCTGCAGTTGCCGCTCCGCCGGGGCCGGCTTTGCCGGTCGTGTGGGAGGTCACGCGATCCACGGATACAAACAACGAGGGAGTCACTGCGCTGTTTGTATCCGCGGATCGCGTGACCTCCATCCGCGCGCAGCGCGGCCCGGCGGCGCGGGTCCGCAGCCCTCGACCTCTGCGTCCTCCGTCTCTCTGCGATCTCTGCGTGAAATGTCTTCTCCGCGGTCGCCGCAGGACGCGGCGCAAAGCAGCCTGAAAGGGCTTCAGCCCTGCCCGTGAATCGGACGATTCGATCTCAATACCCCGCCCGTTTATCCACCACATTGCGCAGCGGCTGGCCGGCGAGGAACCGGCGGAAATTGTCCGCAAACAGCGCCGTCGCATCCGGCCAGTAGCGCTCGTGGATCCCGGAGACGTGCGGCGTGACGAGGACCCTGGGATCCGACCAGAGCGGACTCGTGGCGGCGAGCGGTTCGTGCTCGAACACGTCGAGGGCGGCGCCGCCGAGGCGCCCGCTCGCCAGCGCCCGAGCGAGCGCCTCTTCGTCGATCAACTTTCCGCGGCTGACGTTGACGAGGATCGCGCCGTCCTTCATCGCGTCGAGCTGCGTGGATCCGATCAGGTGCCACGTATCCGGCGTTTGCGGCGCCGCGATGACGACGGCGTCCGCGTGACGCAATGCGGCCAGGAGACCATCGGGCGTGACGACCGCGTCGATGCCGGCGGGCGGCCCCGCATCCGGACGGCGGCGGACGCCGGTCACGCGGGCGCCAAACGCGAGCGCCAGGCGGGCGACTTCCGTTCCGATGGCGCCGAGTCCGACGATGAGCACGTGCGCGCCGCCGAGCGTCCGGATCGTCCCCGGCTCCGACAGCTCGTTCTGCGCCCACGTCCGCTCCGCCTGCCGGCGCAGGGCAACCGGCAGCTGACGGAAGAGCGCCAGCGTGACCGCGATGACGTGTTCGGCGATCGTGGCGGCGCTGTTGCCGCGCGAGTTGGTGATGACGACCGGGCTGTCGACGGATTCGGGGAACAGCATCGACCCGATGCCGGCGGCGGGGCTGTGAATCCAGCGAAGCCGGCGCGCCGCCACGAACTGCTCGCGTGTGACGAGCGAGCTGAACGCGACCTCGGCGTCAGGGATGCCCGCGAGCAGTGCCTCGTCCGAATCCGCGCGCGTGAAGGTGTGATCCGGAAACTCGCCGCGCAGCCACGCGACCTGCGGCTCGGGAATGCGCCAGGCGAGGAACGGGCTGTAGATGCCGACCAGAACCTTCAATCATTCATCCGGGGGCTTCGCCCCGCGGACCCCCTACACGCCCCGTCCCGAGCCCGGTCGAGGGACGGAGGCGTGGCTCGCTCGCGCAGCTCGCTCGCTCGCTTCATCGCGCGCGGTAATCACCGCTCTTGCCGCCGCGCTTCTCGGCGAGCCGGATCGCTCCAGCGCGGTGACGGCGACCGCCGTGAGCGCCTCCATCTCCACGCCGGTCGCGGCCCTCGTTTGCACCCGGGCCTCGATGTCGTAGCCGCCGCGCGCGGGGCGGACCTGCACGTCCACGTGCGAGATCGGCAGCGGATGGCAGAGCGGAATCAGCGCGGACGTCTGCTTCGCGGCCATGATGCCCGCGAGACGCGCGGTTTGGAGCGGATCGCCTTTCTTCAGCGCGCCCGCGCGAATCTGCCGGAGCGCGCCCGCCGCGATCGCGATGTGCCCCCGCGCGACCGCCTCCCGCGCTGTCTCGGGCTTGGCGCTGACGTCGACCATGCGGATCTTGCCCGACTCCGGGTCGATGTGCGACAGACGCGCTCGATATTTTCTGGAGGCTCTTGTCATTCGTCCGTGTCTTCTTTTCTCAGTGCTCGCGGGGCCCGGGCCTCCGCGTCGCTACGGCCACGCTCGCCGGAGCCTTGGGCGGAGGCTGGTCGCGCCTCGCTCGGGCCGCAGGCGCTCGGTTGTCGGCGTTGTGAACCAGATAAAACGAGAGACTCTCGAGCGACACCGTGAGGTCCACGCTCTTCAGCTTCACGCGCGGCGGCACCTTCAGCGCGCCGGGCGAGAAGTTCAGGATCGCTTTGATGCCGGCGGCCACCACGAGCTGCACCACCTGCGGCGCGACGGCGCCCGGCACCGCAATCACGGCGATGCCGATCTGCTCCCGCTGCACGATCCGCTTGAAATCGCGGACGTCGTAAATCGGGATCCCGCCGCGCGAGCGCCGTCCGATCTTCTCCCGGACCGTGTCGAACAGCGCGGCGATTTCGAAGCCGTCGTCCGCGAACCCCGGGTAGTCCGCGAGCGCGAGCCCGAGGTTGCCCGCCCCCATGATCGCCACCTTGGCGCCGCGATCCAGCCCGAGGATGTGACGCAAATGGTCGCGCAGGACCTTGACGTAGTAGCCCACGCCGCGCACGCCGAACTCGCCGAAGCACGCGAGGTCCTTGCGAATCTGCGCCGCGTTGAGGTGGAACTGCTCGGCGAATGCGCTCGACGAGATCGTCCGCACGCCTGTCGCATCGAGCGCGCTCAAATGGCGGAGGTAGACCGACAGCCGGTTCAAGGTCAGCTCCGAGACCGCCTCGCCGGTCTCCCGGCTCGCCGGCTCGACCTTGTTCGTCTTCTTCACAAGCGGGAATTATAACGATGGTCGGATGGGGATCACGGATGGGGCCGTCATCCGACAATCGGGTAAGATTCCCCGCATGGCTCAGACGACGACTACGCGACAGGGCCGTTCGACGTTCCAGCCGTACGTGCCCGCGACGAAATCGCCCGCCGAATTCACGGTCAAGGCGGTCATCCTCGGCGTGATCTTCGGGCTCATTTTCGGCGCGTCCACCGTCTACCTCGGCCTGCGCGCCGGGCTGACCGTGAGCGCGTCGATCCCGATCGCCGTCCTCGCCATCTCCGTGCTCAAGCGGCTCGGCGGCTCCACGATCCTCGAGAACAACATCGTGCAGACGATCGGGTCGGCCGGCGAGTCGGTCGCCGGCGGCGTCGTGTTCACCGTGCCCGCGCTCATCTTCCTGACGCCGAACGGGCCCGGCTATTTCAACTACTTCCAGATCATGATGCTCGCCTTCGCGGGCGGCATCCTCGGCGTCCTGATGATGGTGCCGCTTCGCCGGGCGCTCATCGTCAAGGAACACGGCGTGCTGCCCTACCCCGAAGGGACGGCGTGCGCCGACGTCCTCGTGGCCGGCGAGCGCGGCGGCCGGCTCGCCGCGATGGTCTTCTCGGGGCTCGGCATCGGCGCGCTGTGGAAGGCGCTGTCCTGGATCTTCAACCTGTTTCAAACCGTCATCGGCTACACCGCGCCGCGAACGAGCCAGTTTCCCAACGCGACGCTGAACGTGGACATTTCGCCGGAGTACCTCGGCGTCGGTTACGTGATCGGGCCGCGCATCGCGGGGACGATGTTCGCGGGCGGCGTGCTGTCGTGGCTGGTCCTTCTGCCGCTGGTCTCGATCCTTGGCGCGTACATCACGGTTCCGTTCCCGCCGATCCATCCCAACTTCGCGAACAACCCGGCGACGGGCCTCCCGTTCAAGATCTCCGAGATGAACGCGGGTCAGCTCTGGAGCGCGTACATCCGCTACATCGGCGCGGGCGCGGTGCTTGCCGCGGGCCTCATCACGCTGGCGCGCACGATTCCGACGATCGTTGCGTCGTTCCGCGAGAGCGTGAAGGATTTCGGATCGGGCGCGACCGGTCGCGTCCGGACCGAACGCGACATGCCGCTCACGATCGTGCTCGGCGGCTCGCTGGTGCTGGCGCTCTTCCTGGCGGTCGCGCCGCGCATGCCGACCCAGGGCAACTTCCTCGCCGCGATCCTCGTCATCATCTTCGGGTTCTTCTTCGTGACCGTGTCGTCGCGCATCACCGGCCTGATCGGATCGTCGTCGAATCCCATCTCCGGAATGACGATCGCGACCCTGATCCTGACGTGCATCATCTTCGTCAGCCTCGGGTGGACCGGCGACTACTATTCGCCGATCGCGCTCTGCGTCGGCGCCGTCGTCTGCATCGCCGCGGCGAACGCCGGCGCGACGTCGCAGGATCTGAAGACGGGCTACATCGTCGGCGCGACCCCGATGTATCAGCAGATCG
>QHWR01000271.1 GCA_003223835.1 Acidobacteriota bacterium | reverse complement strand
ATCGGTTCTCGCGCGCGGCGCTCAGCCTGCGCGTGAGCGAGCTGGCGCACGCGTTTCGCGGATCCTCCACCGGTTCGAAGTAACACGGATTGACTTCACTCCCGCGACGATGCCATCGTCGTCGCGATGTGCAGCAGTGCAGATGCTGCAACATGCCACGCACGCACGGTGATGCAGAATGTGCGGCGCGAAGCGGACACCACTCGGAATCACCCGATCTTCGTGACGGTTTTCTGATGGCGGGGAAATTGCTGAAGCGCGGCCATCGCCTCGTGACGGGGGAGCGTCCCATGCAGAGCGCAGCGCCGCGCGTCCGGATGACGTACCGCGACTTGCTGAAGCTGCCCGACGACGGATGCGCCACGAGTTGATCGACGGGGAGCTTTCGTGACGCCGTCAGTGAAGAATCCGCACACATCGACATTGCAGATCTTGCCCGTTGACGACGTCGCCGGGACGATGCGACCGTCGTCAATCGAGCACGCGTTCGTAGCGCAGCCTTTCAAGGCTGCTCGTGATCACGAGCAGGGCTGACCGCCTTCGCCCCGACTCCGCCAAGGCTTCGTCGAGGCCTCGCCGGAGCCCTTCGGGCATGGGCGGGCAAGGCCACGGCGAGTCCGCCGAAGCTTTAGCGGAGGCGGAAGCGCTGCGCTACGAACCACCATATAAGAACCATATGAGAACCATATAAGAACCACATGAGAAAGGATGCGCAGATGATCGACGGGTTGAAGATCCAGATGACCGCGGCGGAGCTGGCCGAGCGGCTCAACGAGCGAATCGACTGGCACGAGGCGACGGCGAGCGAGTACGAAGCGGAACTCCGGAAGCCGGAGAGCGAGCGAGAGGATCCGCTCGAGCCGGAGCACATGCTCGAGCACGAGCTGAAGGAACATCGCGAGCGCGCCGGAGTACTGCGCCTGGTGCGCGATCATCTGATCGCGGGAGAGTTGTACCTGCTCGAGGAGCGGGACCTCCAATTCGCGGATCTGGTGCCGGAGTTCAACATGGAGTACGTGTTGCCGCGGCGGCCGCCCGTGCCAGAAGTGCACTGACGCGGCGCGGCGGTGCTACGACGCGTGGTAGTAGTTCGCGCGCGTCGCTACACTGCCCGAATGCGCAATACATTCGGCCTGACGGGGCTTGCGCTGGCGGCCCTCGTCGTCATCGCGCCGCCGAGCGTCGCCGCGGCGGCGCCGCAGGCGTCGCAGCCGAAACAACCGCAACCGCAGCCTCCCGCGATCACCGAGCAGGTCGAGGTCGTCGCCACGAGACTGGCCGAGGCGCCGCATGAAGTGCCTGCCGCGATCGAAGTGATCGCGGGGGACACGCTGCGCGCGATGAACGCGCGGACGCTGCCGCAGGCGCTGGCGCTCGCCTCGGGGGTGGACGTCACCGGCGGCGGCGACGCCGGGCCTGCCGGCGCCGTCCCGGAGTTCCGCGGCCTGCGCGAGTTCGACGCGTTCCTGCTCGTCGTCGACGGCATCCCGTGGGGCGGCGCGTTCAACCCGGCGTTGACGACGCTCAGCCTGCGCGACATCGATCGCGTCGAGATCCTGCGCGGGCCGGCGCCCGTCACCTTCGGCGCTACCTCGTTCGTCGGCGTCATCCACATCGTCCACAAGCCGGGGACCGAGTCGCGCAGCTACGCCGACGTGAGCGGAGGAAGCTACGGCACGGCCGGCGGAGGCGCGGACTTCTCACTGCCGGCGTTCGGTTCGTGGAACTCGCGGCTGTCGGTGGACGCGGAGCGCCGCGGCTTCGCCGACGATCGCACGGCCGTCCGGCGCGGCCACGCGTTGTGGCGCGCCGCGTCGAACGGCGCGCAGCGCAAGTCGTGGCTGATGGCGGACGTCAACTGGCTGCAGCAGGATCCGGCAAGTCCGGCACCGCGCGAGGGCCCCGCGCTCAGCGCACGCGTTCCGCTCGACGCGAACCACAATCCGGCGGGCGCGTTCCTCAACGACACGCGCGTTTCGATCGCGTACGGTTTCGACCGCGCGATCGGCACGACGACGCACTGGACGACGGCGGCGTCGTTCTCACATTCGGGACAGGATCTCTTCCGCGGCTTCCTGGTGGACATTTCCGATTCGCCCGGGAACGCGCGCGGCCTGCGTGAGACGATCGACGTCAACGACATCTACGCCGATTCGCACGTGGCGTGGCCGTCCCGGCACAACGTCACGCTCGTCGCGGGCGGCGATCTGCTGTTCGGGCGCGGCGATGCGAAGGGCGCGACGTTCGACTACACGGCGCCGCTTTCCGGTGTGTCGGCGCCGCACGTGACCGAGCCGTCGTCGTTGCCGCTCGGCGTGGACGACCGGCGAGTGTTCTCGGGCGGCTACGGACTGGTCGAATGGCGTCCATCGCCGCGCATCACGGTATCGGGCGGCGCGCGGCTCAACGTGACGTTCGAGGAGCGCGGCGGCGGGGAAGAGGAGGCGGCGAAGGCGGCGGGAGAAGAAGAGGCCGGTCAGACGAACGTCCGCCCCAGCGGCAGCGCCGGCGTGCTCTTGACGCTGTGGCAACAGGGCACCAACCACGTCCGCGCCTACGCGAGCTACCGCTCCACGTTCAAACCCGCGGCATTCGACTTCGGACTCGGCGAAGAAAGCGGCGGCGAGGAGAAGCTGCTCGAGCCGGAGACCGCCAACAACTACGAAACCGGCGTGAAGGTCCGCGCGCTCGATGGCCGCGTGGACTTCGAGGCCGACGTGTTCCGGCTGGACTTCACGAACCTCGTGACGTCCACGGTCGTCAACGGGCTGCCCGCCCTGCAGAACTCCGGCAAGACGCGGTTCAAGGGTCTCGAGCTGGCCAGCGACTGGCGGCTGCCGCGCCACGTCAACGGCCGTGTGACCTACAGCTTTCACGA
This sequence comes from Acidobacteriota bacterium, assembly GCA_003223835.1. GTDB lineage: Bacteria > Acidobacteriota > Vicinamibacteria > Vicinamibacterales > 2-12-FULL-66-21 > Gp6-AA38. The sequence continues at coordinate 2,821 of QHWR01000271.1, read as the reverse complement.
CTCGACGTTCGTCGATTTCGTCCAGGCATTCGACGGCGTGCCGACGCAGCTCGCCGGACTGCGGCTCGAGATGTCTCCCCGGCACCTGTTCGGCGCGGGCCTCATCTACGCGCCGGACCGCGGCGTCTTCGGCAGCGTGACGGCGCGCTACGTCGGGAGCCGCTTCCTGAACAAGCGCAACACCGCGCTGGCCTTGGGCTACGGGACCCTCGACGCGGGGGCCGGGCTGCGCTCGGACCGGTGGGAGGTCCGCGTTGACGGCCGCAACCTGTCCAACCGCCGCGATCCGGCGGCGGAGAGCGAACTCGGCGACGCGCAGTACTACCGGCTGGACGCGCGGCGGATGGAGGCGACGCTCGGCATACGGTTCTGATCTGTACGGAAAGGCCCTGCGGCCGCGTTTCCGTTGGCCGTGCGCTGGGGACGCGTGCGGCTGTTCAGGTGACATGCTTCGAGTGCCGCGCGCGTCGATCCAGGGACTCGACTTTTCGGTTGACCGTGTTTTCGCGCGGTCGCACACTGCGGTTCTTCCCGGGAGGCTTCGTCATGTTCATCGCGCAAACGATCGTCCGTTGGTGGCCGCTGGCCCTTCTCGCGACGTGCGCGTGCGCTCCGCTGCGGCCGGCGCAGCCCAACATCCCGAACGGCGGCCGCGCCGTCGCCGTCGCGGTCGATCCGACCAACGCCGATCGCATCGTCGTCGCATCGGAAACAGGGGGCCTGTTCCGGAGCACGAACCGCGGCGTCGACTGGACGCAGGTGAGCGGCGGCGCGACGTTCGGGTTCGCCGACGTGGCGCACCTGCCGTCGGACGCGAACGTGGTCGTCGCGGCCGCGCAGGGGGACATGCGGGTCACGAGCCGCGGCGGGATGTGGCGCAGCACGAACGGCGGGGCGAGCTGGGCGCGCGCGACGATCACGCCGCCGACCGCGGACTGCACGACGAATCTCGGCGCCTATGCCGTCACCGTGGAGCCGTCATCGGGAATGTTCTGGGCCGGCACGCTCTGCGGCGTGGCCGTCAGCAAGGACTCCGGCGCGACGTGGCAGTACCTCGCGACGGCACCCGGGTACAACAACGACAAGACATATGCGGTGCTCGCGCCGACGAACGCCCATCTGAAGATCCTGACCGACGCCGGCGTGAAGGTGACGACGAACGGCGGCGCATCGTGGAGTGTGTCGAACACGGGCCTCCCCTCCTTCATCAATATCGGCATCCACAACCAGATAGCGGTGTCGCCGTTCGACGATACCCATTTGTATTGGGCATTCAACTATTGGTTCTGGAACACCGGAACGAGCAAGTGGGAAGGGCACCTCGGCCTGTACCGCTCGCTCGACAACGGGAGCACGTGGTCGAGCGTCATCGACGTCGGCGGGCTCTTCGCCGACGGAGGATGCTCCTTCAAACGCGCGACGGTCACTCACGCGACGACCCCGTCGATCTCCGCCTGGACGGCGCTGGCGTTCGACCACTGCGATCCCGCCGACCTCGGCTTCGACACCGACGGCCGCACGCCGCTGCTGCTCGCGACCGACGGCGGCCTGCACAAGACGACGAACGGCGGCGCGAACTGGACGTTCGCCGGCGCCGCGGGCCACGGGTACGCGGCGCTCCAGATGACCGAGACGACGGGACAGCTCTCCGGCACCGCGTCCGACACGGACCTGTACTTCGGCACCCAGGACAATGACGTGTGGTCGTCGGGTGATAACGGCGTCACGTGGGCGGGGCGGCGCTGCTGCGAAGGGTTCTTCCTGAACGTCTGGCGCGAGCCGCTGGCCCCGGCCGACACGAAGGTCACCGGCGTGACGTGTGGAGGATGCGGCAATTTCATCGCCGGTCCCGTCTTGACCGCACAGGGCGGCTTCCCCAATCCGCCCAACGACAACGGAAACCCGCGCCTGTTGAAACCGGGAAACTACGTCCACAACACCGCGATCACCGGACTGCCCGGCAACGTGTACGATCTCACCACGAACAACGGCGGCGCGTGGACGCCGCGCTACGGCTTCCCCGAGGACGTCAGGGCGCTTTCGATGGTCGCGGGACCCGAATCGAGTCCGATCGTGTTCACCGCGGTGAGAAGACCGGGCGCTACGCCGGATGGGCAGGAGATCCTCGGGATCAAACGAATCACGGACGTGATCGGCTCCGGCTCCCCCGTGCTGTCGGACGTGACCGGCTTCGGCAGCTTCGGGATCTTTCCGACGATGTTCGCGTGGTACAAGCCGTACGGCGTCGACCCGAACGATCCCAACTTTTTCATCGTGCCCGACATCATCGACGACGTCGTCAAGGTGTCGCACGACGGCGGGGGCGCGTGGACTCCCGATACGGCGCTGACCGCGCTCGTCACCGAGGCGGGCAGCCTCAGATTCCGCAGCGGCCCGTTCACGCAGATCAGCACGTTCGGCTTCGATCCCGAGTGCAGCGGCCACGTCATGGTCGGAACGGTGCAGGCGGGCATCTTCCAGTCGTTCAACAACGGCACGACCTGGCAGAAGGTCGCGGGCTCGGAGGTGATCCCTTACGTCTCGGCGTTCTTCTTCGCCGAACAGGGACAGGTGATTCTTTCGTCGTACGGCCGTGGCTTGTGGAGGTACAGCTTCAAATGCGCCACCCGGTTTCGTCCGCCGATCCTTCAGGTCGCCGAGCCGCTGATTTTCTGGAAAGGCGCGCGCATCCCGATCAGTCAGATCAAGAACCCGGACGCGTGCCCGGTGTGCACGTGGTTCCTGATGCGCGGCGGGCGCATCCTCGATTACGTGACCAACCCGCAGACCGGCAGCATCGAGGAGGTGCGGATCAGCGGCG
>QHWR01000072.1:47615-62323 GCA_003223835.1 Acidobacteriota bacterium | reverse complement strand
AGAACACGAACGCGTCGAACAACGGCAACGCGGGCGTCGTGTCGCAGAACGGGGGGGCCGTCGCCACGATCAGCAACACCACCATCGATCACAACGGGGGCGCCGGGGTCGTGCCGCTCGCCGGCGGCTTGATCCTGACGGCGAACAACAACAAGGTGAACGGCAACGCCGGCGGCACGGGATCGACGACCGGGACGCTTCTGATCATGTAACGCCGTGGGGATCGTCGTCGCGCAGCCTTTCAAGGCTGCTCGTGATCGCGCGCAGAGCTCAAGCCCTGCGCGACGCGCGGTTTGGGCGCGAACGCGAGACTCACCACGTACCCCACGCCGAACGCGACGGCGGTCCCGACCAGCACGTACCACGTCCAGGCAAGCGGCAGGCGCAGCCGGACGAACAGCATGAACGCGAGCGAGCAGGTGATGCCCGCGAGCGCTCCGGTCTCATTCGCGCGGCGCGTGAGCAGCGCGAGCAGGAACGTGCCGAGCATCGGCCCGTACACGAGCGACGCGATCGTGAGCCCCGCCGTGAACACGGAGCCCCAGCCGCGCGCCAGCAGCGCGATCCCGATCAGCACCACGCCCCAGACGGCCGTCAGCCAGCGCGACAACCGGAGCAGGCGCGCCTCTTCCACGCGCCCGCCGCGCAGCGGCGCGTAGAAGTCGATCACCGACGTGGACGCGAGCGAGTTCAGCGACCCGCTCAGGTTCGACATTGCCGCCGCGAAGATCGCCGCGATCACGAGGCCGGAGACGCCGTGCGGCAGGCTGCGGACGATGAACGCCGGAAAGATCTCGTCGTTCGACGCGATCGGCGGGATCGGGTTGAACTGGTAGTACGCGTACAGCATGATGCCGATCGTCAGGAACAGCGCGAACTGCGCGAGGACGACGAAGCCGCTCAGCACGATCGCTTTCTGGGCGTCGCGCGTATTGCGGCACGCGAGCAGCCGCTGGACCAGCAGCTGATCCGTCCCGTGCGACGCCATCGTCAGAAATGTGCCGCCGATGAGCCCCGCCCAGAACGTGAACGGCACGCTGAGATCGAACGAGAACGAGAACATCTGGAACTTGCCGGCGGCCGCGGCCTCGCGCGCGATCGACGGCCAGTGTCCCGGCACGAGGTGCAGCAACTGCCAGGCGGCGAGCAGCGATCCGCCGATGTAGATGACGAGCTGGATCAGGTCCGTCCAAATGACGGCGGCGATGCCCCCTTCAAATGTGTAAATCAGCGTGAGCAGCCCGACGACGATCACCGACCAGACCCAAAGATGCGGGATCGCCGGAAGCGTCGCCGAGATGACGGCGCTCAGCACCAGGGACGCCGCGAACACGCGGACCCCTTCGGCGAGCGGACGCATCACGAGGAACAGCGACGCGACGTAGTGCTTCGCGCGCGGGCCAAACCGCCGGTTGAGCAGCTCGTAGGCGGTCAGCATCTCCCCGTGAAAGTAGGCGGGGATGAACAGCCACGCGATCAGAATCCGCGCGACGATGTAGCCGAAGACGACCTGCAGGTACGTGAGATTTCCCCCCTGCTCGTGGCGCGGATACGCGGCGAAGGCGATCGCGGGGACGCCGATCAACGTCAGCGTGCTGGTCTCGGTCGCCACGATCGACAGGCTGATCACCCACCATGAGGTCGTGCGGCCCCCGATGAAATAGTCGGCGACGGAACGGTGCCGGCTGCGGAACCGCGACCCGAAGATGGTGATGCCCACGAGATAGATCGCGAGCACGCCGTAGTCGATTGCGGAAAATCCCATCGGGGCTCACGATATCGCAAAAGCACGCCCCAGCCGCCATCCCTCATCCGCCACCCATCATCTTCTCTCAGCGCTCGCGGGGCCCCACCCCCGCTCGCTCTCGCTCGGCGACTTCGCGCCTCGCTCGGGCCGCAGGCGCTCTTCTGCTACGATTCCGGCATGCCCACCGAACGCTGGCCCGCCCTGCTCCTTCGCGAGTGGATGCCCACCTACGCCACGCTGCACATGTGGTCGCAGATCGTCGGGAAGATCTGCCTGGCGTCGACGCCGCTCGTCAACCATTTCTGGAACGTGACGTTCCGCGTCACGGCGCGCGGGTTCGCGACGCAGACGCTCTTCCACGGCGCTCGTGAATTTCAAATCGTGTTCGACTTCATCGATCATCAGCTCGTGATTGAAGCGGCCGACGGCGCGCGGCGTACGCTCGCTCTCGAGCCGATGACGGTCGCGGCGTTCCACGAACGCGTGATGTCCACGCTGCGCGCGATGGACCTCGACGTCCGGATCTGGCCGGTCCCCGTCGAGATTCCCGATCCCATTCCGTTCGCGAAGGACGTCACGCACGCGTCCTACGACCGCGAACAGGCGCACCGCTGCTGGCGAGTGTTTTCGGAGGCGCACCGCGTGCTGACCGACTTCCGCACGGGGTTCATCGGCAAGTGCAGCCCGGTACACTTCTTCTGGGGTGGTTTCGACCTCGCCGTCACGCGGTTCTCGGGCCGCCGCGCGCCGGAACGTCCGGGCGCGGACAAGGTCACGCGCGAATCGTATTCACACGAAGTGATCAGCCACGGATTCTGGCCGGGCGGCGGCGCCGTCGCAGACGCCGCGTTCTACGCATACGCCGCGCCGGAGCCCGACGGCTTCCGGACCGCCGCCGTGCGCCCCGCCGCGGCGCGCTACGGCACGGTGTTCGGCGGCGAGTACGTCCTCATGTACGACGACGTCCGCGCCTCCTCGTCGCCGGATCGGACCGTGCGCGACTTCCTCGAGAGCACGTACGAGGCGGGCGCGTCACTCGCGAAGTGGAACCGGGCGGAACTCGAAAGGCACTGACATGGTACCCGTCTGCGCGCACATCGACGGCCTCGAACGGATCAGGCAGCCGCTGCACCGTCACTGCGACGAGTGCGTGAAGATCGGCGGGTCGTGGGTCCACCTGCGCACGTGCCAGATGTGTGGCGGCACCCACTGCTGCGACTCCTCCCCGAACCGTCACGCGACCAGGCACTCGCGCGAGACGGGACACCCGGTCGTCGCCTCCGCCGAGCCGGGCGAACGGTGGCTGTACTGCTACCCGGATGACGCGTTCTCCGAGTACTGACTCGTCCGAAGAGATTTCTTTCGCGCGCTCGTCCTATTCAGCATCGCGACGCTGACGCGCCTGACGTCCGCGGAGCTAAAGGCTCCGCGCGACGACGAGCAGGCCTGAAGGTCTGCGCGACGACGTCGGACGTCGTCCGTCGCGTTCAGGCCCGTTCGTGATCGGCGTTTCGTAGCGCAGGCCTTCAGGCCTGCTCGTAACGCGATCAATCCGTTATCGTGCGGCGGTCGCGTCGAGGGCGGCGCGCAGGCCCGAGCCGACGGCGTCGGGCGCGCCAAGGGCCCAGAAGTGCATGAAGTACAGGTCGGGCGACCCGTGCACCATGTGGTTGTGCAGCGCGGTGATCGCGATGTCGTGCTGGCGCAGCGCGCGGGCGACCGCGTTCACTTCGTCCGCCGTCAGGACGAAATCGCCGGTCGATGCGACACGGCCGTCGCCGGCGGCCTGAAAGTTCATCGAGATCGCCATCCCCATGCTCGGCGGCAGCTCGACCCCCATCATCGTGATCTTCTCGGGCCGCGGCACCGCGACGCCGAGGACGCCGTTCTTCACCGTGCCCGTCTTGCCGAGCGCTTTCTGAATCGCATCCGCTTGGGGAAAGTCCGCGGCGGCCGCGGGCGCGGCGGCGGCCATCGGCGTCGCCGTCTTCGCCAACGCGCTCTTCAACGTCGTCGCGAGATCGGCCTCGCGTCCGCGTCCCCAGAAATGCACGTACTCGAGGTGCGGCGTCTCGTCGAGCAGGTGATTGTGCACGGCGGTGATGTCGATGTGGCCCGCCTGCAGCGCCGAGATGACCGGGTTGACCTCGCGATCCAGGAGCACGAGGTCGCCGTGCGCGACCGCGTCGTTCCCCGCGCGCCGAAACGCGGCCCAGCTTCCGAGCGCGAGGCCGGCGCGGATCTTCACGCCGCCGACCGTCACCGACAGGTCGCCGCGCGGCAGCGTCACTTTGTAGACGTCCCCCTGTAGCTGCCCCGGTACTCCGAAGGCCTGCGCGATCGCGTTCGTATCGAGGGGAGTGGAATTCTGCGCGTGCGGCAACGCCGCGGCAAGCACGACGAAAAAGACTGTCAGTCTGAGCTTCATGAACGTCTCCGTCAACGGGGGCCTCTTCTACAGTATCGCGACGGTCAGGATTCCGGCCAGCAGCAGCGCGACCTGCCACACGGCGCCGACGCGAACGACGCCGCGATGCATGTCCGGCAGGAGGTCCGTCATCACGACGTAGATGAAGCTGGCGGCGGCGAGCGCGAGAAAGTACGGAGAAAGTGTCGGGACGCGATACAGCGCGACCACGGCGAGGAAGGCGCCCGCGAGGCCGGCGCATTCCGACAGCGCATTGAAGAGCAGCGCACGGCGCGTGCCGAATCCCGCGTGCAGCAGAATCGCGAAGTCTCCCACCTCATGCGGGATCTCGTGCGCCAGGACGGCGATCGCGGTCGTGACGCCGAGGCTCGTCGATACGAGCACGCTCGCGCCGATGAGCGCGCCGTCCATGAAGTTGTGCGCCGCGTCGCCGATGAGCACGAGCGGGCCGGTGGACCAGCCGCCAGACCCATCCACGCCGGCGTGCCGCCACAGCGCCACTTTTTCCAGCACGAAGAACGCGACGATGCCGGCGAGCGTGGCGGCGAGCGCGCGCCGCACGCCGAGCGTGTCGCTCGCCTGCGGCAGCAAGTCGAGCAGCGCGACCGCGAGCAGCGCGCCGACCGCGTAACTGACGAGCCCGGGAACGATGCGCGCGCGCCGCCGCTCGTCCAGGAGCACGAGCAGCGACGCCACGCCGAGACCGCCGAAACCGCCGAGCAGGCTCAGCGCGAGCGCAAGGACGAGTCGGGACACGCCCCTACATGCTACGGCACGTCAGCGGTTTCCCGCGCGGTCGGGATTTTGCAACAGTCCTCTGATTGGAGGTACGACCCATGAGAGTGATGTTGGCCGCAATGGCCCTGGTGTTGGCCGCGGCGCTGCCGGCGCGCGCGGACATTTCCGCCAGCGAAGAAGCCCGATTGAAGGAAGCGTCCGAGGTGTTGACGGCGTTGCGGGCGACGCCCGACAAGGCGATCCCGCAGGACGTGTGGGACAAGGCCGCGTGCGTCGCGGTCATTCCCTCGGTCAAGAAAGCCGCGTTCGTGTTCGGCGGCGAATACGGCAAGGGCGTCGTCAGCTGCCGCACCGCGAACGCCTGGAGCGCCCCGGTGTTCCTCGAGCTCGAGAAAGGCAGCTGGGGATTCCAGATCGGCGCGGAACAGATCGACCTCGTGCTGCTCGTGATGAACAAGAGCGGCATGGACAAGCTGCTGCAGAACAAGGTCGCGCTCGGCGCCGACCTGTCGATTGCGGCGGGGCCGGTCGGCCGTACCGCCCGCGGCGAGACCGACGCGCAGATGAAAGCCGAGATCCTGTCGTACTCGCGCGCGCAGGGGCTGTTCGCGGGGATCGATCTGACCGGCGGCGTGCTGCGCCCGGACAAGGGCGCGAACCGCAACGCGTACACCGAGAGCGCGGACGCGCGGCAGATCCTGTCGGGGAGCGGACCCGCCACCGTTCCCGCCGCGGCGCGTTCGTTCATGTCCACGCTGGCGCGTGAATCGGCCGCCACGACCGGCATCAAGTAAGGACGCGGCACAATAGGGGCATGCGATCTCTGCTGCCCCTCGGTCTCGCGCTCGCGGCGGCGCTCGCCGGCGCCGCCCGGGCGCAGCCGGCCTCCCCCTTTCCGCTCGATCGCTTCCTCACGCAGCACGCGCACGTCAGCGATCGCGATCTCGCCGGCCTCGCCCGAGGCACACCGATCGTCCGCACGCTGGCCGCCGGCGATCCGAAGGAAATCGTCGTCGCCGGCGCGATCCGGATGGGCATTCCGGCCCGCTTCTACGTCGAGCAGTTCCGCGACATCGTGCGCATGAAACGGTCCGAGGACGTGCTCCAGATTGGAAAGTTCGGCAACCCGCCGAGCGCCGACGACGCCGCCGCGCTCCGTCTGGATCACGATGACGTGGAAGCGCTGCGCAAGTGCCGGCCGGAGGACTGCGATATCCGCGTGACGGGCGCGATGCTCGATCGCGTCCGGACGGGGATGGACTGGACGGCCCGGGATCTCGACGCACGCGCATCGCAGCGCTTCCAGCACGCGCTCGCGGAACGCGCGGCCGCATTTCTCAGGGACGGCGATCGTGCCCTGGGCCGCTTCGTGGCAAGGGATACGGCCGACGCGGCCGCCGCATTTACCGCGGTTCTGAAACGGACGCCGTGGCTGCAGGAATCCGCACCCGACGCCCACGACTATCTGGCGCGCTTCCCGCAGGCGCCCCTCGCCGGCGCCGACCAGTTCGTCTACTGGTCCAAGGAGGTCTGGGGCCCGGCGCGCGTCGTCACGCTGACACACGTCACGATCGCGCCGCGCGTCTCGACGGCTGCGGGTGAGGAGTTCCTGATCCTCACGCGCGACGTCTACGCCACGCATCTGCTCGACGCGTCGCTCGGCGTCGTCATCGTATCCGATCGCGGCGACGCCGACCGGCCGGCATGCGACGTGGCGTACGTGAACCATTCGCGCGCGCCCGCGCTGCAGGGATTCCTCGGCGGTCTGCGCCGATCGCTCGTACAGCGGCGGCAGCGCGACGCGATGGATCGGAGCCTGCGCGCGCTGAAGGAACGCCTCGAGGCGGCGTACCGCGGCCGCTGATGCGTTAGGATCCCCTGAACGATGGACCGGGACGTCCGCGTACTCCGCGCGGCGCTGATTGCGCTCGCGCTCACGTTCACCATCCTGCCGCTGCTGGCGGCCCTGCCGCTGTTCGATCCGGACGAAGGCCTGCACGCGGCGATCGCGCAGGAGATGGCGACGCGCGGCGACTACGTGACGCCGACGTTCGTCGGCGAGCCGTTCCTCGACAAGCCGATCCTCTTCTTCTGGAGCGAAGCGTGGTCGATCCGCGCGCTCGGGTCGAACGAGGCCGCGGTCCGCGTGCCGCCGCTGCTCTTCGGCTTGCTGGGCGTCGCCTCGACGTGGCTGCTCGCGCGCGCGATGCTCGGCGACGCGGGCGCGGCGCTCGGCGCGGCGATCGCGTACGCGTCGATGCTGTTGCCGCTCGCGGTGAGTCAGGTCGCGGTTCATGACGTCGGCCTGGCGCCGTTGATGAACGTCGCGGTGCTCGCCTTGTGGCGCGTCGCCGACGGACGACCGTCCTGGTCGATCACGGTCGCCGGCGGCGTGTGCCTCGGGCTGTCGATCCTGACGAAAGGGCTCGTCGGCGTCACGTTCGCGGGCTTCGCGCTCGTGGCCTTCGCCGCGGTCCGTTCCGGCGCGGCGCTCCGGCTCGTCGCCGCGTTCGCCGTGCTGCTCGCGATCGCCGTGGCCGTGGCGTCCCCCTGGTACGTGGCGATGGAGCGCGCGCATCCGGGGTACCTGCACTATTACTTCATCGATCGACATCTGCGCGGCTTCCTGACCGCGTCACAGCCGCACGCCGAAGAGCGATGGTGGTACTACGTGCCCGTGATCGTCGTCGGCGTCGTGCCGTGGACGGTGTACGTGTGGAGCGCCGTTCGCGAAAATGCGCGCCGGCGCGCGCTCGCGGCGTGCTGGATCTGGTTCGGTCTCGGGTTCGCATTCCTGACGCTGAGCCGATCGAAGCTCGTGACCTACGCGCTGCCGCTCTTTCCGGCGCTGGCGATCGTGCTCGGCTCGACGTGGGTGCGCGGCCTCCGCGCCGGCGGCGGATCGTTCCGCGCCGCGCTTCGCGCGCACCTGATCCTGATGTTCGCCGTGGCGCTCGCGGGCATGATTCTGACCGCGCAGCGCTTCAACGTGACGTTCCCGCCCGCCGCATGGGCCGCCGCAATCGCGGTCATGATGACGCCGCTGATGATCGCGTGGAGGGCGCGGCGGCGCGGACGCGTCGTCGCGGCGGTCGCGTGCGCCTCCGCCGCGGCGTTCGCCGTCGCCCTGACGCTCGTGCTGCCTTCGGCCGCGCGCCAGTTGTCCGAGCGCGAGCTCGCCCGGTTCTTCAACGGTCGGGGCGTCCTTCCGCCGCGCGTCTTCCTGGCGGGGGATCGGGTCGGCTCGATCGTGTTCTATCTGACGCCGGCGCTTCGCGCGGACCTGTTTCCCAATCGCATCGAGTCTGTCGATCTGTATCAGGTGCCCGAGCGTCTCGGGTCGGTCCCGCCCGACACCGTCGTTTGCGTGCGCAGCCATCGGCTGCCGAAGTTCGATCGTTTTTTCGTGAACCGTCCCCTCCCCTTTGCGGTCACACCCGACGGCGAGTATCACCTCTACCTCGTCCGCGAGTTGATCGACGCGATCCGGTGATTGGCATCACACCCTTTCGTTCGATGATCAGGGATGCGACGGAGCGCCGGCTCCCCCATCGCATCGTCCTCCTCTACTCCAACGCATGCGGGGATACTGACGGATGAACGATGGCGGATGGCGGATGGATGCGTTTTCATCCAGCTTCCTGTCCGATGGACAATCAACGCGTGACTGACGCGCGGAGCGCGGTGATTCTCGCGCGCGGCGCCGGAACCCGCATGCGCCGGATGGATTCGTCCGCCGCGCTCGACCCGTCGCAGGAAACGGCGGCGGCCGGGGGGATGAAAGCGATGATGCCGGTGGCCGGGCGGCCGTTCCTCGACTACGGGCTCAGCGTCCTCGCCGACGCGGGATTTGCGCGCGCGGTGCTGGTCATCGGTCCCGACCAGCACGACGTCCGCGAACATTACCGGGCGCATCCGCCGGAGCGAATAGAGCTGTCGTACGCGATGCAGGCGGAGCCGCGCGGCACGGCCGATGCCGTCCTCGCCGCCGAGTCGACGATCGAGCGCGACGCGTTCGTGGTCCTCAACGGCGACAACTACTATCCGCGAGAGCCGCTCGAGACGCTGCGGACCTCGGCGGGACCGTGCGTCGTGTTATACGATCGCGCGGCCCTCGTGGAACGCGGCACCATTCCTCCTGATCGGATTGCGGCTTACGCGCTCGCGACGATCGACGGCGACGGCAACCTCGCGTCGGTTGAAGAGAAGCCGGCGGCCGCGTCGGACGATCGCCGGGCGGTGAGCATGAACGCGTGGCGCTTCGACGCGCGGATCTTCGACGCGTGCCGGCGCATCCCGCCGTCGCCGAGGGGCGAGCTCGAGCTGCCCCGCGCCGTCGAATATGCCATCCGTCATCTCGGCCTGAAGATGCGCGCGTCGATCGTCCGTCAGCCGGTGCTCGATTTGTCCCGGCGCGCCGACGTCGCCGTCGTCGCCGACCGTCTGCGCGGCGTGGAGCCCAGACCATGACGACCACCTCCGCCCGCGACCGCCTGCGCGACCGCGCGCTGGAGCGTCTGCGCGGCCTTTCGGGGCGCGACGACGCGCGCGTGTGGCACGTGCCGGGACGCATCGAGGTGCTGGGAAAACACACCGACTACGCTGGGGGCCGCAGCCTCCTGTGCACCGTCGAGCGCGGCATCTACGTCGCCGCCTCCCCGCGCGAGGATCACCTCGTGCGCGCGCAGGACGCGTCGGGCGCGCCGCCGGTCGAATCGCATTTCGAGACCGAGAAGACCGCGCGATCGGGATGGGTCGTGTACCTCGACGCCGTCACGTCGCGGCTCGCGCGCAATTTCGGATCGGCGTTACGCGGCGTCGACCTGGTGCTCGAGAGCGATCTGCCGGAAGCGGCGGGGGTCAGCAGCTCGAGCGCGCTCGTCACCGGCCTGTTCATCGCGCTGGCCGACCGCAACGCGCTCGACCAGCAGCCGGAGTACCGGGCGAACATTCACACGAAGGAGGATCTCGCGGGCTACGTCAGCGGGCTCGAAAGCGGCGGCGCGTTCGGCACGCTCGCCGGCGACGCGGGCGTCGGCACGATGAGCGGCAGCGAGGACCACACGTCGATTCTGTGCTGCCAGCCGGACCGCCTGAGCCGGTATTCGTTCTGTCCCGTGCGGGCGGAAGGGACCGTGCCGTTTCCGGCGGACTGCACGTTCGTGATTGGCGTCAGCGGTCTCGTCGCGGTGAAGACCGGCGACGCGCAACAGCTGTACAACCGCGCGGCGAGCGCATCGGCGGCCGTGCTGGACGTCTGGCACCGTCACACCGGCCGGCACGATCCGACGCTCGCGGCTGCGGCCACCTCGTCACCGGACGCCGCGGATCGGATCCGCGATGCAATTCGCGCCGTGACTCCAACCCCGCCGTTCACGGCGGACGATCTGCTCAAGCGCTTCAATCAGTTCTATCAGGAAAGCGAACAGATCATTCCCGCGGCCGCGGATGCGATGGCGCGCGCGGATCTCTCCACGTTCGGCCAGCTCGTCGATCGATCGCAGCGCGGGGTCGAAGACTGGCTCGGCAATCAGGTGCCGGAAACGATCTTCCTCGCACGCGCCGCTCGCGAGTCGGGCGCGATGGCGGCGTCCGCGTTCGGCGCGGGCTTCGGGGGCAGCGTGTGGGCGCTCGTGCGTTCCGCGGACGCCGACAGCTTCACGGAGACCTGGCGTCGCAAGTACGCCGCCGCGTTTCCGCATCGCGCCGCCGCGAGCGCCTTCTTCGCCACCCGCCCCGCGGAACCATTGACGCGGCTGGTCTGAGCTTCCGGCATTCAGCATTCAGCATTTCGCGGTACAGTCTCCGGCGTGAGCTTCCGGCGCGCGCTCGGGCCGTTCGACGCCACGATGGTGGTGATCGGCGGCATCATCGGCGCGGGCATTTTCATCAGTCCGTACGTCGTCGCGGGGCGGCTCGATTCCTCCGTGCTCGTGCTCGCCGCGTGGATCGCCGGCGGCGCGATCGCCCTCGCGGGCGCGTTTTCCTATGCGGAGCTGGGCGCGCTGTTTCCGAAAGCGGGGGGACAGTACGTCTACCTCCGCGACGGCATCCATCCGCTGGCCGGATTTCTCTACGGATGGGCGTTGCTGCTCGTGATCGAAAGCGGCGCGATCGCCGCGGTGGCGATCACCTTCGCCGGCTACGCGCTGCACGTCGCCGGCGCGGCGGATGGCTGGCGCGTTCCGCTCGCGCTCGCGGCGATCGCCGTCCTCTCGGTCATCAACTATCTCGGCGTGAAGCCCGGCAGCCGTGTGCTCAACGTCCTCGTGATCCTGAAGGTGGCCGCGCTCGCGATCCTCGTCGGCGCGGGCTTCATCGCGGCGGGGCACGCGGGATGGTGGAGCGAGACGCGCGCCGCGACGCCCGCGTCGCCGTCGACGCTCGTCGCCTTCGGCGCGGCGCTCGTGCCGATCCTCTTCTCGTACGGCGGCTGGCAGAACGCCAACTACGTCGCTGAAGAGATCGAGAATCCTCGCCGTAATCTTCCGATCAGCCTGCTCGCCGGGACCGCCGCCGTCGTCGTCATTTACGTGACGGTGAACATCGTCTATCTACGCGCGCTCGGTCTGCAGGGGCTCGCGAGCACGGGAACGCCGGCGGCGGACGCGGCCCGCCGGATGTTTGGCGCCGTCGGCGATACGTTCGTCAGCAGCGCGATCGCCGTGTCGACCTTCGGGTTCCTCGACCTCTCGATTCTCGCGCCGACGCGCGTGTACTACGCGATGGCCGCCGACCGGCTCTTCGTGCCCGCGCTCGCGAGGCTGCATCCGCGCTATCGCAGTCCGGGTCTGGCGATCATCGTGCAGTCGACGTGGTCGTGCATTCTGGCGCTGACCGGCCGCTATGAGCAGTTGTTGAACTACGTCGTCTTCGCCGACTGGATCTTCTTCGGGCTGAGCGTCTCCACGCTGATCGTGTTCCGTCGCACCGTGCCGCCCGCGACGCGACCGCCGGGAACCTTTCGCGCGCCCGGTTTTCCGGTCGTGCAGATCCTGTTTTGCGCGATCGCCGCGGGCATCGTCCTCAGCGTCGTCCGCGCCGATCCGCCGAGCGCCGCACGCGGCGCGCTGTTGATCGCGGCGGGTATTCCGGTCTTTTATTGGTATCGACGACGGTAGTCGGGACGAGGGACCCGGGACGAGGGACAAGGGACGAGGGACTGTAATGCGTTACTACGCTCCGTATATGGAATGGGCGAAGACGCGTCGCCATGCGACGTACGATCTCGCCGGCAGCAACATGCTCGTGTGCTCCATCGAGGAGATTCCCGGGGCGCGCGCCGCGATTACGCTCGCTGGCGAAAACGAGAACGGGTACCGGCCGCTGCTCGACGCGATCGCGGCTCACTACAACGTCACGCCGTCGCAGGTGACGACGGCGAACGGGACGTCGGGGGCGAACTTCCTCACGTACGCGGCGCTGCTCGAACCGGGCGATGACGTCCTCGTCGAGCGGCCCGGCTACGATCCGCTGATGGGCGCGGCGCGCCTTCTCGGCGCTCGCACCGTCAGGTTCGATCGCGCGTGGGAGGACCGCTTCCGCCTCGATCCCGACCGCGTGCGCGCCGCGATGACGCCTCGCACCAGACTGATCGTCATCACACGACCGCACAACCCGACCGGCGTCTCGGCCGACAACGCCACGCTCGAGGAAGTCGGCCGGATCGCCGAGCGCGCCGGAGCGCACGTTCTCGTGGACGAGGTGTACCTCGACGCGTCGGCCGCGGTGGCGCCGCTGGCGGCCACGCGCAGCGACGTGTTCATCTCGACGAGCAGCCTGACCAAATCGTACGGATTGTCGAGTCTGCGCTGCGGCTGGACCGTGTCCTCGGAGGACGTCGCCTTCCGGATCCGGCGCGCCCGCGACGTCGTTGACGGGACGGGCTCGGTGGTCGCGGAGCGGCTGTCGGTGCTCGCATTCGAGCACCTCGATCGCCTGCTCGCGCGAGCGCACGGGATCCTCGAGGCGAACCGTCCGCTCGTCCGCGATTTTCTGAGATCGCATCCCGAGCTGGAATGGGCGGAATCGACCGGCACGGTGGTCTTCCCTCGCGTCCGAGGCGTAGTCGATGCCAGCCGGTTCGTGGAGCGGCTGCTCGGCGACCGCGACACGGCCATCGTCCCCGGCCGCTTCTTCGAAGCGCCGGCGCATTTCCGCCTTGGGTTGTCGGGAGACACCGAGAGCCTGCGCACGGGATTGCAGCTTATTGGCGAGGCGCTGGACCAGAAGGACTGGTGAGAACATGACACGGATTTCACGCGGCGGGATGATTGCGTTGATCAGTATCGTGCTCACGGCCGCGGTGACGCGCGCCGCGGGGCAGGGCGCGGCGCCGAGCGGCGACGTCCTGTCGGCGCTCCTCGTGGAGGTGCGCGGGCTGCGCGCGGCGATGGAGCAGATGGCGTCCGCAGGCCCGCGCGTGCAGCTCGCGATGGGCCGCCTGCAGCTCCAGGAACAGCGGCTGAACACGATGCTGCGACGGCTCGACGAGCTGCGCGAACGCCTTGCCGGCAACGACAGCGCCGTCGCGCAGTGGCGGGACGAGCTCAAGCGATTGCAGGACGCGTCATCGACGGTCGTCGACGACGACATGCGCCGCGCCATCGAGGCGCAGACGCGCGAACTGAAAGCGCGGCTCGAGCGCGGCATGGCTGACGTTCAGCGCCTGCGCGCGGAGGAAGCGGAGTTGGCCAACAGCGTCGCCGCCGAACAGGCGCGGTGGCTCGACATCAATCAGCGGCTCGAAGAGCTGGAACGCGCGCTCACGCGCCGCTGACGACTCGAACGACGACCAACGACCAACGACGAAGTGAGGTCCTGTGCACCCCATGTTTCTCCACGAGGTCGAGGACGCGACGCCCGCGGGTCCGTACGCGCCGCAGATCGCGAAGATTCGATCGGCGGGGCATCCGATCCCGCAAATCATGCACTTGTTCGCGTACAAGCCCGATCGCACGACGGCGCTGTCGCAGTTCTCGCAGGGCGTGATGCGCGGGCCGTCGCCGCTCTCGCCGGGGCTCCGCGAGCTGATCGCGGCGTTCACCTCGAAGCGGAACGACTGCCCGTTTTGAATCGGCGCGCACGCCGCGGTCGCGGCATCCTTGCTCGGGGATCGCGCGCTCGTGGACGCGGTGCTGCACGACTACCGGACGGCGCCGATCGACGATCGAGAGAAGGCGCTGTTCGCGTTCATCGAGAAGATGAATCGCGAGTCGAACCGCCTGCGCCAGGAAGACGTCGACGCCGTCAGGGCCGCGGGCTCTTCAACTTCTACAATAAATGGATCGACGCGACCGGGGTCAGCGATCTGCCCGCCGACGCGTACGCGGCGTCGGGCCAACGGCTGGCGACGTTCGGGTACGTCCCTCGCAATGACTAAACCACGATCGTCTCGCCGAACCCCATCGCGCGAAACGCGCCGGCGCTGAGGCCGGCCGCGTCGCGCGCCTGCGCGAGCCGCGCGATGGGCTCGTCGATCCCTTCATCCGTCAGGTGAAACGTGCCGTAGTGCATCGCCACGCTGCCGCGCGATCCGACGTCGAGATGAATGCGGACGGCTTCCTCCGGGTTCACGTGAACGGGTTGCATGAACCACCTCGGCTCGTACGCGCCGATGGGAATCAGGGCCAGATCGATCGAGGGGAACCGCGCGCCGATCTCGCGGAACTGCGGCGAGTACCCGCTATCGCCGACGAAGTAGATCGTCCGCCCGCCGCTCTCCACGACGAAGCCCCCCCAGAGCGTACGGTTGCGGTCGAACGGCGTCCGGGCGGAGAAGTGCTGCGCCGGCAC
>QHWR01000072.1:8900-47606 GCA_003223835.1 Acidobacteriota bacterium | reverse complement strand
AGGCCGAGCGGCGCCGTGAAGACGGGACCGAAGCGGCGATCGATTTCGCCGAGCGACGTCCACTGCAGGTGATCGTAATGGTTGTGGCTGACCAGCACGACGTCAACGGCGGGAAGTTGATCGAGCGAGAGCGCCGGCGGGCGCACGCGCCGCGGGCCGAACCGTCCGAGCGGGCCCGCGTGCCGCGTGAAGACGGGATCGGTCAGCACCGACAATGCGGTCGTGCGAAGCAGAAAGGTCGAATGGCCGATGAGCGTCGCGGCGACGCGCCCCGCGGGTACGCCGGGCAGCGGACCTGCAATCCCCACCGGAACGGCCGTGGGCCACGGCACCGCCGTGCGCGTGCGCCACCAGCGGAGCAGATCGCGCAGCGTCCGGTCGGTGCACGCATGCGGATTGAAGAAAAGCTCTCCATCGCAATGATCGGAGACCGGAAACCGAGGCATCAACCGGATCTCACCACAGAGCTAACAGAGATAACAGAGACCCGCTTCTTCTCTGTGGACTCTGTTACACGTGGTGAAACCCTCGTCAGGCGGCAATCGGCGATCGCCATTCAGAACTTGTAAACGACGGTCGTCAGCAGCGCGACGTCGTTCGCGTCCAGCAGCATCCAGGCGGGGCGCTTCGCGTAGGTGTCCTGCAGCTCCACTTTCAACTGCGTGTGCGCGGTGATCGTGGCGGCGATCCCCGCGCCGAACGTGTACACGGCGTCGCCGAAATCCTTCACGTTCCACAGCGCCGTGAACGCCTGCGTGACCGTGGCGGTGTCCGTCAGTTTGTGTTCGAGCTTGTCGCCCGCGGTGACGACCGGGGACGTGGCCGCGGACGTCCCGGTGTCTTTCTGCCGCTTCACGCCGATGCCCGCATCCGCCGACAGCTTCGTGACCGCCGTGTCGATCAGCTTGTAACCGGCGCCGATGCTCGGCGCCCAGAGGTAATCGATCTCCTTGAACTTGTCCTCGAGAAACTGGAGCTGCGCGAACGCGTACGTGCGCGTCGTCAGGCTGCGCTCGTACCGTGTCTGCAGGAGGAAGCGATCGACGGTCGCCGCGCCGCCGGTCTCGCCCCGCAGATACAGCGCCTGCAACTTCCAGACGTTGTTGGTCTTCGGATCGTAGGTCGTGTCAACGGTGAGGTTGACGTTGGTCGTGTCGGTGTTGCCGCGATTGAGCGCGAGCCCGAAGCCGGCGCTCCCGGTCCACGG
The DNA here is from genome assembly GCA_003223835.1 of Acidobacteriota bacterium. Lineage (GTDB taxonomy): Bacteria > Acidobacteriota > Vicinamibacteria > Vicinamibacterales > 2-12-FULL-66-21 > Gp6-AA38. The sequence goes on along the minus strand of QHWR01000072.1, from coordinate 46,399 downwards.
TCCCGCCGGAGCCGCCGGCGGACACGGACACGGGGCCGCCGGGGTCTGCGCCGCCGCCCCCGAAGCGAAGCCAGCGGCCACGGCCCCGATCACCATCCCGCGCGCGATCATCGTCCGCATCGTTCCTCCTGCCGTTCAGATTATCGCCCGTCCCTTTTTGGCGTGCCCCGGGCGGCGATCTGATGCGTTGCAATCGAGATACCGGCCGGGACTTGACGCCGCCCGCCGTTCTGATTTACCCTCCTAAACGTTCGCGCTCGCCGCGGACATTTATCCAGAGTGGCTGAGGGAACAGGCCCGACGACGCCACAGCAACCTGGCGAACCTCGAAGACACGCCAAGGTGCTACTTCCTGCCCGATAACCGGGAGAGATAAAAGCCTCGGCCGACCCAACCGGTCGGCCCGACGACTCACTCCCAGACGTTCCGGGGCATCGCCAGCGCCGACCCGTGTCGTGCGTGGCGATCATCCCGGTCGAGGTTCAGTTCGGCATGGCGATCGTGGTGCATCAGGACGCCGTCATTGCAGACGCAGTCTGCGCGCCGGCGCCCGTCCGCGTCGGCCTGCTCGGGCTCGGCAACGTCGGCTCCGCCGTGGCGCGTCTTTCCCGCGACGCGGCGCCGGCGCTCGCCGCTCGCGGCTTCGCGCCGATCATCGAAGCGGCGCTCGTACGGTCCGCGCGCCCCGGCCGCCCGGCGAGCGATGCCGTCCTGGACCTGACCGAACACCCCGACGTGTTCTTCTCGCACCAGCTCGACGTCGTCATCGAAGTGCTCGGCGGCGTCGAACCGGCGCGGACGCTCGTGCGGCGCGCGCTCGATCGCGGCATCCCCGTCGTGACGGCGAACAAGTCGCTGGTCGCGGCGCACGGGCATGAGCTGGCGGCCTTCGCGCGGCGGCGCGGCACGGCGTTCCGGTACGAGGCGAGCGTGATCGCGGGCGTGCCGTTTCTGGGCACGTTCGAGCGCCGCCCGCTCGTGTCGCGCACCGACAGCCTGATCGGCATCCTCAACGGCACGTCGAATTTCATCCTCACGCAGATCGCGCGCGGCTCGTCGTTCGCCGACGCACTCGGCGAGGCTCAACGCCGCGGCTATGCCGAGCCGGATCCGTCGATGGACGTCAGCGGCGGCGACGCGGCCGAGAAGCTCGCGGTGCTGATCCGCCAGTTCGGCGGGTTGATCGTGCCGCCGCGGCGGATTCCGCGGACGGGGATCGACGTCGTCGAGCCGCAGGATCTCGACGCGGCGCGCGAGTGCGGCGGCGTAGTCCGTCCGGTCGCGTCCGCCGCGTGGAGCGACGCCCGCGTGCGCGCGTTCGTCGCCCCGGCGTTCGTCCCCCACGATCACCCGCTCGCGCCGGTCGCGGGAAGCACCAACGCCGTGTTGCTGTCGGGCCCGTCGGGGACGCAGTGCTACAGCGGTCCGGGCGCCGGTCCCGACGTCACCGCCGCGACGCTGCTCGACGACGTCGCCGAGGTCGTGACCGAGGGTCGCGTGCGGCCCCCGTCGCCGATCGCGGCAACGGCCGCCGTCACGTGCGATCCGCCCGCGACGTCATGGTTCGTGCGCGTGAGCGACGCGCGCGCCGAAGCCGCCGCGATCGCCGACCTGCTCGCCGCATACGGCGTCCTCTGCTCGCGCGTCGTGACGACGGCCGGCCGGATTTACCTGCGAACGTTTCCGATCGAACCCGCACGGCTCCACGAAGGACTTGCCGCGGTGCGCGCGGCGACCAGAGCCGACGTCGTGCCGTTCCACGCGCTGGAGGTCAGATGCTGAGTGTCCTGAAGATCGGCGGGTCGGTGCTGCGCGACGAGGCGTCATTTGCATCCGTCGCGCGCACGCTGGCGTCGCGTCTCGCCGAATCCGGCGACGAACGTCTCGTCGTCATCGTGTCGGCGGAGTACGGCGCGACCGACACGCTCCTCGCGGAGGCGCGCGCCATCGCCGGCGAGCCGGACCCGGCGGCGCTGGACCTGCTGTGGTCCACGGGCGAGCTGCGATCCGTCGCGCGGTTGACGCTGCACCTGCGGGCGCAGGGCGTCGCCGCCGTCCCCTTCAACGTGCACCAGACCGGACTCGTCGCGGCGCCGGGCGGCAGGCCAGGATCGGCGACGGTGCGTCCGCTGCGTCTGCTCGCGGCGCTCGACGAAACCCGCGCGGTTGTCGTCCCCGGCTTTCTCGCGGTGGGGACCGGCGGCGCCATCGCCTCGCTCGGCCGCGGCGGTTCCGATTTGACGGCGGTGCTGCTGGCCGCGGCGCTCGAGGCGGACCGCTGTGAACTGATCAAGGACGTCCCGGGGTACTTCACCGCCGACCCGAATCGCGAGGCGAGCGCGCAGCCGATCGAAGAGCTGACCCTGGAGCGTGCGCTCGACATGGCGGATGCCGGCTGCGATCTCGTGCAGCGGCACGCGCTGGAAGCCGCGCGCGACGCCGCGCTCGTCCTCGTCGTCCGCAGCCTGGACGACCAGGCGCCGATTACTTTCGTTCGTCCCCATTCGATTTCAGCCACGGATCACACGGACCACACGACCGAACACGGACGAATCGATTTGTTTTCCGAACGTATTTACGCGTAGAAGGAGACGCCATGGAGTTCGCGACGAAGACCATCCACGCCGGGCAGCCCTCGGAACCGGAGACCGGCTCGCTCATCGCTCCCATCTTTGCGACGTCCACGTACGAACAGGCCGCGCCGGGCGTGCACCGCGGGTACGACTACTCGCGCACGAACAACCCGACGCGCGCCCGGCTCGAATGCGTACTCGCGGAGCTGGAAGGGGTCGAACACGCCGCGCTCTTCGCCTCGGGGCTCGCCGCGGAGAACGCGGTGCTCCAGGCGTATCTCAGGCCGGGCGATGAAATCGTGATCCCGCTGGACGTCTACGGCGGCACCTACCGGATCCTCAATCGCGTGTTCCAGCAGTACGGCTGCGTGATCCGCCAGATCGACATCGGCGCCCCCGGCCAGCTGGACGCGGCGCTCTCGTCGAAGACGCGGCTCGTCTGGATCGAGTCGCCGACCAACCCGCGGCTGTTGATTTACGACATCGCCGCGGTGGCGCGCGCGACGCACGCGGCGGGCGCGCTGCTCGTCGTGGACAACACATTCGCCACGCCGCTCTTCCAGCAGCCGTTCACGCTCGGCGCCGACATCGTCGTGCACAGCGTGACGAAGTATCTCGGCGGCCATTCGGATCTCGTGCAGGGCGCCGTGCTCGCCAGGGACCCGGCCGTCTTCGAGCCGGTGAAGTTCCTGCAGAATGCGACCGGCGCGATCCCGTCGCCGTTCGACTGTTGGCTCACGCTTCGGGGGCTCAAGACGCTCGAGCTGCGGATGCAGCGCCACGCCGACAACGCGGAAGCGATCGCGCGCGCCCTCGAGTCGCACCGCATCGTCCGTCGCGTGTACTTCCCCGGACTGCCGGCACATCCCGGCCACGAGATCGCGAAGCGGCAGATGACGGGATTCGGCGGCATGGTGTCGTTCGAGCTGGATGGCACCGTGGACGAAGTCGTCTCGTTCGTGTCCTCGCGCCGCTTCTTCGCGCTCGGGGAGAGTCTCGGCGGGGTGAAGGCGCTCGTGTGCCACCCCGCGCGGATGACGCACGCGTCGATCCCGCCGGAAGAACGCGCGAAGCTCGGGCTGTCCGATACGCTCGTGCGGCTCTCTCCAGGCTGCGAGCACCCGCGCGATCTCGTCGCGGACCTCGTTGAAGGACTGGACGCCGTCGCGCGCGCCCGCGAGGGCGTCGCCGCCGGGGCGCCGGTTGCGGTGGGAGCGTAGCGATGGTGGAACGGATCGACGTCGGCATTCTCGGCGCCACGGGCGTCGTCGGTCAGCACTTCGTGTCGCTGCTCGCCGAGCATCCGTGGTTCCGGCTGACGTGGATCGCGGCAAGCGATCGCTCGGCCGGCCGCCGCTACGCCGAGATCCCGTGGCGAATCGTGCCGCCGCGGCCGACGTTCGCGGACGATCTCGTTATCTCCCGGGTCGAGCCGGACGCCGCGCCGTCCCTCGTGTTCTCCGCGCTCGACGCCGCCGTCGCCGGAGAGGCGGAGACGGCGTTCGCCCGCGCGGGACGGCTCGTGATCAGCAACGCGCGCAATCACCGTATGGATCCGCTCGTGCCGCTCCTCATCCCGGAGGTGAACCCCGATCACCTCAAGCTGCTCTCCCAGCAGCGCCACGCGTACGAATGGGACGGCGGCATCATCACGAATCCAAACTGCTCCACCGTGTTCCTCACGATGGCGCTCGCCGCTCTGCGTCCGTTCCGGCCGCAGAGGGTGCTGGTGACGACGCTGCAGGCGTTGTCGGGGGCGGGCTACCCGGGCGTGCCCGCGCTCGACGCCGTTGGCAACGTGATTCCGTTCATCGCCGGCGAGGAACAGAAGATGGAGACGGAGCCGCTGAAACTGCTGGGCACGCTGACGGAGGACGGCATCGAGAACGCCGGCATCATCATCAGCGCGCAGGCGACGAGAGTGCCGGTGGCGGACGGGCACACGGTGGCGATGTCCGTGCTGCTCGGGCAGGATGCGGCCGTCCAGGAAATCCGCGCGGCGTTCGAGTCGTGGACCGGCGTGCCGCAGCAGCTCGGGCTGCCGACCGCACCGGCGCGTCCGCTGGTTTACGTGGATGCCGACGATCGGCCGCAGCCGAAGCTCGACGTCATGCGCGACGGCGGCATGGCGGTCACCATCGGTCGTCTGCGCCGCTGTCCGCTATTCACCTGCAAGTTCGTCGTGCTCGGCCACAACACGATTCGCGGCGCCGCGGGCGCGGCGCTCCTCAACGCCGAGCTGGCGCATGCCACCGGCGCGCTCAAGCGGGACGTTGTTCAAAGGAAACAATCGAAGCTGAGCGTCTAGGGGCTGGTTCGGGGCTCACGGCATCCGCTCGAACCCGACCAGCTTCCATCCGCCGCCGGTGCGCTTGAACCAGGCGTGGACGGGCGTCGCCCATGCCTTCTGCGACGCGCGCGGCGCGCTGATCTCGACCTGCACGTAGCTTCCCGTCCGCTCCGGGAGTCCTGACGGCGCTCTGATCGAATCGCGCCCGGACGTCTCGCCGATGCGACGCGTCTGCCCCGTCGTGTTGTCGAACTCCGACCACACCGCCTGATACGCATCCGGCGCGTCGGCAACCTTGGCCTCCACCGCCGCATTCTGGAACCGCAGCTCGCCGTCGCCGCTCAATCGTGGATCCACGACGGGGTTCACGGCGGGCAGCCACGCGCGCAGGATCTTGTCGCGCCGCTGGATCAGAATCTGGACGAGATCCTGCGCCGCCTTCTCGTCGGTGAACCGGCCCGCCTCGATCCCCGCGCGGACCAACTCGTTGGACATGCGGCTGAGCAGCCGCGCGCCCCAGAACAGGTCGTCGGGACGCGCGCGCAGGAACGCGGCGTTGGGAATGCGCGGGCGCCACTCGGGAGGATCGAAGTGGTCCGCTTCGAAACGTCCGATCCGGTTGAACTCCGGATACCGGATCAGCATCCATTTCCGCGGCACGAACCCGAGCAGGGGCAGCGCGTGCATCGCAGGAGGGACCTCGACGAGGTACTCGTGCTCCTCCCACGGATCTTTCGGTCCAATGCCGCCGCTCCCCAGCGTCGATCCGAAGTCGAGCAGGTTGTGCCGTACCGCGGCACGGCCGCGGTCCGTGATCAACGTGTCGAGCGAGTTGATCGCCTTCGCGTCGGTGTGGCCGACCCAGGCCCCGAACGCGCGGAGCGCGCGCAGCACGCGCATGCGCTCGTGCGGGACGACATCGTTCGGATCGTCGGGACGGGTGTCGGCGTATTTGAACCCGCCGAGCGGCTTGCCTTCGAGCGCGGTGCTGACGATCGTGCGGTAGCGGCCGTCCGGCTCGCGCGCGGCGCGCGCCAGGTTCGAGTCGATGTCGCCGGTCTTCATCGGCCGCTTCTTGCCGTCGGCGCCGGTGGTCGTGGCGCCGTCGCCGAGCACGAGATCCTCGCGGCGGACGTACGCGATGTTCGTCTGCGGCACGTAGTAGCCGAATGCGTGATAGAAGCGCGTAACGGCGACCTCCGCGCCCGTCGCCAGCTCGTTCCAGCCGGGCGGGTCGAACTTCACGAAATATCGATGGCCGCGCGTGTCGGTGACGGTGAACCCGGGCGACACGCCGTTGCCTTTCCCGGTCCGGACCGTCCACTTGCCGGGCGCCGGGCCGGTGTCGGAGCTGACGCCGCGGCGCATCTCGTCGGCGGTCATCGCCTGCACGCCGAGCCGGTTGGTGAACCAGCTCGAGTCCGGCAGCTCGTCGATCGAGTTGACGTCCTGGGCGCGCACGGTGCCCGGTTCGCCGGGGTGACCGAACATGTTGAGCAGCGAGTCGTAGCTCAGAGAAATCTCCCACGGCTGCACGCGCGACGCGTCCTGCGAGTCGGGCACGCGGGCGATCGGGTCATCGTCGAAGAATCTCGGCGCGGCGGCGGGTGCGACCGCGACGTAGCCGGCGCACGCGAGAGCGGCAACGATCAGGCGCGATTTCATGGGACCCTCAGAAAGATGGCGGACTGAACGCCAGAATCAAGCGGTTGCCCTCGCGCCCGTGGGCGATCTGCAGCCGCAGCACCGTGACGCTCGGCGAGTGGAAGTTCACGCCGATGCCGAAGTCGTGCTCGAGGTGGTTGAGATCCAGATCCCCGCGACGCGACGCGACCTTGCCGGCGTCGTAGAAGATGACGCCGTCCACGAACTCCTGCACGTACCAGCGATACTGCGCCGTCAGCAGCAGCGCGTGACGGTCGCGAAAGCGGTAGTCGGCGTAGCCGCGCAGGTAATCGCTGCCCCCCAGCGTCGGCAACAGGAAGAACGGCACGCTGTTGCCGCTATCGGTGCTGGTCGTCCACACGTGCGCACCGAAGTCGAGCACCCAGTTGCCGTGCAGGATCGGCACGAGCTGCTGCGCGATGAACTCCGTCTCGCGGAAGCTGTACGGGAGATCGTTGCGGTTGCTGAAGTCGTGCAGGATCGCCGCCAGGTACGATCCGCTGCGGCTGTAGCTCGTCGATGACCGCGAGTCGAGCGCCAGCAGCCCGAAGCTGTGGATGTATCGCGGATCGGCATCGAGGCCCGGGACCTGAAATGGCGAGTACAGCTCATCGACCGACGAGCGGCGGCTCGACTTCCCGGGGCCGGTCGTGTAGCGCGAGTACTCGACGCCGCCGATCGCGCGCAGGAAGCGCAGCGGCTCGGCGATCGCCTGTCCGCTGACTTCGTACTTCCGCTCGTCATAATCCGTGCGGACCTTGGGCGTGCCCGGCCCGATGCCGTAGAACGCCACCTGCGGCGCATCCTGCAGACGCAGACGTCCGCTGAACTTCAGACGGCCTTGCGCGAGCTCGCGTGACTGCGCGGCGGCCTGCAGCAGCCAGTACTTCCGCAGCGAGCCGACCGCCGTCACCTGGAAGACGTCGCCGCTGCCGAACTGTTTGCCGGACGCCAGACCCAGCGCGAGCCCCGAACCGGCCTTGATGCCCCCGAACGCGGGAGCCAGGGGCGTGACCGCCCCGAACCCGCCGTGCTGTGGACGAGGCGGCGCCGCCGTCTTGGCCTTCTGCGCCTGCTCCTGCTCGATTTGCTGCGTCCGCGAATCCGACGGCGTTTGCGCGGCGAGTGGCATCGCGGCCAGAATCAGCGCCGCAACAGCGAGCATCGGGATGCGTCTCATCGGTAAACTTCCAGCTCTGGGGGCGAGGTAGGGCATGGGGGTGTGTGCGGGATTAGACCAGCCTCGCCCGCAAGCGTCAAGGCGAATGTGTCGACCTGGGGACTTGCTCTGCGCGGCGTTTACAGCCAACAATGCGTCTCCCGATGAGCCTCGTTTCGCGACAGGAAGGTGAGATGGTGCGGTGGAGACTCGCGCTGGTGGGTGCGTCAATCTGCGTGGCGGCGATTTCGGCGCAGGACGTCAAGCAGGAGACGCGCAAGGTCGTCGCAGGTCCTGAATATGCCGCTTCCCCGACGCTGCGTCGCTGGTTCGGCGCAGGGTATCGCGACATCTGGACGATGCGGTTCGAGGCGCCCGTCCTGGATCTCTCGAGCGAAGCCGGGGGTCTTCAACCTGTGCGGCAGGTCGGCGGTCTCCAGACCGCGGGGCTCGCGCTGCGCGGGGCAGACGGCAAATCGTACACGTTCCGATCCCTGCACAAAGAACCGGAACGGCTCCTGCCGGCCGAATGGCGGAACAGCTGGCCGGCGAAGCTCTTGCGCGACGCGACGTCTGCCACCCATCCGGGCGCCGGGGTGATGCTCCCCGTGCTCGCGGAGGCGGCGGGCATTCCCCACACGCAACCGCGGCTGGTGGTCATGCCGGACGATCCACGTCTGCGCGAGTTTCGGGCGAAGTTTGCCAATCAGGTCGGCACGTTCGAAGAGTATCCGACAGCGGCATCAGGCGATCGCCCCGGATTTGCCGGAGCGACCGCGGTCATCTCGACGGCGGAGTTATGGACGCGGTGGCTGCAGGGTCCCGACAACCGCATCGACAGCCGCGCGCTTCTCCGGGCGCGCGTCCTCGATTTGTTCGTCGACAACTACGACCGTCGCCACGGGCAGTGGCGATGGATGCGCATTCCAGGCAAATCGGGTTGGGAGCCGCTGCCCGAAGATCCGGACATGGTGTTCGTACGGCACAACGGCATCGTCGCCGCGTCCATGCGCGCCCGGCAGCCGAGGCTGCTCGAATTCTCCGACAAGTTCCCGTCGAGCCTCGAGGGACCCACGAGCATCGCGGCCGAAGTCGATCGCTGGCTGCTCTCGGACCTCGAACAGCCCGTGTATGAACAGGTCGCGCGCGAGCTTCAGGCCGCGTGGACCGATGACGTGATCGATCGCACGGTCAGGCAATTGCCGAAAGAGTGGCAGGCTGTCGACAGCGGGTTTCTCGCGCGGGCGATGCGGGCGCGGCGTGCGGCGCTCGTGCCGTACCTGCAGCGCTTCTACCGGTATCTCGCACGCAGGGTCGAGATTTATCTGACCGACAAGGACGAGCGTGTGGCGATTGCCACCGCCGGAGACGGCACGACGACCGTGTCGGTCAGCACGTCGGACGACGAACGGCCGTATTACACGAGGCGATTTCATCCGTCCGAGACGCGCGAGATTCGCGTCTTTCTGGCCGGAGGAAAGGATCGGGTCGTGCGCACCGGCCGCAGCCGCATCCACGTCCGCGTGATCGGAAACGGCGGAGAGAAGGCCGTCGAATCAGCCGACGCGCCTGTCGAAATGTGGACCGATGCGGGATCCGCGACGGGCACCCGCATCAAGCGTGCAGGACCGTGGCGCAACCCGCGGCCGATCGCCGACGCGCCATGGATCGAGCCGCGCAACTACGGCACGTTGACGCTCTGGCAGCCCGCCGCCGCGTACTCCGCGGACTTCGGCGTCGTGGTCGGCGCGAGTCTGATGCATACCACGTACGGGTTTCGGAGCGTGCCGGCCGCAAAGGAGCAGACGCTCCGCGGAGGATGGTCGTTCGGAACCTCGAGCGGCAAGATCGACTACGACGGGATCTTCAGGCGGCCGGCATCGGCGCTTGGCTTCGAGGTGCATGCATTGGCTTCCGGAATCGAGCGCGTGAATTTTTACGGGTTCGGGGACGATTCACCATCTCAGCCTCGATCTCGTTACCGGATCCACCAGACCGTGTTGACCTTTGCTCCAGCCGCGCGGTTCGGCCAGACGTCTCGTGCGTCGCTCACCGTCGGCCCGGAGTTCCATTATTCCGATTCCGGCAAACGCACGGGGTCGGTGCTGTTCGCGCAGCAGCCGTACGGGATTGGACAGTTCGGCTCGGTCGATTTCCGCATGAGGCTGGAGCTGGACTCGCGTAAGAACGCCACGCCGAGCTTGATCGCGGTCGCGCTCGGCGAGACGTCCGGCGACACACCCGATCTACCGCCCGGCCGAGGCGTCCGAGTGCTGAGCTCCGCCTATGTCGCCCCCGCGCTCCTGGACGTGCTGAAAGCCTATGGAGCGATCGACGGGTATGTCGCCGGATATGCGGGCGGACGCTCCGTCCAGGTTGCCGCGCGCGTCGGAGGGCAACGCGTGTTCGGGACTTACCCCTGGTTCGACGCCGCGTTCATCGGCGGTCTGAACGATCGCGGATTCCATAGCCACCGATTCGCCGGTGATTCATCGCTCTACGCCAACGCGGAGCTCAGAACGTACTTCGGCCATCCGGTGTTCGAGTCGGTGTTCCCCGTCCGTTTCGGCGTGGTCGGGTTCGTCGACACCGGCCGTGTGTGGCTGAAGGGAGAACAATCGAATACCTGGCACCCGTCAGGAGGAGGAGGACTTCTGTTGAAGCCGGTCGGCACCAGCATCGTGCTGCGCGCGCTGCTCGCAGCCAGCTCGGAAGGCAATCTGGTGTACGCCGGTTCCGGCTTTCGCTTCTGATCGGGGGGCTCGCACGCCCGGCGCAGATTCGCCACACCCCGGCACTCCTGCCACGGCGGACCTTCCCTGTCGTCGCTAAAGTGTGTCTGAATCAGTGATTTACGGGGAATACAAGTGTCTCCCGGCTGGCCGCGTTCTTGATGATGCACTGAAAGGCGGATTGGCCGCCTTTTCCTGAGCGATTCCCGCACATGCAGCGAATTCGCGTTGACGGCAAGTTTCTCCGTGCCGGAGACCGGCGATTCCTGGTCAAAGGCGTCACCTACGGCACCTTCGCGCCAGACCGGGACGGGGATCAGTACCCCGCGCTCGCGACGGTCCGCGACGATTTCGCGGCGATGGCCGCCGCGGGATTCAACACGGTGCGCGTGTACACGCCGCCGCCCGTGTCGGTGCTCGACGAAGCCGCACGCGCCGGCCTGCGCGTGATGATCGGTCTGCCGTGGACGCAACACGTCGCGTTCCTCGACGACCGCGATCTCGCCGACTCGATCCGCCGCGAGGTCGTGCGCCACGTGCGCGCGCTTGCCGATCATCCGGCCGCGCTGATGTTCGCGCTCGGCAACGAAGTGCCGCCGAGCGTCGTCCGCTGGCACGGGCCCGGACGCGTCGAACGATTTCTCCGCGCGCTGTGCGACGACGCGCGTGCGGCGGCGCCGGAGGCGCTTTTCACGTACGTCAATTACCCGCCGACGAGCTACCTCGATCTGTCGCCCTTCGACGTCTGCGCGTTCAACGTGTATCTGCACCGCGAAAACGATCTGCGCGGTTACCTGCGTCAGCTTCAGAGCGTCGCCGGCCACAAGCCGCTGCTGCTCGCCGAGGCGGGAGCCGACAGCGTTCGCGAGGGACACGAGGCTCAGGCCGCGATCACCGCGACGCACGTCCGCGCGGCGTTCGCGGAAGGCGCCTGCGGCGCCGTCGCCTTCGCGTGGACCGACGAATGGTGGCGCGGCGGCTTCGATGTGCGCGACTGGTCGTTCGGCCTCGTGGATCGCGGGCGCCGGCCGAAGCCCGCGCTCGCGGCCGTCTCGCGCGCGTTCGCCGACGCGCCGTTTTCGCCGGAGGACCGCAGCCGGTGGCCGAAAGTGTCGGTCGTCGTGTGCGCGTTCAACGCCGCCGAGACCATCGACGAATGCCTCGTGTCGCTCGACGCGCTCGACTATCCGGATTACGAGGTGATCGTCGTCAACGACGGATCGACGGATCGCACCGGCGAGCTCGCGCGCGGGTGGGCGCGAGATGACCGTCGCGCGTCCCGCGGCGTTGACGCGCCGGGCTGCCGCCCCGCGAAACACGTGCTCGACGTGGCGAACGGTGGATTGAGCCGTGCGCGCAACATCGGTCTCGAGCAAGCGAGCGGAGAGATCGTCGCGTACACCGACGCGGACGTCCGCGTCGATCCGCTGTGGCTCGCCTATCTCGTGCAGCCGCTGCTCACTTCGGACGTCGTCGGGTCGGGCGGACCGAACGTCGTCCCCGCCGACGATCCGCGGATCGCGCAGTCCGTCGCACGCGCGCCCGGCGGCCCGACGCACGTGCTGCTCGACGATCGGATCGCCGAGCACGTCCCCGGCTGCAACATGGCATTCCGGCGCGATGCGCTCCTCGCGATCGGCGGCTTCAACCCGATCTACCTGCGCGCGGGCGACGACGTCGACGTGTGCTGGCGCTTGCAGGCGAGGGGCTGGAAAATCGGCTTCTCGCCGGCGGCCATCGTGTGGCACCGCCATCGCGCGACGGTGCGGGCGTACTGGCGCCAGCAGGCGGGGTACGGCGAGGGCGAGACGTGGCTGGCGCTGAAGCATCCCGACAAGTTCGTCGGCGGCGACATGCTGTGGCGCGGGCGGATTTACAGCCCGCTGCCGTTCGTCCGCGCGCTCTATCGCGCGCGGCTGAACACCGGCGTGTGGGGCACGGCGCCGTTCCCGTCCGTGTACAACAGCGGCGCGTCCGGCCTCTCGTTCCTGCCCACGTCGGCCGGCTGGATCGTGATGTCGCTCGCGCTGATCGCGTTCGGCGCGCTGACGCACTGGCTGGCGCGCGACGCTTCACGCGCGGCGCTGCTGATCGGCTGCGCGGGGCTCGTCGCGACGATCGTCCGCTGCCTGAAATTCGCGCGCGACGTCGAGTACTCCGGCGCACGGCTGCGGGATCGGCTGCTCGTCGCATGGCTCCACATCGTGCAGCCCCTCGCACGGCTGCGCGGACGCATCAGGGGACACTTCGCGGCGCCGTCCGAGCTCGCGGAGCACGCGGCGGCGACGACGGTGCGGTGGCTGCCGTCGATCGGACGCGGTCTCGCACTGACGGCCGGCCTTCGTCTGGACCGCCGGTTCTGGACGGAGTCCTGGACGAGCCTGCCGGCGCTCCTCGACCAGCTCGTGACGGCGCTGCGGCGTCAGCGCGGCGCCGGCCGGGTTGACGTCGACGAAGGCTGGTCGCAGTCGTGGGACGTCGCGCTGCCGATTGGCGGGCTCGGCCGTCTCGAAGCGCGCGGCCTCGTGGAAGAGCACGCGCGCGGCGCCTGCCTCGTCCGGACGTCCTCGCGCGTCCGCCCGACCGGCGGAGGCATCGTCGGCATCTTCGCGATGGCGGGAGCGATCGCCGCCGCGATGATCCTCGAGGACGCCGGCCGCACGATGCCGTCGCTCGCGATTGTGCTCGTCTGCGCGCTGGCGCTCTTCTGGACGCTGCGGCGCATCGTCCTCGCGAGCGCGCGGATGCAGGCGGCCCTTGCCGAAGTGGCCGAGGCCAACGCGCTGATCCTGCTGGACGAAGGTCCGTCGTTCAAGCCGGCGCTCGCCGGCGTCGCCGCGGGAACGCTGCAGGCGTCGTTCGTGATTGCCATCGGCGCGTTCTTCATCATGACGGCGGCCCCGACCGTCTGGGATGCGGCAGACGACTACTTCCCGTCGCACCAGCCGCAGCAGGCGGCGCCGGCGCTCGTGAGCAAACCGATCGTCGTCTCGCCGGTGCCCGCGCGCGCGACCGTGACGGCGAGATCGATCCCGCCGCCGAAGTCGGCGCCGCCGCACGGCAAGGCGCTCGCGCCGCATACGCCGCTGCGCACGCACGGAACGGGGTCGCCGCAGGGCGAGCGGCGGAGGACCTGATCGCATGATCGAGACCTCGCTGTTTGCCTGGATCGGCTCCTACATGCGGCCGTACCGCGGGCGCCTCGCGCTGCTGGCGCTCGTGTCGCTCGTAGAAGTCGGTCTGGGCGCGCTGACGCCGTGGCCGCTCGAGATCGTCGTCGACAACGTGCTCGGCACGCGGCCGCTGCCGCACTGGATGGCGGTGGCGCTTGGCCCCGTCGCCGGACGTACGGCGGCGCTGCTCGCCGTCGTGCTGCTTGCCGGTCTGCTCATTCAAGTCCTCGACGAGCTGGTGTCGATGGCGCACACGCAGATTCAGGTCGAGACGGGCCAGCGCATGGTCTACGACCTTCGCGCGCGCCTCTTCGCGCACCTGCAGGCGCTCAGCATGCGGCATCACACGAGCGTCAGCGCGGGCGACGCCGTCTATCGTCTGGATGCCGACGCGTACTGCATCGAGAACGTCGTGATGTCGGGCGTGTTCCCGCTCGCCTCGGCCGGCCTGACGCTTCTCGTCATGCTCGCGATCCTCTTCACGCTCGATCGGACCGTGGCGCTCCTCGCGCTGGCGGTCGTTCCATTCCTGTACGCGATCCTGCGTCACTACACGGCGCCGCTCGGCGAACGCGCCGAACGCGTCAAGGAACTGGAGTCCACCTTATCGGAGCGCCTCTACGAAACGTTCGCCGCGATCCGCGTCGTCAAGAGCTTCGCGCGCGAACGCTTCGAGCAGGATCGCTTCCGCGATCGCGCGACGACGGCGATGCGGGAGCGGGTCCGGCTGACGTGGCAGGAGTCGCTGTTCTCGGTCGCGATCACGACCGTGACGATCGTCGGCACGACGATGGTGCTCTGGGTGGGCGGCGTGCACGTGCTGCGCCGTCAATTGCAGCTCGGCGAACTGCTCGTCGTGATCGCGTATCTCGGATCCGTCTACGGGCCGCTGTCGTCGATCGCGCACACGGCGGGGTCGCTCCAGGAGGCGTTCGCCAGCACGCGGCGCGTCCGGCGGACGCTGGCGATGACGCCGGAAGTCGTCGAGGGACGGCCGGGCGGCAAAGATCCTCGCCACGTGCGCGGCCATGTCGTGTTCGACGACGTCGGCTTCGCGTACGACGGGCATCCCGTGCTCGAGCGGCTGAGCTTCGAAGCGCGCCCGGGTGAGATGGTCGCGCTCGTCGGTCTGACCGGCGCCGGCAAGACGACGGCGGTCAGCATGATTCCGCGCCTGTACGATCCGTCGTCCGGGCGTGTGCTCCTGGACGGCGTCGACGTCCGCGATTACGACCTGCGCGGCCTGCGCGAGAGGATTGCCGTCGTTCTGCAGGATCCCTTTCTCTTCCGCGGGACCATCGCGGAAAACATCCGGTACGGACGGCTCGACGCGTCGGACGATGACGTGCGGGCGGCGGCGATCGCCGCGCACGCCGAAGAGTTCATCAGCCGGCTCGACGAAGGATACGACAGCGAGATCGGCGAGAGCGGCAGCGGGCTGTCGGGCGGAGAGCGTCAGCGCATCTCGATCGCGCGCGCGGTGTTGAAGGATGCGCCGATCCTGATTCTCGACGAGCCGACCTCGTCGCTCGATGCCATTTCCGAGGAGATCGTCTTCAACGCGCTGCGCCGCCTGCGGGCGGGGCGGACCACGATCGTCATCGCGCACCGGCTGTCCACGATCCGCGATGCCGATCGAATCCTCGTGCTCGATCGCGGCCGCGTGATCGCGAGCGGCCGTCACGAGGAGATCCTGCGCTCGAGCGACCTGTATCGGCGCATGTGGCAGCGGCTGGTCGTCGGCAAATCGCTCGACGAGCCGCTCACGGTGGACGAGCTGGCGGAGGAATTCCAGGCATGAGGATTCTCTTCGCCGGCATCATCGGCCGTTATCCGCTCGGCGGCGTCACGTGGTGCTCGCTGATGTACCTGCTCGGGCTGCGCGACCTGGGCCACGAGGTCTTCTACGTGGAAGACACGGGCGAGTGCATCTACGATCCGGAGCAGAACACGCGCGCGCTCGATCCGTCGTACGGCACGCGCTACATCGACGCGGCGCTGCGGCCGTTCGGGCTCGGCGACCGGTGGAGCTTCGTCAACTACGACGGCAGCTACCATGGCGGCACGCGCGAGCGCGTCGTGGATTACGCCCGGTCGGCGGATCTGTTCGTCAACCTGTCGGGCGGCGCGTGGTTCTGGCGCGACGAGTACGCCCGCATCCCGCGCAAGATCTTCATCGACTCCGATCCGGCGTTCACGCAGCTGGCCATCGCGAAGAACGAACCGTGGTACGTGGACTTCTTCCGGCAATTCGATGTGCTGTTCACGTTCGGGTCGAACATCGGCACCGACGTCTGCCCGGTGCCCACCGGGGAGTTCCGCTGGGAGAAGACCTGGCAGCCGGTGGTGACGTCGCTGTGGCGGACGGGCGCTGCGCCGGAGCGCAATCAGTACACGTCGGTCATGAGCTGGACGATCGAGAGCTTCGCGGACGTCGGCGGGAACAAGGATGTCGAGTTCCTGCGGTTCCTCGATCTGCCGTCGCGCACGGGGCCGCGGTTCGAGCTGGCCGTCAACGGACCGCAGGCGTTGCTGCGCGAGCACGGGTGGTCCACGCTCCCGGCGATGACCGTGTCGAAGACGCCTCGGGACTATCGGGAGTTCATCCAGTCCTCTCGCGGCGAGTTCGGGGTGGCGAAGCACACCTACGTGGCGACGCGGTCCGGGTGGTTCAGCGATCGCACCGAGTGTTACCTCGCGGCCGGGCGTCCCGCGATCGTCCAGGATACGGGGTGGACGAAGCACCTCCCGTCCGGCGAGGGGCTGCTGGCGTTCTCCACGCCGGAGGAAGCGGCGGACGCGGTCGCGCGCGTGGACGGCGACTACGCACACCACGCGACGCGGGCGGCGGAAATCGCCGGGGATCACTTCGAGGCGGCGCGCGTCCTCGCGTCGATGCTGGAGCGTGCGGCATGAGCGAGCGAGCGTGCAAGCGGGTTCGGCGGGGCGCAGCTCCCCGACAGGCATGAAGCGGCTTCGCATCGCGCAAGTCGGTCCCGTCGCCACCGCGCTGCCGCCGACCGGATCCGGATCGGTGGAGCTGATCACGTGGCTCATGACCGAGGGACTCGTCCGCCGCGGACACGACGTCACGCTGTTTGCGACCGGCGACACCCGGACGAGCGCCCGGCTCGCCGCGCGCTATCCGCACGGCTACTGGCACGACACGTCGATGTGGCCGTGGGAGCTGTACGAGATGCTGAACATCGCGGGCGCCGTCGAGCGCGCGCGCGAGTTCGACGTCATCCACTTCCAGGCCGCCTACTATCCGATGTCGCTCGGATTCGTGCGGCTCTGCCCCGTGCCGTTGATCCAGACGCTCCATCATTCTCCGAGCGACGAAGAGGTGGGCCTCTGGTCGCAGTATCCGGAGGCGCCGTTCGTGGCGATCTCGCGCGAGCAGGCGCGGCTGATGGCCGGATTGAACGTCGTTGGCACCGTCCTCCACGGCATCGACACCGAGTCGTTCCCGTTTCAAGAGACGCCCGGCGACTACGTGCTGTTCCTCGGGCGCTTCACGGACGGGAAAGGCGTGCTGCAGGCCATCGAGATCGCGAAACGCGCGGGGCTGCGCATCGTGCTCGCCGCGCCGGAAGACGAGTACTACCAGGAAAAGGTCGCGCCGCTCGTGGACGGCGACCGTGTCGTCTACGCCGGCGAAGTCGGGCACGAGCGCAAGGTCGAGTTGTTCGGCGGCGCGCGCGCGCTGCTGTATCCGATTCAGGCCGGCGAGCCGTTCGGTCTCGTCCTTGCCGAAGCGATGGCGTGCGGCACGCCCGTCGCCGCCCTCGATCGCGGCGCCGTGAGGGAAGTCGTCGACGATGGGGTCACCGGCATCGTGTTCGACGACGAAGCCGCGATGGCAGCCGGGCTGCCGCGCGTGTTCGCGCTGGATCGGCGTCGCGTCCGCGCGCGCGGCATCGAGCGGTTCGGGACGATGCGGATGGTTGACGAATACGTCGCGATCTACGAACGGCTGATTCAACGCGCGGCTGAGGCCGGGCGCTGCGAGACGGTGACCCGATGACGCCGCGCACCGGCCCCCTCGCCGGCCGCCGGATTCTCGCGGTGTTCGCGCACCCCGACGACGAGTCGATCGCGTGCGGCGCGACGCTGGCGCGCTGCGCGGACGAAGGCGCGCGCGTGTCGCTGCTCTGCGCGACGCGCGGCGAGGCCGGCCTTCGTGTGCCCGGTTCCGGCACCGAGGACGTCGGACTCGGCGTCGTCCGCCGCGGCGAACTCCAGCAGGCCGCGGCGCGGCTCGGCATCGGCGACCTGATCGTCCTGGATCATCCCGACGGCAGCCTGACCGGCGTCGAACCGTCGCTGTTCCGCCAGGAAATCGTGCTGACCATCCGTCACCTGCGGCCGGACGTCGTGATCACGTTCGGACCCGACGGGTTGTACTGGCATCCGGACCACATCTTCGTCCACGAACGCGTCACCGAAGCGGTGGAGTCGTTCGGCGCCTCCGGCCCCGCGCTCTTCTACGTCGTCGTCCCGCACGGGTTGATGACGACGATTCTCGACACCGCGGTCTCCAACCCTGGATCGCCGCCGGATCTGTCGCTGTGGGGGATCGACCCCGATGCGTTCGGCGCCTATGCGCCGGAGCCGACCCTGGTGCTCGATGCGCGCACGCACGTGTGCCGCAAGCTCGACGCGCTGCGCTGTCACCGGACGCAGATCGGCGAGGTCAGCCCGTTCGTCTGGCTGACCGAAGCGCAGGCGGAGGAACTCCTCGGCCGCGAGTACTTCGTCCGTGCACCGGTCGGCGCGGACACACCGAGCTGCCTGGAGGAGATGTCGCGCATCCCTAATCCCTGATCCCCCTCCCCATCCCCGATCCCCCATCCGCATTTTGGCATTTCGCATTTTGCATTTAGCATTTGCGTCGTTGCGCATTTCCCTTCTCGTTCTCGCCGGCGGCGTCTGTCTCGTCGCCTCGGCCGTCGTGCTCGCGATCACGCAGGCGCCGCTCGGGACCCCGACCTTCTTCGCGCTCGCGGCGCTCATGACGGTGCCGTACGGCTGGCTCCTCTGGCGTCTGCTGGCGGGCGCCCGTCCGCCGTTTCCGTCGCGCTGGTTCGCCGCGGCGGTGCTGGTCGCCGTCGCCGCGCGGATTCCCCTCGCGGTGGCTCGCGTCGACGAGCGCAGCGACATGATCCGGTATCTGTACGACGGCCGGGTGCAGCGGCTCGGCTACAACCCTTTCAGCATCCGGCCGTCCGATTCGGAGGTCGCGTGGACCCACACGGATCTCACGAGGCACATGCCGAGCCTGCGGGCGCAGACGCCGTATCCAGCCGCCGCGCAACTCTTCTTCCGGCTCGTCGTGACGATTCGCGAGACGCCGCGCGCGATGAAGCTCGCGCTGCTGCTCTGCGACCTGCTCACGATCCTCGTCGTGTACCGCTGGATGATCGACAGCGGTCGAACGCCGTGGCTTGCGCTCGCCTACGCGTGGAATCCGCTGGTGATTCTGGAGGTCGCGCACAGCGGGCACATCGACGCGCTCGGCGTGCTCTTCATCGCCACGTCGGCGTGGTTGTTGACAATCCGGCGCACGTCCCTCGCGGCGTGCGCCTTCGTGCTCGCGGTGGCGAGCAAGCTCGTGCCGATCGTCCTCGTGCCGCTCTACTGGGGACGCGTCCGCATACGCGACGCGGCGCTCGGGGCCGGTCTGCTCGCGGTGTTGTACCTGCCGTTTTCGTCGGCGGGCATGCTGCCGCTCGGCGCGGTGCCGAACGTCATCGATAACATCCGTTTCAACGGCCCGGTGTTCTACGGCCTCCGGCTGCTGCTCGGCCCACGCCCCGCGGCAGCGGCGGCGGTGCTGCTGGGCATCGCGGTCGCGGCATGGCTGCGCCTGCATCGCCCCGCCGGCGACGCCGGCGCGTGGGCGTGGCCGATGACGGTCGCGCTCGCGGCGGCTCCCGTGATCTATCCCTGGTACCTCTTGTACTGCACGCCGTTTCTCTTCGCGCTCGACACGCTGCCCATCGCTGCCTGGAGCGTGACGATCCTCTCGACGTATATCGTCTGGGTCCGCGCCTACAGCTTTCACCTGCTGTGGGTCGTCCCGGCGCCGGTCTACGCCATCGAGTATGGTGTCGTGCTAATGGTGCTAATGGTGCTGGTGGTGCTAAGGGTGCGGGTGCTAAGGGTGCTGGGAGGTGCGAAGGGTGCAGTGCACCGTTAGCACCAATAGCACCCCTGGCACTTTTGGCATTATGTCTGCTCTTATCACCGACTCCGTCTCTGGTCTCTACTGCAGCGCAGGGGATTTCTTCGTCGATCCCTGGCAGCCGGTCGCTCGCGCGGTCATCACGCACGCGCACGGCGATCATGCCCATGCGGGATCCGAGGCGTACCTCTGTGCGGCGCCATGCGAGCCCCTTCTGCGGCGCCGTTTTCCCGACGCCGCGATTCAGCCGGTGCCGTTCGGCGAAGGGATCGATCTCGGCGGCGTGCGGGTCTCGTTTCATCCGGCCGGACACATCCTCGGCTCGGCGCAGGTGCGGCTCGAGCGCGGCGGAGAGGTCTGGGTCGTCTCCGGGGATTACAAGCGCGCGCCCGATCCGACGTGCGCGCCGTTCGAGGCGGTTCGCTGCGACACGTTCATCACCGAGGCGACGTTCGCGCTGCCGATCTACACGTGGGATCCGGCCGCGGGGGTCATCGGGGAGATTCTCGAGTGGTGGCGCGCAAACCGCGCCGAGGGACGTGCGTCGATCCTGTTCTGCTACGCGCTCGGGAAGGCCCAGCGGATCCTCGCGGAGCTGCGGGGGCGCACCGACGAGGGCCTCCTTCGCGGCGACGCCGCTTCGGCGGGCCAGGGTCGCGTCCTGCTTCACGGCGCGATGGCCGGGTTCACCGACGTCTACCGGGCAAGCGGCGTCGCGCTCGCGCCGGCCGAGCGCGTCGGCGAGCACGCGCGCGGCCGCAGCCTCGCGGGAACGCTCGTGCTCGCGCCGCTTTCCGCGCGTGGTACCCCGTGGCTGCGGCGCTTCCCGAATCCGTCGATCGCGTTCGCCTCCGGCCTCATGCGGGTCCGCGGCGTGCGACGTCAGCGCGCGTTCGACCGCGGGTTCGTCCTGTCCGATCACGCGGACTGGTCCGCTCTCCTCGGTACGATTGCGGAAACGGGAGCGTCGCGCGTGCTCGTCACCCACGGGTGGTCGGATGCGCTCGCGCGCCTGCTCGCCGACCGCGGGCTCGAGACGGGCACGCTGCGCACGGCCTTCGAGGGGGAGCTCGGAGAACTCGCCGCGGTGGATCCGGAGGGGACGTGAAACGCTTCGCCGCGCTGTACGACGCGATCGATCGGACGATGTCGACCAACGCGAAGGTGGCGGCGCTCGCGGCGTATTTTCGCGACGCCCCACCGGGCGACGCCGCCTGGGCGACGTTTTTTCTCACCGGCCGCCGATTGAAGCGGCTGATCGCGTCCGCCTCGCTGCGCGCGTGGGCGCAGGAGATCGCAGACATCCCGGAGTGGCTGCTCGGCGAATGTTATGCGGCGGCGGGGGACTTCGCCGAGGTCGTGGCGCTCCTCATCGACGCTCTGCCTGCGCACGCCCGCGAACCGGACGTCCCGCTCGCCGCGTGGATCCACGATCGCATCCTGCCGCTCGCCGCAACGGACGAGGCAGAGCAGCGCGCCCGCGTCACCGCGTGGTGGCGCGGGCTGCCGCGCAACGAGCGCTTTCTGCTCAACAAGCTCCTCACCGGCGAGTTCCGCGTCGGCGTCGCGCAGACGCTGGTCGTGCGCGCGCTCGCGCAGGCCGCGCAGGCGGAGCCGACCGCGATCGCGGCACGCCTGATGGGCGACTGGACGCCGACCGCGGACTGGTTTTCGAGCCTGATGGCGCAGGCCCACACGGCGGATCCGTCGCGCCCGTATCCGTTCTTTCTCGCGTCGCCGCTGGAAGATCCGCCCGAGACGCTCGGCGATCGCTCCGAGTGGCTCGTCGAGTGGAAATGGGACGGCATCCGCGCGCAGCTCGTGCGGCGCGCCGGCGAAGTGTGGCTCTGGTCGCGCGGCGAAGAGCTGATCACGCGGCGATTCCCGGAGATTGCGGCCGCCGCGACGCATGTGCCCGACGGCACCGTCCTCGACGGTGAGGTGCTGGCGTTCGGCGGCGGCCGTCCGCGTCCCTTCTCGGCGCTGCAGCAGCGCATCGGCCGCCAGCGCCAGCTCGCGCAGATCATGCGCGCCGTCCCCGTCGTGTTCATGGCGTACGACGTCATGGAGCGCGACGCGACCGACATCCGCACGCGGCCGCTCGAGGAGCGGCGCGCCGGCCTGATCGCGATCGTCGCCCATGACGGCGTGCTGCGCGTGTCCGAGGAGGTGACGGCGCCGTCGTGGGACGCGCTGTCGGCGCTGCGGGACGAGTCCAGGGCGCGCGGCGTCGAGGGCTTCATGCTGAAGCGGCGGTCGTCGCCGTACGGCGTCGGGCGGCGGCGCGGCGACTGGTGGAAGTGGAAGATCGCGCCGCTCACGGTGGACGCCGTCCTGATTTACGCGCAGCCGGGGAACGGGCGTCGCGCGAGCCTGCTGACGGATTACACGTTTGGCGTGTGGGACGGCGACACGCTGGTCCCCGTGGCCAAGGCGTACTCGGGATTGTCGAACGCGGAGATCGAGGAGCTGGATCGCTGGATCCGCCGCCACACGCGCGAACGCCACGGGCCCGTCCGCGCGGTCGACCCGGTGCAGGTCTTCGAGCTGGGATTCGAGGCGATTGCGCCGTCCACGCGGCATCGAAGCGGACTCGCCGTCCGCTTCCCGCGCATGCTGCACTGGCGGCGCGACAAGCCCGCTTCGGAAGCCGACACGCTCGAGACGCTGAAGCGCATGGCGTCCCTCAATCGCGAGTGATTGCCGTCATGTTGTCGAGCTGGCCGTGAGCACGGTTCTTGCCTCTGCAAGCCGCCGGAGTCCAGCGGATGCAGCGCCCGCGACGGAATTCCCCGGCGGCACCGCCCCGACGATACGCCGGCGCGGTATCGATGTGGGTCGCCGCGTTCACACTTCTCGCCGGCGTCGCCCTGCCCGCTGCCCATCCGGCCGAGACGGGCAACATTTCCGCGGCCCGATTGTTTTCCCGACACGACGAGCCGCTTCAGTCCTTCCGGTGCTACCGCCGCATGCACGCCTGGGCGGAGCGCATGGGCCAGGAGGCGTGGCTCGATGCGTGGACCGAGCTGAAGGCGGGCGCCTTCCGTTACACGGTCGTCAGCGAACGCGGGTCCGATTCGGTGCGCACCAAAGTGCTGCACGCCATCCTCGACCGTGAAGCGGATGCGGNNNNCGAGGCCGGACGCGGAGAGCTGACCCCGGACAATTACGAATTCGGCGCCGCCGGCGTCGATGGCGACGGCTCCCGCTACGTGTCGCTGCGGCCGAAGCGCAAGGACGTCATGCTGGTGGACGGGCGAATGGTCTTGAGCGCGGACGGCAGCGATCTCGTACGGGTCGAGGGGCGGCTGTCCAAGAACCCGTCGTTCTGGACGACGCTGGTCAACGTCGTGCGCCATTACGCGCGAGTGGGTGGCGTCCGGGTGCCGACCGCCGTCGAATCCGTCGCGAAGGTCCGCTTCGCCGGCACCGCGCAGCTCGAGATGTTCTACGATTACGAAACGGTCAACGGCCGTCCCGTCAGTCTCGCCGCACGGTGACCATGGATCGGGGCGCCAAAGCGGCAACGTGATAATTCACCAAATCACCAATCCACCAATCCACCAATTCTTGGTGTGCCGCCCCGTCACGTCAGCCACAAATGGACCGGGACGGACAGCACCCAGTAGCGCTGGCGCAACGCCACGACGCGGCCGATGTAGTCCGGTTTCGCGACACGGCCCGCCAGCAGCGCCGACCGCAGACGTCTGATCTCGTACCGATAGAGATCGCTCACCGCCTCCCGCACGCGCGCCGGCGCGCTGTCCGGCGTCGGCCGCACGCCGTGCCCGGCGAGCGCGTCGAGAATCTCCGGACGGTAGACGTATGGCATAGTGCCTCGACCCTCTGTTAGTATGCCGCTCGCCGTCCGCCTCAGCGGGAGCGGATCCCCGGGACGCAGCACACACGGAGAATCGAGGAAACGATCGGCGGAGGTCGTGGGCAACGCCGTCGGCACCGCGGTCAACACCGCGCAGCAGGCTGCGTCAACGGCGGCGCGGCTCGGCGGCCAGGCCGCGCAGGCGGCAGGATCGACCGCCGCATCGGTGTCGGAGAGCGCCGCGGGGATCGTCGAACGCACCGCGCCGACCCGCCGCGCGATCCGGCGGACGGTGCGGCGCACGGCAAAAACGGCGCGTCGCGCGGTCACGGCTGGACGCCGCGCCGCCAAGGCGGTCTCCCGCCGCAAGCCGAGGGCGAAGGCGCGCAAGGCCGCGGCGAAGCGAGGCGGCCGCAAAGGCGCCGCGAAGAAAGGCGGCGCGCGCAAGCGCCGCTGAAGAGAAAAAGAAAAACGAAAGCGGAAAGAGGAAAAGAGATCCCTTTTCCGCTTTCCGTTTTCGCTTTCCTATTCTCGTCCGGCCGTCGTCCCCAGCCGCCCCGGCGCCGCCTGTCCCGCCAGATAGATTCCGTTGAACAGGAACTTGAACGTGCCGTGCGGCTGCGCGCGGAATGTGATCTCGGGCGCGAAAAGAAACAGCCGTCCGCGGCCGACCGGCGCGTCGACCGCGACGATGCCGCCGTCGAGATAGCCTTGTCCCCACGCCCAGCCGCTCCGCAGCGGCGACGGCGAGTCGAACCACGCCACCGGACGAATGCCTTTGAGCGCGGCGTCGGGCGCCAGGTCGAACACCGGACTGTTGTCGAAGAACACGTCCACGTGATCCGCGAAACCGTGCGCGACGGGGTTCGTGTTGTCCACCGCGACGCGCAAGATCGATCCCGGCACGTAATACTTCTCGCGAGAGATCGGCCGCGCGGCGCCGTCGGCGGCGCGCTCGGCGAGATGATTCTCAATCGGCAGCCCGAGCAGCGCCGCGAGGCTCGTCGATCGGCCCACGGCGACGATCGTCCCGCCATCCTCGAGAAATTTCTTCAACTGCGGGACCGTCGTGGAGGCCGTGATCGCGCCGAGCTGATTCTGGTACTCCGCGGGGATTGAGACGCCCTCGCCCCCTTGGCCTGAGCCGAATCCGCCGCCGCCGCCGCGGCCGGCGCCGCCGCCACGACCACCGCGACCGCCTCCGGCGGGGACCATGTCGCTCGGAAATACAAGGACGTCGAACTTGCTCGCGAGGTTGCCCGCGTCCAGCGTCTTCGGATAGACGACCTCGAACGGGAACTCGAACTGCTCGAACAGCCAGCGCGTCCAGCCGGACGGCATCGACCCGCCGTAGCGATCAGACAGGCCGATCCGAAGCGTGCGCAGCTTCATGACGTCGCCGGCGGGCGGCGATCCGAGCGCTTCGACGCCGACGCCGAGATCCGCGGCAAGCTTCTCGACGACCGCGCGCGTGGACGGCCGCGCCGCGATGTAGAACGATCCCTGCTGCGGCCCGCTCTTCACCCACGACACGTCCTCGCCCGCGGCGAGCAGGCGGTTGATCGCGATGAAGGCGTCGTTCGTCGCGTGCGAGAGCAGGTATCCCGCCGTGCCGCTGCCCGTCACCTTCGCGGGCATCGGCTTCTGCAGGCCGTTCACCTTCTCCATCGACCCTGTGACGTCGTCCATCAGGCGATCGAATTTCACGCCCATCTGATAGGCGAGCGTGTAGCCCGCGTTGTCGTACGGCGGCGTCGGCGGACCTCCCGGGTACGGGATGTCGTCGGGATGGTCCTGCGGCTCGAACATGTCCATCACGTGCGGCCGGAACGCCTGCGCGGTCCTGATCACGAAGGAGCCGGTGGGGTACGTCCGGCCTCCCGCGGTCAACGGCGCCGTCGTCCGGTGAATGGCGACGCCGGTCTTGATCAGCGCGTTGACGAATCTGGTCGCGGTCGGAAAGTCCGGCTGATCCGACGGGAGAATATAGACGCGCGCGTCGCGCTGCGCCGGATCGCGCAGCAGCTTGTCGAACTGCTCGCGCGTGCCGCCGCCACCGGCGCCGCGTCCGCCGCCGCCGACATCAGGGGCATCCGCCACGACCGCCTCGCCGCGTCCCCGCCCTCCCGTCACGGCCTGCTCGGCGGCCAGCACGCGCCGCGGCGTGATCGTCCAGCTGTCGCGCCCGCCGCGTTCGATCGAGTTCTTCCCCATGCGGTAGATGTTGAAGAGGAAGTTCTCCTTGTCGCGCGACGCGATGTCGAGGACGGCGCGGTTCGCCGTGATCGAGTAGTCGATCGACTGGCGGAAGTGCCAGACCTGCGGTTCGATCGGGCTGTAGAGATTCGAATCCGGGAGCTGCCGGGATGGAATGAACGGAATCGTCATCGGCGTCGGATTGCCGATCGTTTCCGTCAGCAGACCGATCATGTTGTGGAAATATCCGATCGTCCGCAGGCCTCCGTTCCACCACGTCGAATAGCTCGAGCCCTTCCTCGTCGTTACGCCAGGTTTCCCTTCCGTGACCATGCGCGAGTTGAGCGCGGCGCCGATGAGATCGATTTCGATCGGGACCTGCGGGTCGAAGTTGAAATTGAACGGATCGCGGAACGGCGGCGCGAACATGACGGTCCCGGCCGGACCCGTCTGGTGATGGTTGTAGACGATTTGCGGGAACCATTCGGTGAACATGACGCGGTTCATGTTCGTCGTCTCGGCGAGGTTCGACATGTAGAAGTCGCGGTTGTCGTCGTGCCCCGCGTACTTGTTGTACAGACGCGGGAGCTGCGCCATCGATCGCTTTGCGGGGTCCTTCTCGCGCATGTACCAGTTCGACACCAGCTCCATGCCGTCCGGGTTCGCGTGGACGCAGAGAAGGATGACGTCGTTCAGGAACCGCTGCGTCTCGGCGTCGTTGCGGCTCACCAGCTGGTACACCATCTCGAGGAGCTGGTGCGCGCCGAGCACTTCGGTCGCGTGGAGACCGCCGTCGATCCACACGACGGCCTTGCCGTCCTTCGCGAGCTGGCGCGCCTGATCGTCCGTCAGCCCTTCGGCGTGCGCGAGCCGCGCGGAAATGTCCTTGTAGGAATCGAGCTTCTTCAGGTTCTCGGGGGAGCTGATGATGGCCATGAGATGCGGGCGCCCTTCGGAGGTCTTCCCGATCTCGACGAGCTTCATGCGCGGCGATTCGCGTTCGAGCTTGTGCCAGTACTCGACGAGCTGCGTGTAGTTGGCGAGCTGGTAGTCGTCGCCGATGGTGAACCCGAAGAAATCCTTCGGGCTGGTAACCTTCGGCGCCTGCGCGGACGGAGCGGCCGCGAGCGCGGCGACGATCAGGGCCGCAAGCGCGACGTTCCGTGATCTGCGGATCAGCATGGGGACCTCCGAGAATGAAGGCCCCCTACGATATCAGAGTTAATGAATCGCGACGCCCTTCGGCGCGGGACCCGACTCCGGCATCACACCCGAAAACGTCGACGTGTCTTCGTAAATGGTGCCGTCGGCGTTCGTGCCGTAGAAGTGCGGGTTGCCCGGCTGGTCGAGCGGATCGGCGATCGCGACATAGCCGGGCGCGCCGAAATCCGATCCCACGCCGTTGCACGTCCCCGGCGCGCCCGTGAACGAGCTGCCGACCATGCTGAAGTTGTAGCCCTGTTTGATGAAGGACGCTCCGGTGGTCATTTCCGGCGGAAGGAACGCCTGGTACGACGCGGGCGGCTTGATGCCGAGCGTCGGCAGATCCGCGGAGTAGAACCCGGATCCGCAGGTCACGGCGAAGCTCAGTTGCGCGCTGTTGATCACGCGAAGGGTGCCGATCGCCGACGCGGACTGCGCCACGCCGCGCGCGCGCATCAGGCCCGGGATGGCGAGCGTCGAGACAAGGCCGATCAACGAGCACGTAAAGAGCAGGTCGATGAGCGTGAATCCCGACTGGCTCTCGAGTGACGGCGACTTGATCAGTGCCATGGGTCACCCCAGACACTTTTCGGCATTGCTGCCAATTTTCGGCAGCCCAAAAAGTGTCGAAGAGAACTGGCCACCGGAACGCCGTACGCGCGGCGTGCCAGGTAACCCCCTCTCTGCTTTATATTTAGCGCGTCACAGCTTGCGTAATCGCGCCCCTGCCCCCGTGTTGTGCAAGGGTCGGGCCGACCCGAACTATCGCGTCAGCTTCCGGTATTTGATGCGGTGCGGCTGGTCGGCGTCCGCCCCGAGCCGGCGGCGACGGTCGGCCTCGTACTCCTGGTAATTGCCCTCGAACCACACCGCTTTGCTGTCCCCTTCGAACGCGAGCATGTGGGTGGCGAGCCGGTCGAGGAACCACCGATCGTGGCTGATAACCACGGCGCAGCCGGCAAATGCGAGCAGCGCCTCTTCGAGCGCGCGCAGCGTATCGACGTCGAGGTCGTTGGTCGGCTCGTCGAGCAGCAGCAGGTTCGCGCCGCCCTTCAGCAGCTTCGCGAGGTGCACGCGGTTGCGTTCGCCGCCCGAGAGCGATCCGACCCTGCGCTGCTGATCGCGTCCCTTGAAGTTGAACCACGACACGTACGCACGCGACGCGACCGCTCGCTTTCCAAGCTCCACGTCGTCCTTGCCGCCGGAAATCTCCTCCCACACCGTCTTGTCGGCGCTCAGCGCGTCGCGGCTCTGGTCGACGTAGCCGATCTGCACGGTGTCCCCCAGGCGCAACGTGCCGCCGTCCGGCTGCTCCTTGCCGGTGATCATCCGGAACAGCGTCGTCTTGCCGGCGCCGTTCGGACCGATGACGCCGACGATCCCGCCGCGCGGGAGCGTGAAGGTCAGATCGTCCATCAGCAGCAGATCGCCGTAGCCTTTGCGCAGCCCGCGCGCCTCGACGACGACGTCGCCGAGCCGCGGTCCGGGCGCGATGTAGATCTCGACCTGCTCGATCTTCTGCGCCGTGTCCGCCTTGAGCAGGTCCTCGTACGCGTTGATGCGCGCCTTCCCTTTCGCCTGGCGCGCGCGCGGCGACATGCGGATCCACTCCAGCTCGCGCTCGAGGGTCCGCTGACGTTTCGTCTCCTGTTTCTCCTCGATCGCGAGCCGCCGCTGCTTCTGCTCGAGCCACGACGAGTAGTTCCCTTCCCACGGAATCCCCGACCCGCGATCCAGCTCGAGGATCCAGCCGGCGACGTTGTCGAGGAAGTACCGATCGTGCGTGACGGCGACGACGGTGCCCGGGTAGTCCTTGAGGAAGCGCTCGAGCCACGCGACCGACTCGGCGTCGAGGTGGTTGGTCGGCTCGTCGAGCAGCAGCAGGTCCGGCGATTTGAGGAGCAGCCGGCAGAGCGCGACGCGGCGCCGCTCGCCGCCCGACAGGGTGTCGACGTCGGCATCGGCTGGCGGCAGACGCAGCGCGTCCATCGCCAGCTCGAGCCGCGAATCGAGGTCCCACGCGTTGGCCGCCTCGATCCGATCCTGAACGCGCGCCTGCTCCTCGAGCACCTTCTCCATCTCGTCGGGCGAGAGATCCCCGGCGAACTTCGCGTTGATCTCGTCGTAGCGCGTCAGCAGCGCGCGGATTTCCGCGACGCCCTCTTCGACGTTCCCGCGCACCGTTTTCGACGGATCGAGGCGCGGCTCCTGCGGCAGGAAACCGACGCTGATGCCATCGGCGGGAAACGCTTCGCCGACGAAATCGTGGTCCTCGCCGGCCATGATCCTGAGCAGCGTGCTCTTGCCCGCGCCGTTCATGCCGAGCACGCCGATCTTCGCGCCCGGCAGGAACGACAGCCAGATGTCCTTCAGGACGACGTGGTCCGGGGGATGAATCCTCCCCAGACCCTTCATGGTGTAGATGAATTGGGGCATCGACACTCACCGGCGTGTCAATGCCAAATGCTAAATGCTATATGCCAAAAGCGACGACGTCGCGCGGCCGTGTGTGCTTGTGGCATTTGGCATTTGGCATTTAGCATTGACGCCCCTCACAGTGCATTGTTCGGCCGCAGCGTGGAGGGAATCTTGGCGGCCGCCGGTTCCGGCGTGAAATCCTCGCCGGGGTTGATGAACCGATCCTCCTCGAGCTTGTACTGCTTCTCGTACAGCGTCCGGTAGCGGCCCCCGAGCGCGAGCAGCTGGGCGTGCGTGCCGCGCTCGACGATCTCGCCGTGCTCGAGCACGAGAATCTGGTCCGCGCTTCGAATCGTGGACAGCCGGTGCGCGATGACGAACGTCGTCCGCCCGCGGCGCAGCGACTTGAGGCCGTCCTGGATCATCGCCTCGCTCTCGCTGTCGAGGCTCGACGTCGCCTCGTCGAGCACGAGGATCCGCGGGTCCGCGAGAATCGCGCGGGCGATCGACACGCGCTGCCGTTGGCCGCCCGAGAGCTTCACGCCCCGCTCGCCCACGACCGTGTCGTACTTCTTCTCGAACCCCTCGATGAACTCGTCGGCGTGCGCGATCCGGCTGACGGCCTGAATCTCCTCGATCGTCGCGTCCGGCCGGCCGTATCGAATGTTGGCGGCGATCGTGCCGTCGAACAGGAAGTTGTCCTGCAGGACGACGCCGAGCTGCGACCGGTAGTCGCGGAGACGGATCGTCGCAAGGTCCCGGCCGTCCACCAGAATCCGCCCGCCGAGCGGCCGGTTGAATGCCATCACGAGGCTGATCAGCGTGCTCTTGCCCGACCCGCTCGATCCGACGAGCGCCGTCGTCGTCCCCGCCGGCGCCTGGAACGTGACGTGTTTCAGCACCGGCACGCCGGCGTTGTACGCGAAGCTCACGTCCTCGAAGCCGACCTCCCCATCTATCGGCCCGAGCGACGGGCGTTTCGCGTCCTCCTGATCCTCGGTCGTCATCTGCATCAGCTCGTGGATGCGGTCGAGGCCGGCGAAGGCTTCGCTGATCTGGGTACCGATCGACGCAATCTGCACGACCGGCGCGGCGAGCATGCCGGTGAACAGGATGTAGTTCAGGAAGTCGCCGATCGTCATCTCGCCGGCGAGGATGGCGCGGCCGCCGATGATGATCATCACGACGCCGATGACGCCGATGATGGCCGTGGAAAACGTCGTGATCGCCGAGATGCCGGTGATCGATTGGGCGATGTTGCGGAACAGCCGGTGCACGCCCTTCGTGAACACCAGCTCTTCGCGCTTTTCGGCCGTGTAGGTCTTCACGATCCGGATCCCGCCGAGCGTCTCGTTCAAGCGGCCCGTCACCTCCGCGTTGATCTTGCCGCGTTCGCGGAACAGCGGCCGCAGGCGGTTGAAGGCGGTCGCCATCCCGCCGCCGAACGCCCCGAGCGCGACGATGTTGACGCAGGTGAGAAACCAGTTCAGGTAGAACAGATAAGCCAGCGCGAGCACGGCCGTGACGACGCTGCCGAACAACTGCACCAGGCCGCTGCCGACGAGATTCCTGATGCCCTCCGCGTCCGTCATGATGCGCGAGATGAGGACGCCGGACTGGGTCGAGTCGAAGTAGCGGACCGGCAGGCGCGCGACGTGCGCCTCGACGCGCCGGCGCATGTCCGTGATGGCGCGCTGGGCGGCGACGCCGAGCACCTGCGACAGCGCGAACGACGTCATCGCCTGCACGAGCGTCGCAGCGCCGGCCGCGAGCGCCAGCGGCACCAGCAGTTCCGCGCGATGCTTGCCGATCACGTCGTCGATCAGGTACTTCGACGTGGCCGGCAGGACGAGCCCGGCGAGCCGGCTGATCAGCATCAGCACGAGGCCAATGCCGAGCCGGCCGCGGCGCGCCCAGATCAGGGCGCGCGCCTCTTCCCAGGCGGCTCTCGTATTCAGTTTGCGCTTGTTGGGAGGTTCGGCCACAAAAGAAAGAGACCGGGCGGCATATGCGCCCGGCCCATTCCAAGTGTACTAGCTTCCAGCTGCCAGCTGCCAGCTTCCAGCTAGAACCGGACCCTCAGTTCGCCGACGACCTGGCGCTTGAGGATGTCGCCGAACACGTGTTCCTGGATCTGCTTGTTGAGCAGGTTGAACACCTTGACCGACGTTGTGACGCGGTTGGCGGCCCACTTCACGCCGAACCCGCCGTTGACGAGCGTGTACGACTCGGTCGTCCCGTGGTAGCGCTCGTCGAGCACGTCCTGCCAGAACGCGCTGTCGGTGAACGAGACGGAGAGATCGCCGAGGTAGCGGTCGCGGCTGAAATTGAAGCCGGCGTTGAACCGGTTCTTCGGCGGCAGGTTCAGCTCCGAGAGCGCGAACCCGCTCGGTTCCGGCGTCGCCTGGTACGAGTAATTGGCGAACGCGGCGACGTTGTCGTTCACGTTCGAGTTCACGCCCAGCTCGAATCCCTTCTGCGTCGTCTTGCCGAAGTTCAGATACGTGAACTGCGCCGGCAGGCCGCCGGGGATGAACGTCAGGAGGACGACGGGCAGTCCGGCAGCGATCCAGCCCGGCGGCGGATTGAGGGCGTTGTACCGCTTCGTCAAATCTTCCGTGAACAGGATGTCGTTCTTCGTCTGGTTGACGTAGAACGCGGCCGAGATCAACGCGTGCTTGTTGATGACGCCGGTGTATCCGACTTCGAACGCGTCGACGGTCGTTTCCTTCAGATGCTGGTTGCCGACGGAGCCGACCGCCAGCGGAAACGTCTTGCCCCGCAGGCTCGGAATGACGGCGGCGAACGGCGTCAGGTCAATCGGCTCCGCAATCGTCACGTTCAGGAAGTTGTTCACGACCGACGGCGATCGGTAGGCGCGGTTGTACGACACCCGGAACGTCTGGTTCTCCTCCGGCTTGATCATGAACGTCGTCCGCGGCGAGAACACGAAGCTGTCGAGGTAGTCGAACCGATCCAGGCGGCCGCCGACGACCCACCGGAACATCTTGGAGAGGAAGATCTCGTCCTGGATGTAGGCGCCCCCTTCGGTGCGGCTGTCGGCGAGCGGCGCCAGCGACAGGTCGAACTTGTTGTATCGCAGATTGCCGCCGTAGGTGACGACGTGCCTCGCCTGGAACGACTGCACGTTCGACGCTTCGAAATCAAATGTCTTGGTCTTGAACGTGAACCTGATCGGATTGCCGAGCACGTCGCGGGTCAGCAGGTTGTCGGCGTCGCCGTCGAGGATGTTCGTGAAGAACGCGGCGCGGAATCCCTTCTGGCTGTAGTTGACCTTGCCGTATCCCATCACCGACCCGTTGTTGATGTCGAACGGCCCGATGCCGGATTCCATGATGCCCTTCGTCCCCGACACGCCGCCCGCGAACGACAGCTTCCGGCCGTCCGGGTAATCGTAATCGACGCGCGTATCGAACTTCGGCTGGGTGGTGCCGGTGTTCGCAAACGGCGGGTACGGATTCGTCGTGCCGCACACGTCGGCGCGGGTGCACGGGATCGTGCCGGTCGGGCGCGCCAGCGCGTCCTGTGTATAGCCGCCCGCGGAGATCTTGTACGACCAGCGATCGTTCACCGCCTGCGCGTGCGAGCCGCTGATGTAAAACAACGTGCCCGCGGCCTGGTCCACCGTGTCGGTGGATCGATCGAAGCCGCCGACGCCGAGCGTAAACGTGGTGCCTTGCATCTCGCGCGGCGACTTCGTGATCACGTTGACGACGCCGTACAGGGCGTTGGCGCCCCACACGGCCGACGCGGGCCCGCGAATCACCTCGACCTGCTTGATCTCGCCGAGGTTGACCGGCAGGAAGTCCCACATCACGAAGCCGAAAAAGTCCTGATACAGGCTGCGGCCGTCGAGCAGCGCGAGCTGTCCGGTCGCGAGCGTGCCCGTCGCGCCGCGGGTGGTGATGTTGATGTCGCGCGCGGACACCTGCGTGATGTTGAGCCCGGGCACGGCGCGCAGCAGTTCCGCGAAATGCTGCGTCGGCGCGCTCTCGAGCGCCTGCGATCCGATCACGGTCATCGTGGCCGGCGCGTTCACGAGCTTCTCTTCCGTTCGCGATGCGGAGACGACGACCGTCTCCTCGTATTTCGGCGCTTCTTCCGGCTTCTGCTCCGGTTTCTGTTCCGGCTTCTGCCCCTGCTGCTGCGGGGGCGTGGCAGGAGGCTGCTGCGCCTGCTGCGCCCGCGCGGCGGGCGCCGCGGCGGCCATCAAAGCGGCCGCGATCGCGAAACGACACACAGCGTTCATAGACGATGCTCCTCTGGGCCCCCGCCCGGGGGACCGGCAAATTACCTGACACATCCGCCATCCGTCATCCGTCATCCGCCATCTGCCATCCGTCATCCGTCATCCCGTCATCCGTCATCCGCCATCCGTCATCCGTCATCCGTCTTCCGTTAGACTGGAGCGTTCATGGCCAGGTCCCGTCCGCGCATCGTACCCCCGGACGAATGGGCCGGGTGGACCGACGATGAACTGCTCGAGTTGCGCGTGTCTCAGCTTGGCGTGACGATCGAAGGCAGCTCGCTCGAGCCGCGCATCGAGGAACTCAATCGCAACCTGGAGATGCGCGGCCTCAGCTTCCGGCCGCACTTCTGGCTGTCGGACGAATGGTTCACGCCCGACGGCGTGCCCGGCATCGCGATTCCCTTCTACCTCGCCCACCCGCGGCTCGAGAAACTCGAACAGTCGCAGATGCTCGAGGTCGAAGGGGGCACGCCCGAATGGTGCATGCAGATCCTGCGGCACGAAGCGGGCCACGCAATCGACAACGCGTACAAACTGCGCCAGCGGCGCCGGCGCCAGCAGATCTTCGGACCGTCGTACTTGCAGTATCCGGAGTACTACACGCCGAAACCCTACAGCAAGAGCTTCGTCCTGCACCTCAACCCGCACTCGGACTGGCGGGCGCGTTACGGCGACTGGCCGGCGCTCAAGAAGCTCGAATTCATGGACGGACTGATGCAGCAGCTCGCGGGCAAGCCGCCGATCGTCGAGACGCGGCGGCGCGTGGAGCCGCTGCCCTCGATCAGGAAGACGCTGCGGTCGCACTACGAGCGGAAGCGCCGTCGCCACGGGTTGTTGCACCCGGACTTCTACGATCGCGATCTACGACGGATTTTTTCCGACAATCCGGCGTACCAGACCAACATGAAAGCGGCCCGGTTCATCGCGCGCGTCCGCAGAGACGTCCGCCGCATGGTGGCCAACGGTACGGGCGAGTATCAGTACACGATCGACCAGGTGATCGAGGCGATGACGAAGCGCGCGAACGAACTGAACCTGCGCCTCACGAAACCCGAGGAACGCGCCAAGCTGGACTTTCTCGTCCTGCTCACGGTACAGACGATGAACTACCTGCACAGCGGAAGACATCGGGTTGCTTTGTGACGGTGCCGGGAGCTGAGTGCTGAGAGAGGGTGCCACGCAAAGACCGGTGCACGGTGCGGGGATGTGCCCAGCACTCCCTCTCTGCACCCAGCCCCCAGCACCAACTCCTTACTCAGCTCTCAACACCACCACCGGATCGACCCGTGCCGCTCTCCGGGCGGGGACGTGACTTGCGAGGCCATGCGTAGCGGAAATCCTGCCGGAAACTCATGACGACAGGACGCCTCCCGGGCCGCCGGCGTTAACGCGGCTTCAGCTTGTCGGGGACGCGCTCGAGCGCCGCATCGCGCAGGCGGACGTACGCGCGGCGCTCGGCGCGGTCGCGATCGATCGCCCAGCCATGCAGCAGCGTCCGCACGGAATCGGGCGGATGCTGCGCCACGAAGACCAGGTCATTCGTGTCCGCGGCGCGGGTGATGACAACGTGCAGCGGGCCGCCGCGCGCCGATGCAAACGTGCGAATCCACGACGCCGCGATGTCGTCGGAGATGTCGCCGGGCGCGTCCGTCGCGTCGATTCCCAGGATCACCGCCCCCGGGATTACGACGCCGTCGGAGGCGCCGGCCGCGGGACCGAGATCGGTCAGCAGCGCGGCGACGGACCAGCGCGTGAGCTGCGTCCAGTCGCGGGGCGGACTCTTCCAGTGCCAGGCCAGGTCGGCGGCCAGCATGGCCTCGACGTGCTCTCGCGCCGCGCCGTCGAACAACGGCAGCTCGTAGGCGATGGGACCGTTCTCGCGCAGGTAGCAGACGGGCGTCGTCTTCACGGCGCGCCCGCCTCCGAGCTTCGAGAGGATCCACTCGATCGATGAAGCCATAGGGGTCCGGCCGGGAGCCGACAAATTAGCGTACGGTGACCTACAATTCAAAGATGCTCATGCGCCGCGTGGCCCTTCTCCTCTGCATTGTCGCCGTATGCGCCGCCGCGCTCGCGGCGCAGTTTCCGCCGCCGTCGGCGGACGTGCCGCGATCGACCGCGGAGCCGGCGTGGCTCGCGCCGTACCGCGATGCCGCGTCTCGTCTTGTCGGCGAGTCGCTCGCCGGCGATTTCGCCTGGCAGCGCCTCGCGTTCATCGGCGACACGTTCGGCAACCGCCTGAGCGGTTCCCCGAATCTCGAGGCGGCGATCCGCTGGGCCGTTGACGAGATGAAACGCGACGGCCTCGAGAACGTGCGCGCGGAGCCCGTCAAGGTGCCGCATTGGGTGCGCGGGCGCGAGAGCCTCGAGATCGTCTCGCCCGACGCGTGCGGCGGCAACGGCGACGCGTGCCCGCAGCCGCTCGTCGTGCTCGGTCTCGGCAACAGCGTCGGGACGCCGCCGTCCGGGATCGAAGCGGAACTCGTCGTCTTCCGGACCTTCGACGAGATGGACGCCGCCCGCGACCGCGTCAAGGGACGCATCGTCCTCTTCAACGTGCCGTTCACGAATTACGGCGACACGGTGCGGTATCGAACGACGGGTCCGTCGCGCGCCGCCGCGCTTGGCGCCGCGGCGATGCTGGTGCGCGCCGTCGGTCCCGCAGGGCTGCGCACGCCGCACACGGGAACGCTGCAATACACCGACGGTCAGCCGCAGATCCCCGCCGCGGC
This sequence comes from Acidobacteriota bacterium, assembly GCA_003223835.1. Classification (GTDB taxonomy): domain Bacteria; phylum Acidobacteriota; class Vicinamibacteria; order Vicinamibacterales; family 2-12-FULL-66-21; genus Gp6-AA38. The sequence continues at coordinate 9,981 of QHWR01000072.1, read as the reverse complement.
CGTGACGACGGAAGACGCCGCGCGCCTCCAGCGCATCGTGGACCGCGGCGTCCGCGTCCGGCTGAAGCTGACGATGGAAGCCCACTTCCTGCCCGACGCGGACTCGGCGAACGTCGTCGGCGAGATCCGCGGCCGCGAGCGGCCGGATGAAATCGTCGTCATCGGCGGCCACTTCGATTCGTGGGACGTCGGGACCGGTTCGACCGACGACGCCGGCGGCTGCGTGGTGACGTGGGAAGCATTGCGGCTGATGAAAAGGCTGAACCTGCGCCCGCGCCGGACGCTCCGCGTTGTCCTGTGGACGAACGAGGAGAACGGCGGACGCGGCGGCCTCGGGTATCGCGATCGGCACGGCGACGAGCTGCCGAACCACGTCGCGATGATGGAATCCGATTCCGGCGTCTTTCGACCGACCGGATTCGGGTTCACCGGAAGCGAAGGTGCGCGCGCAAAGGTGCGCGACATCGCGACGCTGCTGCGCGGGCTTCACGCGGACGCCGTGGGCCCGAACGGCGGCGGCGCCGACATCGGCCCGAGCGTCCAGCAGGCCGGCGTTCCCGCGCTCTCGCTCGAAGCGGAGGGCAATTACTTCCTGATCCACCACACGCCCGCCGACACCGTGGACAAGATCGACCCGATGGACGTCGCGCGTTCTGCGGCGGCGGTGGCCGTGATGGCCTATGTGATCGCGGAGATGCCGGAACGTCTGAGATGAATCGCCGCGGCGATCAGCGCACCGTGTAAACGAGATACTCCGCGCGCGCGAGGTCCTCTTCGCCCGGGACCACGCCGTCGATGTCGTCAACCGGGAGCATGGAGAGGATCGCCACGCGGCGTCCCGGCAGCCGCCGCCGCGTTCGCTCCGCGGCGCCCTGGCCGTAGTCGGTGTGGAAGGCGCCGTTGACGTGCACGATCGTGGCGCGCTCGACCGACGTGTTGGCGAACGCCGCCGCAATCGACTCCGCCATGGTCTCGTCCTTCACGCACTGCGCGAGGAAGAAGCGGTCCGTCCCGGTTCCGGCGTCGGCGGGCGGCGCCGTCTTCGGATCGGCGGCGGGCGCGTGTCCCGTCATCTCCGCGA
>QHWR01000072.1:0-8883 GCA_003223835.1 Acidobacteriota bacterium | reverse complement strand
CTCGCGCGCCGCGAACCCTCGCTGCGGCCCGAGCGCATCGAGCGCGCTCAGCCCCGCTTTCGAGACGTTGGCCGCGATCGGACGCGGCACGTTGGCGGCCACGATTGGCAGGTGGTGTTCGCGCGCGAACTCGATCAGCGGACGGTAATCGGTCGCGTACCGAGGCCACGGCCGCGAGCCTTTCAGGAACTCCTCTTCCGTGATCGTTCCCGCCGCGTACTTGTCGAGGACGGGCTGCACGTCGCGCTCGAACATCTCGAGCGCAATCACGAGCGACACGCGGCGGCGCATCAGCCCGTCGACGACGGCCAGCTCGAGCCGGTGCGTATTGGGGTTGTCGTGTTGTTCGCCGACGAAGATCACGTCGGCGCGCGCCACGTCGGCGAGCATCGACTCGAAGTCCGTGAAGCTCTTGTGACGCGTGTCGAAGACGCGGTGCGGGACGTACCCCGTCGCGCCGTGAGGCGGCTGCAGCAGGGCGAGGGTTCCGAGCAACGCGAGGATCATATTTGCGCATTGTTCGCCCCGCCCGCGCGCGAGTCAATGACGGGAATCCGCCACCGTCCGCCACAGAGGTGCACGGAACATTCGCCACGAGCCACGGATTCCGCGGATCAACACGGATCATTCGGTAGTGCCTCAGTTCGAACCGAGACACTACCGATCATTCCGTGTACTTGCGCAACGGCTGGCCACGGAGTCCACGGAACGGTTGGCCACCCAGTACACGGATCAACACGGATCATTCCGTGTACTTCCGTGCAATCCGTGGCTGATCGATCCGTGCAATCCGTGGCTGATCGATCCGTACAATCCGTGGCTGACCGATCCGTGAACTCGGTGGCCCGATTGATCCGTGGACTCCGTGGCGCTCAGCGCGCCGCGAGCGGCGTCGATGCGACACCCCAGATATGGCGCGTCTTGCGGCCCGCGAGGAATGCGACGACGGCGAGGCGTGACGGCGTCCATCCGTCCGCCAGACGGATGGCGGAGGCGGCGAACGCCGCGTCGTTCTTCCGCGACAGCGTCAGCAGGCGGCGCACGCCCGCGTCGTGGTGCAGCGTCCTGCCGCCGTTTTCGCCTCGTTTGACGATCGTCGTGATGCCGTCTTCGACGATGGCCGCGAAGGCGTCGACTCCTTCCTTCGCGGCGTCCGGCGGAAGCGCGGTGACGTCGAGCGCGATCGAAATCGCACTGCCGTCGGGAACGGCGCGCACGGCCAGGCGCGCATGCGGGCGCGCGGCGGCGCGCTGGATGGCGTCTCGCGCGAGGCGCTCGTCGCTGCCGACGAACGCGTCGCGCCCGTCCACCACCATCTGCGGCGTGTAGACGTCGGCGTTGCCGAGCGACGCGGCGTAGTTCTGCTGGCGCCGGGTGGCGTCGCCGGACGACAACGGATCTTTCCAGCCGAGCGCGTCCCAGTAGTCCACGTGCAGGCCGAGCGGAATGACCTGCGCGCCCGCGACCGGCTGCGTGCGCGCGAGCCGGCTGAGCAGATCATCGGCGGGCGGGCAACTCGAGCAGCCTTCCGACGTGAACAGCTCGACGAGCACCGGCGTCCGCGCCGTGTCGTCGCCCCTCAGAAGCGGCGCCGCCGCGACACAGACGATCGCGAGCAACCAGATCCTCGTCATCGTTTTCTCAGTGCTCGTCTTTCGTTATCCTGGCCGCTTCGTCGCCTCGAGGTCGATCGTCACCTGCACGTCGTCGCCGACGATCGGCGCGGCCTCGATCATGCGATTGTATTGCAGGCCGAAGTCGCGACGATTCAGCTTCGTCGTGGCGCTGGCGCCGACGCGGAGGTTCGGCCCCTGCTTCAGCGGTGGCGACGGACCGTCGACTTCGAGCGCCACCTCTTTCGTGACGCCGTGCACCGTCAGGTCTCCGACGAGCCGGAAGTGACCGGCGGTGACGCCCTCGACGCGCGTGGACTTGAACGTGACGGTCGGGTACTTGGCGACGTCGAAGAAGTTGTCGGACCGGAGGTCCTTGTCGCGTCCCTCGACGTTGGTATTGAGGCCGGCGACGTCGATGGTCACGTCGGCCTTGATGCTCTGAGGCGACTGGCCGTCGTACTCGATCGTCCCGGTCACCTTGCCGAGCGTGCCGCGGACGGTGGAAACCATCATGTGACGGACGCTGAACTGCGCCGAGGTGTGGTTGGGGTCGATTTGCCAGGTGTTGGGGCCGGGGGCGGCCTGCGCCGCGCTCAGCGCCGCGGCAGCCAGAAACAGGATCGTTCGGTTCATCATGGGCCTTAAGACGACGCGGGAGGCTGCCGCGTTTCAGCGGCGGGTGTCCCCCTTCACGATCTCGACGCGGAATTCGGCGAAGCCGGTTGCCTCGAAATACTCCACGCGCAGGCGGTGCGCGCCGGCCGCGAGGAGGGCCGTGTCCACGATCGATTCGTGCACGCTCCATCGATCGATCACCAGCGCATCGTCCACCCACACGCGAATGCCGTCGTCCGAAATCGTGCGGAGGGAATAGGCGCCCGGCGGAAGCGTGACCTGACCCGTCGCGACGGCGGCGACGCGGTCGCGCGGCACGCCGGCCGTGAGCTCCCCTCCCGAGATGAAGTCGAGGCGATTCTGCCGCTCGGTCTTGACCGGCGATCCCTTCAGCAGACGCGCGAACGCCTCCGCGTCCTTGTCGGGCGACGACGATGGATCGAACGCGAACCATTGAATCTGCCAGTCCACCGGCACGAAGTACCGCGAGTACCCGAACGTGTACGGTGCGCCGGCCGCGACGACACTTCCTCGCGGCGACGTCACCCGGTCGCCGCGATACGTGAGCTGGAGGTCAATGTCGACGATCGGATCCGCCGACGGCGTCACCGTCAGTGAACCCGGCACACGCCCGCTCGACGGCTCGATCGTCGCGCCCCGTGCGGACGCGGCCTTCCACTCGCCCGCCGGCCCGAGCACGCGTAGCTTGAACGGGACCGCGTCCGATCGCCCTTCAGGCCACAGCTTCGGCGACTTCCAGTCGTACGGGCCCCACTCATCGACGATGATGGAACGCCGGTTGCGCAGCGGACTGTCGTCGGGCAGCATCGCGTCGAGGCCGCCGGGAAGCGGCCGCGGCAGCGTGACGTCGATCGTCTCGCGGAGGCGGAGCGGCACTCTGATCTCCTCGCCGATGCCGAGGTTGCGTGTGTCGCCCGTGAGCGTCGCGATCGTCTCCACGCCGGTGAAGGTGTTGTTGACGAGCCGCACGTTCTGCGTGTCGTGGATCTTCAGTGCGGTCTTGTTGCGGATGAACTTGTTGCCCGACACGTCGTAATCGCGGCTCCGCGTGTCGCGGCGCTTCGGATATTCCCAGCCCGGATCCTGGATCGGATTGCGCCAGAGATGGACGGCGGTGTCGTCACGATCGAACGTGTTGTCGGTAATCCGGTTGTCCTGCCCGTGCTCGATCGCGATCCCCTCGACGTTGTTCGCGAACCGGTTGCTGGCGATCCAGGAATCGAAGCTGTAGCCGCCCCACACCCCGTGCCAGCACTCATCGATGCGGTTGCCGTAAAACGCGTTGCGGCTGAACGTCGCCTCCAAGCCGTTGGCCGGCGCGTAGCTGAAATCGTTCGCGTAAAACACGTTGTCGTTCGCGCCTCCCTGGCCGGTGTCCATCGTCGACTGGCCGGCCCAGAGGAAGAGGCCGTCGCCGCCGTGCGTGACGGAGTTGTAGGCCACGACGTTCCGGCCGCTCTGCTCGTACACGAGGATGCCGGCGGAATCCTGTCCGCGGTTGTAGAACCCGTCGCTATAGCCGCGGACGCACCAGTCCACCTTGTTGTGCATGATCGTGTTGCGGCTCGCGCGGTACAACCCGATCCCGATCCCCGAGAGGAACGAGAACGTGTTGTTCCAGATCCTCGCGCCGTTCGACCGCGCAAGCAGCAATCCGTTCTGTCCCTGCACGATCGTCGTCGCGTCGATTTGCGCCTCATCCGAATCGGCGAGATAGATGCCGGCGCCCGAGTCCAACCACTCGTCGCGTTCGTTGTGGTGGTACGACATCCAGTCGACGAGGCTCTCGTGTTCGACGAGGCTGTAGAGCCGCGCCTTCCAGTGGTAGCTGAAGTCCGATCCGGTGATGCGCAGGCGCGTCGTGTGGCGTGCGAGCAATCCGACCTTGTAACCGCGCACCGTGAGATTGCGGATCGTGACGTTCTCGCCGCCGTCGACGAGAACGCCGAGACCGGTGAAGCGATCGGGATCGCCATCGGTCGGCCACGCGCCCGTCAGCGTGACGCCGGAGAAATCGAGATCGATGTTCGACCCGCGAATCACGAGCGCGGGATGGCCGGCATCCTCCGAAGCGAGCGCGTAGCGCCCGGGCGGCAGCGTGACGGTGCGCGTGATGACGGTTCCCGCCCTCAACCGCGGCGGCTGGGCGGCCGCGACGGCGGCCCACGCGAACAGGAGGAAAATGTGCCGCGTCCGCACCGTTTTCTTATATCATTCCGCCCCCCAGCCCCTATCACGCTGCGAAAGGAAGGGCCCTATGGCGGTGGCGTCCGGATCCGTGCTCACTGAAAGCCTGTTGCAGGCTTGCCGGCAGCGCGCGGCAGGCTACGATCGCGACAATCGGTTTTGCCAGGAAGACTTCGACGAGCTGAAGGCGGCGGGCTACCTGAAGATGGCGGTGCCGCGCGAATTCGGCGGCTTCGGCATGAAGCTCGCCGACGTCGCGCAGGAGACGCGCCGGCTCGCCACCTACGCCGCGCCGACGGCGCTGTGCATCAACATGCACAATTACTGGGTGGGGCTGACGGCGGATGTGTGGCGTTCGGGCGACAAGTCAATCGAATGGCTGCTGCAGGAGGCGGGGGCGGGTGAGGTGTTCGCCGCGGGCCACGCCGAGACGGGCAACGACCTGCCGCTGCTGCTCTCGACGACAAAGGCCGAGCGCGTCTCGGGAGGCTACAAGTTCACGGGCCGCAAGGCATTCGGCAGTCTGACGCCCGTCTGGACCCGTCTCGGCGTCCACGGCATGGATACGAGCGATCCGAGGGCGCCGAAAGTCGTCCACGCGTTTCTGCCGCGGGATTCCAAGGGATACACGATCAAGGAAACGTGGGACGTGCTCGGCATGCGCGCGACGCGAAGCGACGATACGGTGCTGGACGGCGCGTTCGTGCCGGACAAGTACGTCGCGCGTGTGGTCCCCGCAGGCGCGGCCGGCGTCGACCTGTTCGTGCTGGGTATTTTCGCGTGGGCGCTGATCAACTTCGGCAACGTCTACTACGCGCTCGCCAAACGCGCGCTCGAGTTGACGATCGAGCACCTGAAAACCAAGCCGTCAATCGGTCTGACGCGTTCGATGGCCTATCACCCCGAAGTGCAGCACCACATCGCGGAGATGGCGATGGAGCTGGAGGCGATCGGTCCGCACCTCGACAGCGTCGCGCGAGACTGGTCCGAAGGCGTGAACCACGGCGGCGCCTGGCCGATCAAGATCGTCGCCGCCAAATACCACGCCGTCGAAGGCGCCTGGCGCGTCGTCGATCGCGCGATGGATCTGTCCGGCGGCTTCGGGATGTTCAAGAAGAGCGAGCTGGAGCGCCTGTTCCGCGACGCGCGCGCGGGCCGCTTCCATCCTGCCAATTCGTCGCTCACGCACGAGCTGATCGCGAAACTGTCGCTCGGGATCAACCCGGACGAGACGCCGAGGTGGGGCTAAAAGCAGATCACCGTCAATGCCAAATGCTAAATGCCAAAAGAGCCTTCGGGCCAGCAACCGGGTTCGACGAGCGTTCTTTTGGCATTTGGCATTGAGCACTTGGCATTGACTCAGACGCCGTATTTTTCCGCGTCCCATTCGAGCCCCAACTCGCTCGGCGGCGCCATGTAGCCGACGAGCGCCGAGGCGGCGACGACGGCGGGGCTGGCGAGGTAGCCTTCGCCGCCGAGGCCCATGCGGTTCTGCCAGTTGCGATTGAATGACGTGATGGCGCGTTGACCTTTCGTCAGCGCGTCCTCCCCCTGCCCGAAGCACGGCCCGCACCACGACTGGCGGATGACGCCGCCGACGGATCGGAACACGCTCGCGATCGATTCGCCGCCGAGCCGCGCGTCCGGCTGCTCGATCTGCCTCGCGACGCCGCCCGAGCCGGGAAAAATCTTGAACTCCTGCTCCGTCTTCTTCACGCCCTGCTCGCGTGCGGCGCGGAGGACGAGCGCCGCCTGGAGCAGATCGTCGTAGCTGCCGTTGGTGCAGGAGCCGATCATCGCCTTGTCGAACGTGATCCGCTCGCGCGCGACCTCCTCGGCGGCGAACGCGTTGCCGGGACTGAACGGCTTCGCGATCATCGGACGGATGGCGGAGAGGTCGAGCGTCTCGTCGATTTCGTACACGGCGCCGGCGCCGGGCGCGATCGGGGGGTACGGCAGGTCGGTCATCCCCTTGCCGCGATACCAGGCGGACGTGATCTCGTCCGGCGCGAAGATGCCGTTGAGCGCCTCGGCTTCCGCCATCATGTTCGCGATGGTGTTGCGGTAGGCGATCGGCAACTGTTTGTCGGCGTCGACCAGCTCCACCGACATGCCCTGTGACTGCTTCGCGCCCCAGCGCCGCAGCAGCTCGAGGACGATGTCCTTGCCGCCGACCCACGGCTGCAGGCGTCCCCGGAACACGACGCGCCGCGCCTTCGCAAGCGTGAAATAGATGTAGCCGGTGGACCACCCGAACCCCAGCGTCGTCGATCCGACGCCGATGCCGACCGCGCCATACGCGCCGTACGCGCGGCTGTGCGAGTCGGCGCCCGGGATGAACTGGCCGGGCAGCACGAGCCCCTGCTCCGGAAAGTAGAAATGGAAGATGCCGTCGCCCGGCGTCGCGTAGTACGGCTTCACCAACCCGTGCGCGCGCGCGAACTCGCGCCCGATGTTCGTCTGCTTGTCGTCGGCGGCGCTGCCGGTGAACACGAAGTGATCGTTGGCGATCGCCGCCTGACGCGGAACAATCGTGCTGCCGCCGGTGATCTGGTTGAACGTGTGGATCGCGAACGGCGCGGTGCCGTCGGATGCAGGCAGCAGATCCGCGTACACGCGCAGCGTCGTGCCCGGCTTCAGGTTCTCCGCCTTCACGTCCTTGTCGACGCGATGCGCCCAGACGATCTGCTCGGTCGACGTCATGAGCCGTGCGGCCTGCGGGTCGGGCCAGTCCACGACCGGCCGCGTGCGGACGGAGGCCCCGAATTCGCGCCGGCCGGCGGCGAAGATGCCGCCGCTCCGCCGGATCTCCTCTTCTTTGGGCGAGAGCGGCACCGGCTCGTACGTTTTTCCCTGCGTGACGTTCGTCAACCGCCGGGTTTCCGGATCGAACGTGAGCTCGTCGCCGTCGCGCGCGTCCGCGACGGCGTCCGGGCTTTGCGCGACGTGCAGCCCGAGGTTGAACGCGTTTCTGCGGAAGATGTCGCCCATGTTGTGGCCGCAGACGACGACCAGCTCGAGCCCCGCCTCTTCGGCGACACCTTTCAGCCCCGCCGGGCTCATCTCGCGGGAGGATCCGATGGCGAAGCGATCGCCGGCGACGAGGAACGTCTCGCCGCGGTGCACGCGCGCCCGGAAGTCGGGCATGAGGTACCGGAACGACCCCGCCTTCCATCGCTCGTCGAGCGTGTCGAGACTCTCCGAGACGCAGTCGGCGGCGGGCGTGATCTGATCCGTGTCGATCGCGTCGAGTTTCTTCGGCGTCGCGCTCTTCGGATCCCAGAAGATGAGCGCTTTGCCGCGGATGAGATGGGCCGGGCCGCCGCTTCCGGCCTCACGCCGCGCGGCTGCCGCGTCGTCCACGGCTGCGCCGGGCTTCAGGCGGGCGGGCTGGATTCGATGCGCGGCCATCTCTTCTCATGCTAGCAGACGCGCGCCCTCAATCACCCTCGCGCTCCCACCCGATGCACTCCACGACGGGCAGCCGTGGATACTTCGGAAATGCGGGATCCGTTTTCGATCGCTCGCAGAGATAGAACGTCGATCCGCGGTCGCTGACGATCACGCGCGCGTGACGGCACGTCGCGCACAGACCGGCGCGCGGGCCGCGCGGCTCCGCTTGTCCGGATCCATCCTGATCGTTCATGATGATGACGTCATGTTCACATCGGAAGCGGTCACCCGCGGCGTCAGGGTGCACGTCCAGTCGGAGTATGCGGCGGAGCGATCGCAGCCGTCGCAGAATCAGTGGTTCTTCCTCTACACGATCACGATCTCCAACGAGGGACCCGAGACCGTTCAACTGCTCACCCGTCACTGGATCATCACCGACGGCACGGGTCACATCGAGGAAGTACGCGGACCGGGAGTCATCGGCAAGCAACCCCTGCTCTCACCCGGCGAGTCGTTCACCTACACGTCCGGCTGTCCGCTGACGACCCCGTTCGGCGTGATGGAGGGAACGTATCAGATGGTCACCGGCGCCGGCGACCGTTTCGACGCCAGGATCGCGCCCTTCACGCTCAGCGAACCTTACACCGTCCACTAAACCCGCCCCTGTGCTGGAGGCTGGCACACCCTCTCGGCACTCCGCCCTCAGCACAAGTCTGTAGCGCTACGACGATCGCGATCGCGTGAACGACGCCGTCAGCGCCGCCGCCGCGCCATAGAGCGCCCCACCCGACAGCAGCGTCACCGAGAATCCCCAGTTCATCGCGATGAACACGGCGAGCGGCGCGACGATGAAGAGCGCCACGAGGCACACCGACAGCGCCAGGAGCACGAGCAGTGCTGTCAGGCCGCCCGTGCCCCACGCGTCGCGACTGACGGGACGCTGCACGGGACGGCCGATGAGCCGCAGCACCGCCGCGACGGGCGCGAGGTTGCGCAGTCTCGTCGTGTGGAAGAAGAACGGACGATCGTCGGTCGTCGGCGTCACGTCCAG
>QHWR01000270.1 GCA_003223835.1 Acidobacteriota bacterium | reverse complement strand
CCTTCTGCCTTCTGCCTTCTACCTTCTGCCTTCTGCCTTCTGCCTTCTGCCTTCTACCTTCTGCCTTCTACCTTCTGCCTTCTGCCTTCTGCCTTCTACCGTCCGACGAGCGCCGTCTCGTAGGCGAGATTCGACGACAACCAGCGCTCCACCTCTTCGGTCGCGACATCCTTCCGCTTCGCATACGACTCCGTCTGGTCGCGGCCGAGGCGTCCGACGTTGAAATACTTCGCCTGCGGGTGCGAGAAATACAGGCCGCTCACGCTCGCGGCGGGCAGCATCGCGGCGTGATCCGTCAGCGTCAGGCCCTGACGCGGCGCGTCGAGCAGCTCGAACAGCTTGAACTTCTCGCTGTGATCCGGGCACGCGGGATAACCGTACGCGGGACGGATCCCGCGATGGCGCTCCAGATGGATGTCGTCGGCTGAAAGACTCCGATCCGGGTGGCCCCATTCGTGGCGCGCCTGCGCGTGCAGCCAGGCCGCGAACGCCTCCGCGAGCCGATCCGCGAGCGCCTTGACCATGATCGCGTGATAGTCGTCGTGGTCGGCTTCATATCGGCGCACGAGATCGTCGGCGCCAAGCCCGGCCGTCACGGCGAACATGCCGAGGTAATCCGGGATGCCGCTCCCGCGCGGCGCGACGAAGTCGGCGAGCGACAGGTTGGGCCGGCCGTCCGGCTGCGCTTCCTGCTGCCGCAGCATCGGAAACCGCGCGAACACCTCGCGCCGATCCTCGTTCTTATGAACAATGACATCGTCGCCGTCGGCGACGGCGGGCCAGAACGCGTATACCCCCCGCGCGCGCAGCAGACGGCCATCAACGATCTCGTTCAACAGTGCCTGCGCGTGCCCGTACAGCTCCCGCGCCGCGGCGCCGTACTGCGGGTGATCGAGGATCTGCGGAAACCGTCCCTTCAGCTCCCAGGCGGAGAAGAAATACGTCCAGTCGATGAACTTCGCGATCTCCGCGAGCGGCACGTCGTCCAGGTAACGGCGTCCGATGAATGACGGCGTGGCGATCTCGTGCTCGTCCCAGTCGTACTTCAGCCGGTTGGCGCGCGCCTGTTCGTACGACAGCAGCGGTTTGTCGCGGCGCTCGGCGTAGCGCGCGCGGATCTCGTCCTGCGCGGCGCGGTTCTCGCGGTCGAACTGCGCGCGGCGCTCGCCGAGCAGCCTCGAGACGACGTCCACCACGCGCGACGCGTCGAGCACGTGCACCACCGGCGACGAGTACTCCGGCGCGATCTTGACGGCCGTGTGCTGCCGGCTCGTCGTGGCACCGCCGATCAGCAGCGGAAGCCGCATCCCGCGCCGATCCATCTCCTTGGCGACCATGACCATCTCGTCGAGCGACGGCGTGATGAGGCCGCTCAGACCGACGAAGTCCGCCTTCCGCTCCACCGCGGTGTCGAGAATCTTCCCGGCCGGCACCATGACCCCGAGGTCGATGACCTCGTAATTGTTGCATCCGAGCACCACGCCGACGATGTTCTTGCCGATATCGTGGACGTCTCCCTTCACCGTCGCCATGACGATGCGGCCATTGAACTGCCGGCTGTCTTCGGCCTCCTGTCCGCTTTTCTCAGCGGCGCTGGCGCCCATGAACGGCTCGAGGTACGCGACGGCTTTCTTCATCGCGCGCGCGCTCTTGACGACCTGGGGCAGGAACATCTTCCCCGAGCCGAAGAGGTCGCCGACGATCTTCATGCCGTCCATCAGCGGCCCTTCGATGATGTCGAGCGGCCGCGGATACCGCTGCCGCGCCTCCTCGACGTCCTGCTCGATGAAGTCCACGACGCCATGGACGAGCGCGTGCGCGAGCCGCTTCTCGACGGGCGCCTCGCGCCAGCCCAGGTCGGCCTCGCGTTTCTTGCCGGCCCCCCTCACCGTTTCGGCGACTTGGACGAGACGCTCCGTCGCGTCCGGGCGGCGGTTGAAGATCACGTCCTCGACGTGCTCGAGCAGGTCCCTCGGAATGTCCTCGTAGACGACGAGCTGGCCGGCGTTGACGATCCCCATGTCCATGCCGGCCTTGATTGCGTGATACAGGAACGCCGCGTGCATCGCCTCGCGGACGGCGTCGTTGCCGCGGAACGAGAAGGACAGGTTGCTGACGCCGCCGCTGATCTTCACGCCGGGACACGTCGCCTTGATGACGCGCGTCGCCTCGATGTAGTTCACCGCGTACTCGTTGTGCTCCTCGAGGCCGGTGGCGATCGCGAGAATGTTGGGGTCGAAGATGATGTCGGCCGGATCGAACTCCGCCTGCTCCGTCAGCAGGCGATACGCGCGCTGGCAGATCTGCACCTTCCGCGCGACGGTGTCCGCCTGCCCCTGCTCATCGAACGCCATGACGACCACGGCGGCGCCGTAGCGTTTCACGAGCCGCGCCTTGTGAAGAAAGTCCGCCTCCCCTTCTTTGAGGCTGATCGAGTTGACGACCCCCTTGCCCTGGATGCACTTCAGCCCGGCCTCGAGGACGGACCACTTCGAGCTGTCGACCATCACCGGCACCCGGGCGATCTCCGGCTCCGTCGCGATGTAGTTGAGGAACGTCCGCATGGCCTGCTCGGAGTCGAGCATGCCCTCGTCCATGTTGACGTCGATCACGTTGGCGCCGCCGCGCACCTGATCGAGAGCCACCTGCACCGCATCCCCGTAACTGTCCGATTTGATCAGCCGCGCGAACCGCACCGACCCCGTCACGTTCGTCCGCTCGCCGATCATCTGGAAGTTCGAGTCGGGACGGATGACGAGCGCTTCGAGCCCGGACAGGCGCGTGAACGACTCGGATTCGGACGGCAGGTGGCGCGGCGCCACGCCCTCCACGGCGCGCGCCACCGCCGCGATGTGCTCCGGCGTCGTGCCGCAGCAACCCCCGAGGATGTTCACGAAGCCGTTGGCGGCGAAGTCCCGCAGGAGACGGCCCGTCTCGTCCGGCTGTTCGTCGTACTGGCCAAACGCGTTCGGCAGCCCGGCGTTCGGATAGGCGCTGACGTAGCACTCGGCGATGCGGGCGAGATCCGCGAGGTACGGCCGCATGTCGCGCGCGCCGAGCGCGCAGTTGATGCCGACGCTGAACGGCCGCGCGTGCCGGATCGCGACGTAGAACGCGTCGATCGTCTGCCCCGAGAGCGTGCGGCCGCTGCGGTCCGTAATCGTCACGGAGATCATCAGCGGCAGCCGGACGTCTTTCTCCTCGAACACGTTCTCGATCGCGACGATGCCCGCCTTGGCGTTCAGGGTGTCGAAGATCGTTTCGAGCAGCAGCAGATCGACGCCGCCGTCGATGAGCCCGCGGACCTGCTCCTCGTACGCGGCGCGCAGCTCGTCGAACGTGATGGCACGCAACGACGGGTTGTTGACGTCGGGGGAGATGGACAACGTCCGGTTCGTCGGGCCGATCGAGCCGGCGACGAATCGCGGCTTGTCCGGGGTTTTCGCCGTCCACCCCGCGGCCGCCGCCTTCGCGAGCCGCGCGGCTTCGGCGTTCAACTCGTAGACGATCGACTCCAGCCCGTAGTCGGCCTGCGCGACGGCGGTGCTGTTGAACGTGTTCGTCTCGATGATGTCGGCGCCGGCCTCGAGGTACTGATCGTGAATCTCTCGGATCGCGTCCGGCCGGGTGAGCACGAGCAGGTCGTTGTCTCCCTTCAGGTCCCGCGGATGCCGCGCGAACCGCTCACCGCGGAAATCCGCCTCGCTCAGCTTGTGCCGCTGGATCATCGTCCCCATCGCGCCGTCGAGGACGAGGATGCGCTGCGACAAAAGGTTGTCGAGTCTTTGACGTGTGGTCATCGGGTCCTGTTGGCTGTCGGTTTCATGCCGCTGGCGATCAGCACCACAAACGGATCCCCTTTTCGGCGCGAACCCGTCGTGACCTTCACGTGCTGTAAGCCGGCGTCCGCGAGCAGGCGCTTCAATTCGTCCGGCTCGAAGCCGAGCGTCCGGTCGCCGAGCCGATCGCGCACCCACTCCTGATCGTGACGCCGCAGATCGAGCAGCAGCACGCGGCCGCCGGGCGCGACGATGCGCGCGGCTTCGGCGAGCGCTTGCCCGGGATCCTCGGCGTGGTGCAGCGCCTGAGAGAGCAGCGCGACGTCCACGGATTCGCTCCGCAGCGGCAGCTTCTCCAGCTCGCCGCGGCGCCAGACGACGTTCGTCACGTGACGGCGGCGGGCCAGCCCGCGCGCGCGCGCGAGCACGGCGGCGGACCGGTCGATCGCGATGACCCGCTTCGCGACCCGAGGTCCGCGACGCGGACCGGCGGGAGCAGGTGCGCGAGCGCGCGCGCCCACGCGGCCCAGCTTCGCCCCGGCACGATCTGGCGCCGCTCGTCGGCGCCCGCGCCGTGCGCCTCGAAGTTCTCGCGCCGCATCCGCCGCACCTCCTCGAGCCGCGCGTCGTCCGCGCGTCCCGCGGGGCCGCCGCCGGCGGCGCCGAAGTGCTCCTGCAGGAGCGGCCACAACGAGCCGAAGCCGTTCGCGCGATCGCGGACGGCCGGGGCGATGCGGTAATAGCTGAACCCGGCCTCGCGTTCTTCGATGACGAGGCCGGCGTCTTTCAGCAGGCACAGGTGCCGCGACACGCCGGACTGGGCGAGCCCCAGGATGCCGGTCAGCTCGGTCACGTTGAGCCGCTCGCGGTCGAGGAGCCGCAGGAGGCGCAGTCGCGCCTCGTCGCCGAGCAGCCGGAACAGCCCGGAGGGCTCTATCACATCAACTAATCTACATGAGTTGATACGTTACCGCAAGAAAGGCGGAGTGCTTGACTGCTGAGGCGGACGGGCGCAGAATCCCGGTTCCCCCCTGCGACTTGCTGCTCTCTGGCGTTCTGGAGGATCCCGATGAGACGGAAAGCTGTCTGGACGGCGTCGGCCGTCGTCCGCCCAATCGCGCGCCGCTAGTAGCCGCTGGCCGTTACGGTCAGGCGGACCCTCGCGGGGGGACTGAACGTCGCGGTCGCCGTGCGGTGCGGAAAGCACACCAGATCGTACGTCCCCGGCGTCAGCCGCGGTGCCGTGAGCGCCCAGCCGCTGCGGCCGTATTGCGGTCCGAACGCGCTCGCGACGTCCGGCCGCGCCTGCCGGCCGTAGGCGGCGGATCCGAGGAACAGGGGCGACCCGCCCTCCGCCGGATACGCCCACACGTGCACGGCGTCGACGCCCGAGTCCGCCGTCGCGCTGAAGTCCAGTGCCCATCCGCTCAGCGCGAATCGCTGCCGCACCATCGCGCCGTCCCGCGGACCGTCCACCACAATCCGCACGGTGTTCGCGATCGTGACCAGCGCGGTCCTGATGGCGCTGAACGAATCCGTCAGCTCGCTGTGCGCGAAGACCGCGATCAAATAGGTTCCGGCTCCGAGGCCTCCCTGTAGACGGAGCCCACAAAGATTGGTGGTGTCCCTGAACCAGGACTCGGGTACGCCCAGACGTGCACGGCGTCGACACCCGTTCCGCCCGCGGCGGCCGGATCGAACGCCCAGCCGCCGACTCGGAACGGCCCGTTCACTGCCACGTTCTCCGCAGGCTCGTCCAGCCACAGCCACGGATCGCTGACTGCGGTCGCGCCCGCGTCGCGAGACCCGACACGGGTGTATGTCGGGACGCGCGCAGGCCAATCCGTCCGACTGGCGCCGCGGAAATGGTCGACGTCACCAGCCTGAACGCGCGCGTGCACCGCGCTGGTCCGAACACCCCCGCACACCAGGAGGACGAGGAGGAGGAGGACAACGGTTGTGGTTCGACTGGTCATGAGCCTGCTCCAGTACGCGTTGCGCGCAAGCAGGATTCACGCCAGGAGAATTCGCGTCGCGTTACCAGACGCGGCACATCGGCTGATTCACCATCTTCGCGTCCGCCGGGCAACTGAACGCCTTCTGGAACTCCGGCATGTTCGAGACGACGCCGATCGTCCGGAAGCGGCCCGGCGAATGCGGGTTCGTCGCGGCGTGCATGCGCGCGACGGCGTCCGTGCGGTTCTCGCACCACATCTGCCCCCAGCCGATGAAGAACCGCTGCTCCGGCGTGAACCCGTCGGCGTCGGGAAGGCGCGCGGCCTTCATCTTCTCCATCAGCGCCATCCATCCGAGGCGCACGCCGCCGTTGTCGCCGATGTTCTCGCCGAGCGTGAGCTTGCCGTTGACCTTCACGTCGGCGACGGCGGTGTAGCCGCCGTACTGGTTGGCGATGCACGCGGCGCGATCCTCGAATGCCTTCCCGTCGGCGGGGATCCACCAGTCGCGCAGGTTCCCCTGCGCGTCGAACTGCCGTCCCTGGTCGTCGAATCCGTGCGTCAGCTCGTGACCGACGACGGCGCCCGCGGCGCCGAAGTTCACCGCATCGTCGGCCGCCTTGTTGAAGAAGGGCGGCTGCAGGATCCCCGCGGGGAAGTTGATGTTGTTCTCGGGCGGGTAGTAGTAGGCGTTGACCGTGGGCGGCGTCATGAGCCACTCCGTCTTATCGACCGGCTTGCCGATCTTCGCGAGCTGACGGCGGAACTCGAAGACGTTCGCGCGGAGCGAATTGCCGATCGCGTCGCCCGGAATGATTTGCAGCGCGGAATAGTCGCGCCACTTGTCGGGATATCCAATCTTGTTGGCGACGGCGCGCAGCTTGATCTCGGCCTGCTGCTTCGTCGCGTCCGACATCCACGTAATCTGCTGGATGTCGTCGTGCAGCGCCGCCTCGATCGCCTGCACCATCTGGAGCGTCCGCGCCTTTCCCTCCCCGCCGAACGTGCGTTCGACGTACGCCCGGCCGACCGCCTCCCCGAGGTCGCCGTTCGTGAAATCGGTGCAGCGCTTCCACCGGGCCCGCTGCTCCTGCGCGCCCGTCAGCGTCTTGCCGTAGAACGCGAAATTCTCGTCGACGAATGCCTTCGGCAGGAGCGGCGCGTTGCCGTGTATGAGGTGCCAGCGCAGATACGTTTTCAGATCGTCGAGCGACGTCGCCGCGATCACCTGATCGACGCCTTTCATGAAGTCCGGCTCGGTCACGTTGGCCGTGGGCAGGTCGGGCACTTCGGCGCCTTTGAAGTACGCAGCCAGACTGAACGCCGGCGTGAGCTGGCGCGCCTCGTCCATCGTCATCTTGTGATAGATGTTCGCGGGCACGCGACGGCTCGTCCGGTCGAGCGCGTGCCGCGCGAGCGCGGTCTCGATTTGCATGACGGCCTTGCTGCCGGCGGCCGCCCGATCCGGCGCGGCCCCTGCCAGCTCCAGCATCCGCGAGACGTGCTGCACGTATTCGTCACGCAGCTTCACCGAGTTCGCGTCGTCCTTCAGGTAGTAATCGCGGTCGGGCATCCCCATCCCGCCCTGACCGAACGCGGCGATGATCTGGGTCGCGTCCTTGAAATCCGGGATCGACCCGAACCCGAAGAACGGCCCGATGCCCATCGCGTGGAGGTGTCCGACGGTGCCGGGCAGATCGCCTTTCGACTCGAGGCTCGCGATGCGATCGAGCTCGGGCTGGAGCGGTGCCAGGCCCTTCTTCTCGATGACCGCTTCGGACATGCAGGTCGCGTAGTAGTCGCCGACCTTCGCGGTGTTCTCGTCGCGTGCGGTGGCCGTTTTGGCGGCGGTCTCGAGGATGTCGTGCACGATTTCGTTGTTGCGGTCCTGCAGCTCCTCGAAACGTCCGTAGCGGGGCTGGTCGGGCGGCAGCGGATGCTTGGCGAGCCAGCCGCCGCAGGCGAACTGATAGAAGTCGGTGCAGGGATCCGCGGTCTTGTCCAGCGATCCCAGCTCGATTCCGGAGCGGCTGGCCATCGGTTGCTCCGTCACCGGCGGCCCGCCTTCGCCAAGGCTGCGGCGGGGCTGGCCCTGCTGCGCGGACAGGCGCGCGTCCGCCGCGGCCATCATGACGGCCAGCGGCAGCGCCACGAGCCAGAACGCCTTCTCTCGTCGTCGCATCAATGCCCCCTCTCGAGCCAGCTTGCGAGCGTTGCGTCCTGCGCGCGCGCGAGCGCGGCGCAGCTTTCCACCTCTTCGATGGTCTGCTGCAGCGTCCGCTGCGCCTCAGGGACCGGATGCCTTTTGAAGAACTCACGGATCTCCGCGGCGCGTTCGGTGCTGCAGAACGATCCGAGGGCGCCCACCGCCGACGCACCCAGGAACGCGCCCACTTTTTTCTGCAGATCGTTCCACCGCTCCCGCAGCAGCGTCCACGCGAGGTCGCGCGCATCGCTGTTGCGCAACAGAGCGCCGACGAACACGGTGGCGTCCTGATTGCGCACCTCGGGCGAGAGAATCAAATCCATCGTGCGGCGAACGAGCGCCGGATCCGAGAATCGCGCCAGCGCGTACAAGTAACGATAGTGTTCGTCCGGCTCGGAGACGGCCCGCGCCCGGGCCAGGTACTGCTCGTAGAGCGCGCGATCGGCCCCGATCGCGGCCGTGGCGACGACCGGACCGCGCAGCGATGGATCCAAAGACGCGGGATTGCGGAGGAGTTCCTGAACGAGCATCCGCGCTTTGGCGATGACCTCCGGATCGCGTCCGGTGTCGCCCAACGTGGCGATCACCTCCGCGCGAAGCGCCTTGCGATCCGCGGACTCGGACGGCGACGGCGTCCACCCGAGCTGGATCATTGCCGGCGCGAGCAGGTGCTGAATCCACCCGCGATATTTCGGACGCGATGCGTCCGTCGTCAGCTTGTCGCCGATCCCGCTCAGCGTGTCGGTCAGCGTCGCCATGACGACGTCGTTGCGCTCGTTCGTGAACGCCGTCGCCAGATCGAGGTACATCGGCACGTCGTGCCGGCCGGCGCGCACGAGCGCCCACTCGTCGGAGAGCAGTGAGATGCGTTCGCCGGGCGCCAGACGATCGAGGTTCGCACCGATCTTCGGAATCGCATCCGGCTTGTACGCGACGCGGTAGTAGCCCAGGCCGTTCGCGTTCCCGACCACCCACGCGGGGCACGCGGCGAGCGGCATCGTGCCCGCCTTCGTCTCGAGCACGTCGCACTTCGACGATCCATCCGGAAGCCGGAGGCAGACGGGAATCTGCCAGGTCTCGTCGGGCGCCGGCGGCTGGCGTTGTGCGTGGTAGCGCTCC
The DNA here is from genome assembly GCA_003223835.1 of Acidobacteriota bacterium. Lineage (GTDB taxonomy): Bacteria > Acidobacteriota > Vicinamibacteria > Vicinamibacterales > 2-12-FULL-66-21 > Gp6-AA38. The sequence continues at coordinate 384 of QHWR01000270.1, read as the reverse complement.
TGCGCGATCGTCTCGACCGCGCTCGTCGGGGTGCAGCGCGCGTCGAGCGAGACGAGCGGCGCGCCCGGCTGATCGACGAATGACGACATCACCGTGTCGACCGGCTTTCCGGTCGTGCGCGTCATGACCGTCCAGAAATCTTCGGCCCGCGCGTTCGCGTACTTGAACTGCGCGATGTAGGCGTTCACGCCGCTGCGGAAGGCGTCCTCTCCGACGAACGTCTCGATCATGCGGAGGACGGCCGCCCCTTTCGCGTACGCGATCCCGTCGAACAGCTCGTTGATCTCCGCGGGCGTATTCGCCTTCGTGCGGATCGCGCGCGTCGACGCCAGCGCGTCGAGGCGGAGCGCCTCCTGGTTCGCGCTCACCTCGTCGAGCTCGGAG